>NZ_JBFAQA010000030.1:0-147854 GCF_040677005.1 Nonomuraea sp. NPDC049421
TGCTACCTGTACCACTCGTTCATGGAGACCGAGTCCGACCCCAAGGTGAAGAACATCTGGGAGCTCCACCTCAACATGGAGCTGGAGCACCTGCGCCTGGCCGCCGAGCTGTTCAAGAAGCACGACGGCCGCGACCCCGAGCAGGTCCTCGCGCCCGAACTGCCGGCCCCGGTCACGTTCGAGCCGAACAAGGAGTACCTGCGCGAGCTGATCGCGACCCAGATCGACTACACCACGCTGGGCACCGGCTACGTCCAGGAGGCCCACGAGCGCTTCGAGAAGATGCAGGAAGCGCTCATGGGCGGCGAGAAGGCCCCGTCCGAGCGGGTCATCGACGACAACCGCGCCAAGAACGGCCGCGAGTACCGGCTGCAGACCGAGGGCGAGCACCCGGTCCACAGCCTCGCCGCCGACCGCTGACCGGCGCCCGGTCCCCGCAGGCCGGCCGGTCACGCGGGGGCCGGGTCAGGTCAGCTCCTCGCCCTTCGTCTCGGGCATGGTGGCGTAGACGATCACGCCGATCAGCGCCGCGCCGGCCACGTAGATCCATACCAGGTCGCGGTGGCCGCTGGCGCTGAGCCAGGTGGTGACGTACGGCGCGGTGCCGCCGAAGACGCCCACGGACAGCGCGTACGGCAGCCCGATGCCCGTCGTGCGCACCTCGGCGGGGAACTGCTCGGCCATGACCGCCGCGCAGTTCGCCGAGTACCCGACCAGCAACACCACGCCGGCGAGCTCGATGGCCAGCAGCGCGCCGAAGCCGCCGTCGAGGAAGTGGAAGGCCGGCCAGGCCAGCGCCAGGAACCCGAGCGCGAACGCGATCATCGTCGGCTTGCGCCCCACCAGGTCCGACAGCAGTCCCCCGAACGGCAGCAGGACGAGCAGCACCAGCACGGCGATCGTGTTGGCGAGCAGCGCCCTGCTCAACGGGATGCCGGTGTCGATGTGGGCGTAGGTCGGCATGTAGCTGATCCACACGTAGTAGAGCAGCGTGCCGGCGCTCGCCACGCCGGCCACCCGCAGCGCGGCCCGGGGATGCTCACGGAGCATCGTTTTGAGCGGGTTCGTCCGCGTCCGGCCCGACGCCACGGCCCGCTCGAACGCCTCCGTCTCCGGCACCGACACCCGCAGCCACAACCCGGCCAGGCCGAGCAGGCCGCCGATCGCGAACGCCACCCGCCAGCCCCAGCCGTACAGCGCCGCCTCGTCGAGGACGGAGGTGAGCACCGTGCCGAGCCCCGACGCGATCAGCACGCCGCCGCCGACCGACACCTGCTGCCACGACCCGGCGAACGCGCGCCGCCCGCGGGCCGCCGACTCCACCAGGAACGCCGACGACGTGCCCCACTCGCCGCCCGCCGAGAAGCCCTGCACCAGCCGGGCCAGCACCAGCACGACGGGGGCGAGGACGCCGATCGTCTCGTAGCCGGGGCAGATCGCGATCACGAACGAGGCCGCCGCCATCAGGGAGATCGTCAGCGTCATGCCCTTCTTGCGGCCGTGCCGGTCGCCGTACGGGCCGAGGATCGCCCCGCCGATGGGCCGCATGACGAAGCCCGCGGCGAACACCGCCAGCGCCGACAGCAGGCTCGCCGCCTCGTCGCCCGGCGGGAAGAAGCGGCGGGAGAACACCGACGCGAACGTGGTGTAGATCGCCCAGTCCACCCATTCGACCGTGTGGCCGACGGCGCCGGCCACGATGGCCTTGCGCTGAGCAGGGGACAGCCGGGTCGCGGAGACCGCGACCGTCACGCGTGCTCCCAGACGTACGCGGCGATCGTGGCGTGGGTGGCGTACCAGACGCCCTCGTGCGCGTCGATGTGCCGCAGCAACTCGCGAAGCGCGGCCATGCGGGAGCGGTGGCCGATGACGTGCGGGTGCAGGGTGAGCTGGAACAGCCCGCCCTCCCTGTACGCCTCGTCGAACTCGTCGCGCCAGATCGCCGCCGCCTGCCGCGGCGGCGTGTGGGGCCGCGACGCGCCGTCACGGTCCATCGTCAGGTACGGCGCGTCGTCCCTGATCCACTCCACCGGGATCTCCACCACGCCGGTCGGCTCGCCGTCGGCCAGCAGCTCGTACGGCTCGTCGTCGGCCATCAGCGAGGAGTCGTAGCGCAGGCCCAGCTCGCGGGTGATGGCCAGGGTGTGGTCGGAGAAGTCCCACGACGGCGTGCGGATGCCGGCCGGGCGCGTGCCGGACAGCCGCTCCAGCGTGTCGGCCGCGCGTAGCGCCAGCTCGCGCTCCTCGGCAGGGCGGAGCCGCATGTTGCGCTCGTGGATCCAGCCGTGCATGGCGACCTCGTGGCCGGCCGCCACGTAGTCGCGTACCTCGCCGGGGTGCAGCAGCGCCGACACGGCGGGCATGAAGAACGACGCGGGCACCCCGTACCGCTCCAGCAGCCGCAGCACGCGCGGGGCGCCGGCGCGGGAGCCGTACTCGCCCTGGGACAGCCGGCCCGGCCGGGTCTCGCCGTCCTTGAGCGGGATCGTCTCGTGGTCGGAGTCGAACGACAGCGCGACGGCGACGCGGGCGCCGCCCGGCCACGACGCGGGACGCAGGCTGCGGCCGGCGCGCACCCGGTCGACGTGCCCGCGCCAGGTCCGCTCGTCCCACTGCCAGGGCTGCTGGTCGGTCATGGTGAGGGGGTCTCCGTCCGTGAACTTCGCAATCTTCCCGAATTTACCGGCTATCGGGATAGGCAGCTCCTATGCGCCGCAATGCCGACACGGGCACCCCGCCGGAGGCGCCGCGTGAGCGACCTCGAAGCGGCGGGAAACCGCCGGGAGAGGCGGCTTCTCCTCGACATACACTCTCGGATGTGACAGGGAACCTGTTCCGCCGGTGGACGTGCCTCATCCTGGGCGGGGCCCTGCTGATGCCGTACATGATGGTCGGCGTGCTGGTCGCGGGCCTGGTGAGCGGCGAGCCAGGCAACCTGCTGCTGCCCGCGCAGGTCGGCGTCTTCGGCGCGATGCTGCCCGTCGTGGCCGTCACCGGGCTGTTCCTGCCGGTGCGCGGGCTGGAGGTGAGCGCGGCGCAGGGCCTGCTGGGCGCTCGCGTGCGCACCCCGCCGCGCCAGACCGGCAGGACCTGGCAGGAGCGGCGGCGCACCGCCGCCTGGTTCACCCTCCACCTGGGCGTCGGCGGCGTGCTCAGCGGCTGCACGCTGGCGATCCTGCCGTTCACGGCCTTCACGCTCGTGGTGCTCTTCACCGGGCCGCCCCAGGACCTGGGCGGGATGGAGATCACGCCGGGCTGGAACGCGGTGCTGTGGGCGCTCGGCGGGGTGGCGCTGCTGGTCGCCCTGATCGCCCTGGTGGCCGGAGCCGGCGCGCTGCTGGCAAGGCTGGCTCCCGTCCTGCTCGGCCCCACACCCTCGGAGCGGCTGGCCGCCGCCGAGGAGCACGCCCGCGCCCTGGCCGAACGCAACCGCCTGGCCCGCGAACTGCACGACTCCGTCGGCCACGCGCTCAGCGTCGTCACCTTGCAGGCCGCGGCCGCAGGACGCGTCCTCGACCGCGACTCCGACGACGCCCGTGCCACGGCACGCACCGCGTTGGCCGCCATCGAACAGTCGGCCCGCGCCGCCCTCGACGACCTCGACCACGTCCTCGGCCTCCTGAGGGACGGCGACGACGCCACCCGCGATGCGGCCGCCGCCGGCAGGGACGCCGACGGGGCCGCCGACGGGGCCGCCGACGGGGCCGCCGACGGGGCCGAACGCCGGATCGCGCCGCAGGCCACGCTGGCCGACCTCGGCGAGCTCATCGCCACCTCGGGCGCCTCCGTGCAGCGGCAGGTGGGCGACCTGTCCGGGGTGCCGGCCGTGGTGTCACGGGAGGCGTACCGGATCGTGCAGGAGGCGCTCACGAACGCCATCAAGCACGGCCACGGCCCCGTCCGCCTGACCGCCGCCGTCCACGGCGACGACCTGCACCTGGAGGTCGTCAACGCCCAGCACGGTGACGGCGCCAGTGGGTGGAGCGGGGGGCGGGGGCTGGCGGGGATGCGGGAGCGGGTCAGGTTGCTGCGGGGTGAGCTGGAGGCCGGGCCCGCCGCGGGTGGGTGGCGGGTGACGGCCCGGCTACCGCTACGGTCGGGTGCATGACGCTGCGAGTCGTGATCGCCGACGACGAGGATCTCATCCGTGCCGGCCTGCGCATCCTCCTCGATGCCGAGCCGGATCTCACCGTCGTGGGTGAGGCCGCCGACGGCGCCGAGGTGCTGCCCGTCGTGCGCCGGGAGCGGCCCGACGTGGTGCTGATGGACGTCCGCATGCCCGCCGTGGACGGCATCAGGGCCACCGAGCGGCTGCTGGCCCTGGACGATCCGCCCAAGGTGCTGGTGGTGACGACGTTCGAGAACGACGACCACGTCTACGACGCGCTCCGGGCGGGGGCCAGCGGCTTCCTGCTCAAGCGCACCAGACCGGACGACCTCGTCCAGGCCGTGCGCATGGTCGCGGCCGGCGACTCGCTGCTGTTCCCGGCCGCGATCCGCGCCCTGGCCGGCCGCCGGTCACCGGCCGGATCGCCGGACCGGGTGCCCGGCATCGACCGGCTGACCGAGCGCGAGGGCGACGTGCTGCGGCTGATGACCAGGGGCCTGTCCAACCAGGAGATCGCCGGCGAGCTGGTCGTCAGCCAGGAGACGGTCAAGACGCACGTGGGCAACGTCCTGGCCAAGCTGGGCGCGCGTGACCGCACCCAGGCGGTGATCGCCGCGTACGAGTCCGGGTTCGTCTCCCCCGGCTGACGTCACGGGCGGACGCCGCCGCGGCGCAGCAGCTCGGCCGCCGGGACGACGGTGGCCTCGGCGGCGGTGAGCCCCGTGGCGGCCAGGACGCGGTCGACCAGGTGGAGGCCCACCGCGTACCCGGCCATGTCGGGAATGCCGCGCGGCTCCTGGCCGAACCTGCGCGCCATGCCGTCGCCCAGCACGTACGCCGGCGTGTTCTGCATCCCCTCCAGGTCGAAGTCCGCCATGATCAGCTCCAGGGCGCGCTCGAAGTCCTCCCCTGCCACCATGGACGACCACGGCCCCATCGCCTCGGGCCCCGACTGCTCGCGGACGAACGCCTCGGCCAGCCCTTCGCCGACCACGTGCTCGCCCACGGTCACGGTGGCCGGGTTCCACTCCACGTTGGTGTAGCGCACGTGGTGGTGGAACTCGTGCACGGCCAGGTGCGGGATCCGCCCGATCACGTCGTCCGCCGGCCACGCCAGCAGGTAGATGTACCCGGTGCCGGCTCCCATGCCGTAATAGCCGCCTGCCATCATCAGGTGCTCGTTGTCGGGGTCGCCCATGACGAGGAAGACCTGGAGCGAGTCGGCCTGCTTGGCGCCACCGAGCGCCTGCGAGGCCCGCTCCAGCTCGTGCCGCACCTGGCCGAGCACGTCCTCCTCGATCATGCGGCGGACGGCGGGCAGGTAGCGCGGGTCCTCCTTGTCGGCCCGGAAGCCGCCGCCCTGATGGTGGATGTCGACGATGTCGCCCGGCATCGGGATGGACGAGCGCATCGGCTCCAGCAGCTCCCGCAGCGCGCCGGGCCGGTCCGCGAGCGGCTGCTCCAGCAGGGACGCCATCGGGGTCAGGGTGTCGTGAACGATGAATTCCATGACCCCGGACGCTAAACCCTCACGTAACGTGAGGATCAAATCGATTACAGCGGCGACTCGTCGCCGGGGTCCTCGCCCGGCGAGCGTCCCGGCGTGCTCTGCCCGCTCTCCGTGGGCGACGGCGACTGCGAGGGCGACGGCCGCGGCTCTGGCGTCTCGGGCGTCGGCGGCGGCGTCGGCACGAACACCGTCGGCGGGAGTTGCCGGGGCTGCGGCTCGCTGTCCTGGCGCCCGAGCAGCAGCAACAGCAGGATCGTCACCACCAGCAGCAACAGCAGCACCACGGCGAGCGCGGCCATCAGCACCCGCTTGCGCGTCTCGGTGAGCGGCCGGCGCGGGCGCGGCGGTCCCGGCAGGGCGGGGGCGCGGTCGGTCAGCCAGTACGGCACGAAGTCCGGCCCATGGGCCTGCCCGATGAGCGTCCCGCCCACCATGACCGGCTCCAGGAACCGCTCGGCACCCGGCCGCCCCGGCGCGTACGGCACCGCCACCCACGGCGCCCGCCCCCCGTCGTACGCCAGCACCTCGGGCGCGCCCTCCAGCACCGCGCCACCGCCGCGCGGCCGGGCGGGACGGTTGAGCCAGCCGCGCACCCCCGAGCGCTCCCGCCCGCCGGCGTCCCTGATGGCGGTGACGAACCGGTCGCGGGCCGCGGCGTCGTAGGCGGCGCCGCGGGTGAGCACCGCGAGCGAGACGGCACGCCCGTCGGGGCCCTGGCCGAGGTACACGAATCCGGCGGGCGCGCTGTGCAGGCGCGCCTGCACCACGTAGGGCCCCAGCCGGGGAGGATCGCCGTACTGCAGGGGACTTGCCACGTTTGCCATGTAAGCACAGACGTGGCGTCGTGCGAGTTTGCGGCGCGTTTGGTGGAATGGGCGTCATGAGCGTCGCCGAAGAGTTGCCAGGCGGAAACGACGCGGCACTGCTGCGTCAGAGTCTCGACGAGGTCCGGCGTGTCATCGTCGGCCAGGACCACATGGTCGAACGCCTCGTCGTGGCCCTGCTGGCGCGCGGGCACTGCCTGCTCGAAGGAGTGCCCGGGGTCGCCAAGACCCTCGCCGCCTCCACCCTGGCCACCGTCGTGGGCGGCACGTTCGCCCGTATCCAGTTCACCCCCGACCTCGTGCCGAGTGACATCGTCGGCACCCGCGTCTACCACCCGTCCAATGAGAAGTTCGATGTCGAGCTCGGCCCCGTCTTCGTGAACTTCCTGCTGGCCGACGAGATCAACCGCGCCCCCGCCAAGGTCCAGTCCGCGCTGCTGGAGGTCATGGCCGAGCGGCAGGTGACGCTGGCCGGCGTCACCCATCCGCTGCCCAGGCCGTTCATCGTGCTGGCCACCCAGAACCCGATCGAGTCCGAGGGCGTCTACCCGCTGCCCGAGGTGCAGCGCGACCGGTTCCTGTTCCGGGTGCGGGTCCCCCATCCCAGCGCCCACGAGGAGCTGGAGATCCTGCACCGCATGAGCGTCACCCCGCCCGTCCCCGACCGCGTGCTCGACCCGCCCAAGCTGCTGGCCCTGCAGACCGCAGCCGAGCAGGTCTCGGTGCACCAGCTCGTCGCCGACTACGTCGTGCGTCTCGTCATGTCCACCCGCAACCCGGCCGAGTACGGCCTGGCCGACCTCACCGACACGATCGAGGTCGGGGTCAGCCCCCGGGCGACGCTCGGCCTGGTGTCGGCGGGGCGTGCGCTGGCGCTGCTGCGCGGGCGCGACTACCTGCTGCCCGACGACGTACGCGACGTCGCGGTGGACGTCATGGCCCACCGGCTGATGCTCACCTTCGACGCCCTGGCCGACGGGGTCGATCCCGAGCAGGTGGTCAAGCAGATCCTGCACGCCGTACCCCCGCCCCTCGTCGTCTGGAACCAGAACCGTTGAGCAACACAGCAGAACAGGCGCTGCGGCGACTCGAGCTGACCGTCACCCGCCGGCTCGACGGCCTGCTGCACGGCGCCCACCAGGGCCTGCTGCCGGGCACCGGCAGCGAGGCCGGCGACAGCCGCGTCTACGTGGCCGGCGAGGACGACGTGCGCCGCATGGACTGGGCGGTCACCGCCCGCACGACCATCCCCCACGTCCGCGACCTGATCGCGGACCGCGAGCTGGAGACGTGGGCGCTGGCCGACCTGTCGCCCAGCATGGACTTCGGCACCGCCGACAGCGACAAGCGCGACCTGGTGGTGGCGGCGATCGGCGCGATCGGGTTCCTGTCCAGCCGCATGGGCGACCGGTTCGGGGCGCTGGTGATCCACGACGAGTACGTGCACCGCATGCCCGCCCGCACCGGCCGCCCCGCCCTCTACGGCCTGCTGCACTCCCTCATGGACGCGCCGCGCGGCAGCGTCGTGGACGACCCGCCCGACCTCGCCGAGGGCATCGACATCCTCAACGCCACCCGCCGCCGCCGCGGCCTGCGGCTGATCGTCTCCGACTTCCTCGACGCGCACCCCGATCTCGACCCCGACGCCGAACGCCCCTGGGAGCGGCCGATCCGCCGCCTGGCGGCCCGCCACCAGGTGCTGGCCGTCGAGGTCATCGACCCCCGCGAGCTGGAGCTGCCCGACGTGGGCCGGGTCGCGTTCGCCGACCCCGAGACCGGGAACGTACGCGAAGTGCACCTTTCGCCGAAAATCCGGCAGGCGTACGCGGAGGCCGCGGCCCTGCAGCGCGAGAGCACCCGCCTGGCCCTGCGCCGCGCCGGCGTCGCCCACCTCGTGCTGCGCACCGACCGCGACTGGGTGTTCGACGTCGCGCAGTTCGTGCTGCGCCAGCGCCGCATGAGCCACCTCGCCCACAGGAGGCCGTCCGCATGACCTTTCTCGCCCCCGGCTGGCTGTGGTTGTTCGTGCTCGTGCTGCTGCTCGTGGCGGGCTACGTGGCGGCCATGTTCGCCCGCCGCCGCTACACGGTGCGCTTCACCAACCTGGCCCTGCTCAACCTGGTCGCCCCCGCCGGTCCCGGCTGGCGCCGGCACGTCGCGCCCGCGCTGTTCCTCGTCATGATGTCGCTGCTGGTCGTCGGCGCCGCCAAGCCCGCCGACCAGGTACGCGTCCCCCGCGACCGCGCGACCATCATGATCGCCCTGGACATCTCGCTGTCCATGGACGCCGACGACGTGCAGCCCGACCGCATCAGCGCCGCCAAGGCCGCCGCGCAGGCGTTCGCCCAGGAGTTGCCCGACCGCTTCAACGTGGGCGTCGTCTCCTTCGCCCGCTCGGCCAACGTGATCGTCTCCCCCACCACCGACCACCAGGCCGTGGTCACCGCGCTCGGCAACCTCACCACCCGGCCGGGCACCGCCATCGGGGAGGCGGTCTTCAACTCGCTGGAGTCGGTGCGCTCCTTCGACCAGCAGGCCGCGACCGACCCGCCGCCGGCCGCGATCGTGCTGCTGTCGGACGGCGACAACACCTCGGGCCGGTCGGTCAACGAGGCCATCGAGGCGGCGCAGCAGGCCCGCGTACCGGTCTCCACGATCGCGTACGGCACCCAGGAGGGCACGGTCAGCATCGACGGCCGCCCGGTGAACGTACCGGTCAACAAGCAGACGCTGCAGGCCCTCGCCGACGGCACCAGCGGCCGGGCCTACACCGCCGAGTCCGGCAGTGAGCTGCGCGAGGTCTACGAGCAGATCGGCACCTCGCTCGGCTACAAGCTGGTCAACCAAGAGGTCACCCAGTGGTTCATCGTGGCCGCGATCGTGGCCGGGCTGCTGGTGGCGGGCGCCGCGGTGCTGTTCGGTTCGCGGATCCCGTAACGTTCTCCGACGTGGCCCACTACTTCTCCGAGCAGCCGAAGACCGCGAGCAGGCCGGGGTCGGTCGATCTCGTCCTGCCCGACCTGCATCTGCGGCTGGAGACCGACCGCGGCGTGTTCTCCCCCGAGCGGGTCGACCTCGGCACGCGGGTGCTGCTGGAGAGCGTCCCGCCGCCGCCTCAGGAAGGCGACCTGCTCGACCTGGGCTGCGGCTACGGGCCCGTCGCGCTGACCATGGCCACGCGGGCGCCGGGCGCCACCGTGTGGGCGATCGACGTCAACCGCCGCGGCCTCGAGCTGACCGGGCGCAACGCCGAGGCCGCGCAGCTCGGTAACGTCCGCACCGCGCACATCGACGACGTGCCCGGCGGCGTGACGTTCCGGGCCATCTGGTCCAACCCTGCGATCCGCATCGGCAAGCAGGCGCTGCACGACATGCTCACCAGGTGGCTGACCCGGCTGACGCCCGACGGCGAGGCCTACCTGGTCGTCCAGAAACACCTCGGCTCAGACTCCCTGCAGCGCTGGCTCGGCGAGCAGGGCTGGCAGGCCTCACGCGAGGCCAGCAGGGCCGCCTACCGCATCCTGAAGGTGACCCGTTGAGAAGACAGCTGCGCCCCACCGACGTCAAGCGGCTCAACCGCACCTGGCGCAGAAACACCGGCAACCGGCTCGGCCTCATCATCGAGTCGGTCACCGGGCCGTTCAACGTCGGCTCGATCTTCCGCAGCGCCGCCGCGTTCGGCGTGGAGGAGATCTGGCTGGCCGGCAACGCCACCCCGCCCACCAACCCCAAAGCGGGCAAGACCGCGCTCGGCACCGAGCGCCTGGTCACCTGGCACGAGGCGATCCCGGCCACCGAGGCGGTCAAGGCGGCCAGGGACGAGGGCTACACCGTGCTGGCCATCGAGCTGACCGCGGAGTCGGTGCCGCTGCACCGCGCCGACCTGGCCCGCGACGTGTGCCTGGTGGTCGGCAGCGAGGACCACGGTTGCTCCCCCGCCCTGCTCGACGCCGTCGACGGCGCCTGCTACATCCCGCAGGTCGGCCGGGTCGGCTCGTTCAACGTGGCGGTGGCGGCGGCCATCGCGCTCGCCGAGGCCCGCCGGCAGGAGTGGCAGAATCTCCCCGATTCGTAACCGAACCGTTCATCACGGAAGGGCATACTTCTGCACGTGCTGAGCCGCCGATTCGCCTTCCTCGACCACCCGGGCCCGCTGGCCTTCGCCCACCGCGGAGGCGCGGCGGAGGGCGCCGAGAACTCCGTCGCCGCCTTCGAGCGCGCGATCGGGCTCGGCTACACCTACCTCGAGACGGACGCGCACGCCACGTCCGACGGCGTGCTGCTGGCCTTCCACGACCACACCCTCGACCGGGTGACCGACCAGCGCGGCCGCATCTCCGAGCTGCCCTACCGGGCGGTCAAGCGGGCCCGCATCAACGGCGTGCACGAGATCCCGCTCCTGGAGGACCTGCTCGGCACCTGGCCCGAGCACCGCTTCAACATCGACGTCAAGGAGTGGGCGGCCATCGGCCCGCTGGCCGAGGCGGTCAGGCGCACGAACGCCTACGATCGCGTCTGCCTGACCTCGTTCAACGACGAGCGGCTGCTGGCGGCCAGGCGGGCGCTGCGCGGGGAGGTGTGCTCGGCGCTCGGCCCGCGCGGCGTCGCCGCGCTGCGCGCCGCCGCCGCCACCTCGGGCTACGGCCGCATGCTGGCCCGCCTGTCGCGCGCCGGGGTTCCCTGCGCGCAGGTGCCGGTGGGCTTCCGCGGGCTGCGAGTCACCACCCGCCGCCTGGTCCGTACGGCCCACGCCATCGGCATGCAGGTGCACGTGTGGACGATCAACGAGACCGCCCGCATGGAGCAGCTGCTCGACCTCGGCGTCGACGGCATCATGACCGACAACGTCACGGGCCTGCGCGACGTGCTCGACCGCCGCGGGCTCTGGCACTCCGGCCTGGCCGCCTGAGGTCCCCTTACCGGCACGACATCCCCGACACGTCCGGCCCCCCGCAGAGGAGCTACCCGACACCATGCCCGCATCCGCACCCCCCGCGGCCCTCGACGACTCCCCCGCAGCGCGCCGGCGCGAGCAACGCGGCTGGTACTTCTACGACTGGGCCAACTCCGCCTTCTACACCACGGTCATCTCGGTCTTCCTCGGCCCCTACCTGATCCCGGTCGCCAAGACCGCGGCCTGCGCCAAGGACTTCCCGTCGATCGCCTCCGCCACGTGCGTGTCGACGTTCGACGAGCTGGCCGCCGCCAACCCGGGGCTCGGTTACGTGGACGTGCTCGGCGCCGACATCAGGCCCGCCGCGTTCTTCGGCCTGATCACCACGGTCGCGGTGCTTCTGCAGATCGTGTTCCTGCCCATCGTGGGGGCGCTGGCCGACCACACCGGGCGCAAGCGCGAGATGCTCGGCCTGTTCGCCTACGCGGGCGCGCTGGCCGCGATGGGGCTGTTCTTCGTCGAGGGCGACCGCTACATGCTGGGCGGCGTGCTGTTCATCGCGGCCAACCTGGCCTACGGCTCCTCGATCGTGGTCTACGACTCGTTCCTGCCGCAGATCTCCACCGCCGAGGAACGCGACGCGGTCTCCTCGCGCGGCTGGGCCATCGGCTACCTCGGCGGCGGCCTGCTGCTGGCGCTCAACCTGGTCCTCTACCTCCAGCACGAGAGCCTCGGCCTGACCGAGGGCATGGCGGTGCGGATCTGCATGATGTCGGCGGGCCTGTGGTGGGCGACGTTCACGATCATTCCGCTGCTGCGGCTGCGCAACCGGCCGGTGCCCGCGCACGAGACGACCGCGCTGCGCTCGGTCGGCGGCAGCTTCCGCCAGCTCGGCCGCACCCTGTCCGGCCTTCGGCAGTATCCGCTGACGCTGCTGTTCCTGGTGGCGTACCTGGTCTACAACGACGGCGTGCAGACGGTCATCGGCAACAGCGCGGCGTTCGCCTCGGAGGCGCTGAAGCTGCCGCAGACCGTGCAGATCACCGCGATCCTGATGGTGCAGTTCGTGGCGTTCTTCGGGGCGCTGCTGCTGGGCCGGCTGGCGCGCAGCTACGGCACCAAGCGGACGGTGCTGGCGAGCCTGGTGCTGTGGACGGCGATCGTGTCGATGGCCATGTTCGTGGCCGAGGGGCAGGCGCTGCAGTTCTACCTGATGGCGTTCGCGATCGCGATCGTGCTGGGCGGCACGCAGGCGCTGTCGCGCTCGCTGTTCTCGCTGGTGATCCCGAAGGGGCGGGAGGCCGAGTACTTCAGCCTGCTGCAGATCAGCGACAAGGGGTCGGCGTTCATCGGGGCGCTGACGGTCACCATCGCGCTGCAGCTCACCAACAGCTACCGGATCGCGATCATGTCGATGATCGTCTTCTTCGTGATCGGCTTCGTGCTGCTCGCCCTGACGAACCTGCCCAAGGCCATCCGCGCCGCCGGCAACGAGGTGCCCGACGGCGTCTGACCGGTGTCTAGGACGTGATCACGACGCCGCCGACGCCGCTGCGTCCGGTCGGCATGCTCACCAGGTCCACGGCCACCCTCGGGCGGACGCGCTCGCCGACGACGCCGGCGATCGCGTCCGTCACGCCGGAGATCAGGCGGGCCACGATCTGGTCGCTGTCGGGGCGGGTGAAGGCGATGTCCTTGACGCCGAACGTCACGCTCGGCGCCGGATCCTCGGCCTGCCTGCCGCCGATGCCCCAGCGACCCGCCGGGACGCCGACGAGCCTGACCTCCGCGATCTCGCGGGCCCACTCCCCGTAGACGGCGACGACGGCGTCGGTGAGTGCCGCGATCAGCTCACTCTCGCGGCCGGTGAGATCGCTTTCGAGGGCATGAACGGTCAGGTGCGGCATGAGGCTCCCCGATACAATCGTTTTGAGAACAAAGTACCTTTGATAGCAAAGCTAATTGGCAGGCCCGACGCATGTCAACACCCGAACCCGCGGACGATGCCGTCCGCGCGCTGATGCTCGTGATGCCCCGGCTGATCGGCCGGGCCAAGCGCACGCCGCCGCCCGAGGAGCTGCGCTCGCTCGACCTCGCGCCACGGCACCTGTCGCTGCTGTCGATGCTGCTGCTCGACGGCCCGCTGACCGTCTCCCAGCTCGCCGAGAAGCTGGGCGTCGCGCCGACCACGGTGAGCCTCATCGTGAGCGAGCTGAGCCGTAAGGGGGTGCTGGAGCGGCGCGAGGACGACGCCGACCGGCGCCGCCGCATCATCGACATCAGCCAGGCGAGCCGCCCGGCCATCTCGCGGTGGCTGTCCCCGGGCGCGCGGGCCTGGCGCCGCGCTCTGGCGCCGCTGACGGACGAGCAGCGCCGGTCGTTCGTCGACACCCTGCTGGCGTACGAGTCCGCCATCACGGACATCCAGCGCGAGGCGTAGCCTCAGACGGCGCGGTTCGCCAGGGTGCGGGACAGCGCGATCGTGATCACGCCGGCCAGCACCACCGAGAGCAGCCCCACGCGCAGGCCGGCCAGGTCGGCGACGGCTCCGACGAGGAGCGGTGAGACGAGGAAGCCGCCGCGCAGCAGCCAGCTCACGACGGTCAGTCCGGTGCCGTGCGGCAGCCCGGGCAGCTCGTCGGCGGTGTGCATGGCGGCCGGCACGAGGGTGGCGACGCCCAGCCCGGCCAGCGCGAACCCGGCCAGGGCCGCCGGCACGGTCGGCACCGCCAGCGCGGCGCCCATCCCGGCCGCGGCCAGCAGGCCCCCGGCCCGTGCGACGGTCCGCTGCCCGAAGCGGTCCACGGCGCGGTCACCGGTGAGCCGCCCCACGGTCATGGCGGTCTGGAAGACGACGACCGCCAGCCCCGCGGTGGCGGCGTCGGCGCCCAGGTCGCCACTGAGGAACAACGCGCCCCAGGACGCGCCGGCGTCCTCCACGAGCGCACCACAGGCGGCCACCACGCCGAGCAGGACGACCGTCCGCATGGCCGGCCCGGCCAGCGCGCGCCACCGCTCACGAGCGGACGTGCCGGGAAGCGACCGCCCGCCCTCGGGCACTGCGGCCGCCCGTTCGGCGTCGTCGCGGCCGGGGAGCAGGAAGCGGTAGGCGGTCAGGGCGACGGCGCTGAACAGGGCGCCGGAGATCGTCAGGTGCACCGCGAGCGGTAGGTGCAGGCCGGCGGCGGCCGAGCCCATCAGGCCGCCCAGCACGGCGCCGACGCTCCACACGCCGTGCAGCGAGTTCACGATGGAACGTCGGTAGATGCGCTGCACGCGCAGCCCGTGGGCGTTCTGGGCGACGTCCACGACCGCGTCGAGCGCCCCCAGGACGAACAGCACCCCCCAGAAGGCCACCCAGTTGGGGACGAACGGGACGGCCACCGTCACGACCGTCATGAGCACGATCCCGAACGCCGCCACCCGCGACGAGCGGAACCGCCGCACGGCCGCCCCGGCGAGCAGCCCGGCCAGCAACGCCCCGATCGGCATGCCGGCCACCGCGCCGCCGAAGACCGCGTTGCCCACGTCCAGCTCGGCCTTGATCTGCGGGTAGCGCGGGACGACGTTGAAGAACACGGCGCCGTTCGTGAGGAACAGCGCCGCGACGGCGGCGCGGGCCCGTCGGGCCTGGAGGTCGGGCGCGGGCATCGGCCTTCCGTTCACGTGACTCGCGGCGCGGTGCGGCTCCATGGAGCCCGGGCGGGGACGCGCTCCGCGCCTGGCGCCCCCGCCCGGAGTTCGGTCAGCCGGTCAGCCGCAGTGCTCCCACCCGCTGAGGTAGGACTGGCTGCCGTACGAGCCGCCCCACATGATGCAGCTGCCCGCGGCGCCCGTCGCCTTGGCCGGTCCCGCGTAGTACTTGAAGTTGCCTTCGTCCACATTGAAGTACATGTGGTCGTGGCGAACGCGCGCCTCGACCCAGGTGCTGTTGCCCCTGGCGCCCGTCTTCCAGGTCACCACGCAGTTGGTGGAGCCGTTGTAGAGGAGGTAGACGACGGCGCTGGACCCGAGGGCGTGGCTGTCGATCACGTGGTAGCTGCCGCCGCCGCAGGCCGCGATCGGCGTGTCCGCCGCCATGGCGGGGCCGCTGGTGGCGATCGTCCCGGCGAGTGCGGCCGCCAGGCCGAATGCCACGGCCGCGGTCTTCTTGAGCTTGCCCAACGAGTGTCCTTTCACATAAGAGATCAACACGATGTCAGGTAGGACGCAAGCAAGACCAGTGAAGTTGCGTGATACACGTCACCTTTTGGGGAAATAGGTATCAAATCCACTCATCGGGACGTTATCGCCCCGTCCGGCTCAGCTCGGCGGTGGGGTCACGGCGACCGGGCAGCGCACTTCGGCCAGCGCCGCCTGGAGTACGGGCCCGACCAGCACGCCCGCCTGCCTGTGGCTGCGGCCCACGACGAGCAGCGTCGCGCCCTTGGCCGACTCCACGATCATCCTGGGCGGCCGCTCGGCCTCGAAGGTGGCCGTCACGGGCACGTCGGGCCCGCAGCCGGCCAGGCGGCCTACGACGTCCCTGAAGCCCGACTCCGCCTCGGCCCGCATCCGTGCGGTGTCCACGAACGGCTCCTCGTGCCCCTGCCACGCGCACGGGTCCCACCAGCCGCACACCGCCTCCACGACCCCGTCCCGCAGCGCCGCCTCACGCACCGCGAACCCGAACGCCGCCAGGCTGGCCGGCGACCCGTCCACCCCCACCACGATCCGCCCACCGCCGGCCCCCTCATCGGAGCGTGCGTCCTCATCGGGACGGGTGCCGGGCGGGTCATCGGCATGGTCGTCGGCATGGTCGTCGGCATGGTCGTCGGGGCGGACGACGATGACGGGCGTGGGGCTGTGCGCGGGCACCTGGACGGCCGCCGAGCCCACCCTGAGATCCTCGAACCCGCCCACCCCGCGCGACCCCAGCACCACCAGCTCCGCCTCCGCCGCGGCCTCCAGCAGCACCGCGGAGGCGGGCCGCTTGACCAGCAGCGGCCGGACGTCCGGCACCCCGCCCAGCGCACGCACCCGCCGTACGCCGTCCTCCACGACCCCGGCGGCGACCCGCTCGACCTCGGCGAGCAACGCCCGGCTGACCGCACGCAGCGGATACGGCCAGTTCCAGGCGTGACACACCACCACGGCCAGCCCGCGCAGCCGCGCCTCCTCCACCGCCCACCGCAGCGCCTGCTCGCTCCCCGGCGACTCGTCGTAGCCGACCAGGACGAACCCCATGCCAGATTCCCGCACGGCGCCCCTCCCCACGAGGTGTCCGGCCCTCAAGGGATGCGCTTCCCCCGGGACCGGCCACGACTCTCACACCATGAGACTTTGACCCGCTGTTGGCCCGCTTCCCGCGACCGTCCTGTGCACCGCCCGCATCTCCGTCACCACGAACGCGTCCACGACATGCCTGTTGGCCAGCAGAAACCCGACGAGCCCCGCGACGGCCTGCGCGGCGGTGGCCGCCCGCACCTGGCCGCTGAGCAGGTAAACCAGCGGCGTGGACGGCTGATCGAGCGCGAACCGTCCACCGTGCCGCCGCACGTCCTTCAGCGCCGCGATCGGCATGGGCCGCTCGGAGGTGAACCACACCGCCAGCTCCCAGACCGGCGCCCCGGACCCGGCCTCGGAACTGTCGTCATAGCAGGTGACACACCCCTGGGCGGCGGATGTCCCATGCGGACACACCCACCGGGCAGCGGCCGCGGCCGGCAACCGCCCCCCGGTCAGCTTCGCCTCGCTCACATGCCGGCACGCCGGACGTACGGGCTGGTCGGGCGGACAGGGGGCGGACGGGGAGACGGAACAACAGGCGATGACAGGCACCCCTTCGCTTATGGCAGGAACGAACGATCACCAGTCGCGCTCGCCGGAGCAACCGGCCGCGCAAAGAACGACCGATCAGCGGGCGAGGACGCGGAGGCGGGCGGACGCGTGGAGGACGGGCGATCGGCGGACGGGGAGGCGGCGGACGGGGAGGCGGCGGCCCGGACGAAGGCCGGATGGCCCGCGGGCGCTCCCGCCGAGGTGGCCGGGCGTGTGAAGGAGACCAGGCGGTCGATCTCGGTGAAGCCGGCGGCGGTGAACAGCTCCCACGAGGGCTCGGGGTCGCCGGCCGCGTACAGGACCGTCTCGCGGGCCCCGTGCTCGGTCAGGAGGGCGTCGGCGCGCAGCAGGAGCGCCCGTTCGAGGTCGGGGTCGGCGTGCCCGGCGTCGGCGCCGAGCCACCACACGACGCCGCGCCCGCCGACCGGCTCCTGAGCGACCAGCGCGGCCGCCGCCTCATCGCCGCGGGCCTTGAGCCACCAGCCCCGCGGCGTCCCGCTGACGACCACATCGACCATCGGGTACGGCCCCGCGCCCGGCGCGCACGGCGACGTCCGCCGCAGATGCCGCCACGAGTCCCTGGCGACGAACCCCTCCCGTTCGAGCACCGCGAGCGTGACGGCCCGCCGCCCCGCAGGCAGAGCCGCCGGGGCAGTCCCCGGCCGCCCGCCCGGCTCGTCGGTGAAGGCATGCACGGGCACGCCGCCCATCCCGTTCAGAGCGCGCCGGACGAGCGCCGCAACGACCTCCGGCACCTCGCCCCCGAGCAACCACAGAATCCGCCCGGCCGCACGATCCCGCCGCAACGCATGGGCCACCGCCCCCAGCACCCGCCCGCCCGGCCCCTCCAGCACATGAATCTCCGGCTCCTCATAAGCCGTCCCTGCCACATGCCGCCCGCCGAGCACACCCGCAAGCCCGGACGGCTCGCAGGCGTCGGCAACGGCTGGGGCGGGGGCGGGCGAGAGAGCGAGGGCGTCGACGGCCGCTCTGTCCGAGTCGCGGTAGCGGCGCATTCGCCACTCCGCGTCCGGCGGGAGCGTCCCAGGGGTGGCGAGGATGTCGTGGGCCGACAGCGTGTTGCCGGTGCGGGCGGCGGTTGCCATCGCGCTCGCGGCGACAGAGCCGGTGGTGTCAGGTGGGACGACCAGCAGCAGGAAGCCGTCCTGGCCGCCGCGGATCACGCGGATGGTGTGCGGGGTGGCCGGATGACCGCTGATCCGTACGAACCGTCCGTCTACGACCAGGTGGGCCGGCACCTCGTCCCATGCCTGAGTGTCGAGCCCCACCCGCAGCACGGGCCCGATCCGATCTTCAAGAGCGCGGACGAATGCGGGCAGCTCGCGCCGGAGGTCGGTGCTGTGCGGCCACCAGGCGCCGTCGAGCGTCCCGTCGCGGGTCAGGGTGGGTTCGAGGAACAGCCGGGCCGGTCGGAGGGAGATGAGGGAGGCGGTCGGTGAGCGGCGGTTCGGCATCGGTGTGCCGCCTGTCTCCGGCGGTCGAAGGCCGGCTGTGGCCGGGGCGACGCCGACGCGGCTGCCGGCATGCGAGATATCCCAGACCTCCCACCCTACGCCGCCCACCCCCCGCCACTCACGGTCCCACACCGTGGAAGAGCCCCGAAGAAGGGCTCCTGGAGGCCGCACATGGAAGCCGCCGACGGCAGACAGAAGAAGCAGGTGCAGACCGAACTCGCACGGGAGACGACCGACGGTGGCAGGGAGACAGGCCAGCCCTTAGAGGGCACCAGCCGGACCTGCGCCCTCGAAGAAGCAGCCGGATCCACACCCTGGAAGGAACGGGCCGGGCCCGCACCATCTACATGCGCACGCCGAACCCGCAGCCCCGAACAGACCACGCCACAAAAAACAGGCCGGGCCCGCGCCCTCGGAAGGGTGCGGGCCCGGCCCGTGGATGTCTGCCGGGTCAGGCGGCGACGATGTTCTCCGCCTGCGGGCCCTTCTGGCCCTGCACGACGTCGAACGACACCTTCTGGCCCTCGTGCAGCTCACGGTAGCCACCGTTGCTGACGATGTTGGAGTAGTGGGCGAAGACGTCGGCGCCGCCGCCGTCCTGCTCGATGAAGCCGAAGCCCTTTTCGGAGTTGAACCACTTGACGGTTCCGGAAGCCATGTCGATCTCCTTCTGAGATGTGCAGGGACGCGATCCGCACCGCGCGGATCGCCGTGTCGCCGCGATGAAAGCCCATCCGGAGATGACCGGGAAACAAAAACGCGCCTGGCGAAACTCTGCCAGACGCGCACAAAGTCTTCTTATGGGTACAACAACTGCAACATCAGTCAGTCTACCACGCCCCCACCCGCGCTCCAAACCCGCGCTATTCCTCCTTGTGCACGGTGACGGCCTGCACGGCGGTCAGCAGGATCGTGTGCACCGGCGACTCGTGCCGCGTGGACGCGGACCCCTGGGCGTATTCGTCGAGCACGACCGTGTTGCGCGAGCGATCCAGCTCGACGACCGCCCCCTTCAGCGACTGCCCACCGGAGAGATGCACGGTCACCCGCTGGTCTTTCCCCGCGCCGGACAGCGCATAGACCCACACGTCCACATCGGCCATCTCTTCCTCCATGAATAGTCCAGACGGTCGTGGGTGAACGTTTCTCAGGCGATTTCGCTTACCCGATCGAAAACCAGTCTATCTCCGCCGACACCGGCGAAGATTTCGCCACCCGGCGCCGGTCGTGGTCCCGGACGGGCGAGCGAATCTAAGGTGGAGGTGACATGCCGCCCGAAGGGAGGGGGTGGCCGCATGGAGCTACGCCAGTTGCGCTATTTCGTCACGCTGGCCGAGGAGCTGCACTTCGGCAGGGCCGCGGCTCGCGAGCACATCGTGCAGTCCGCGCTGAGCCAGCAGATTCAGCGGCTCGAACGCGAGCTGGGCGTGCAGCTGCTGGAGCGCAGCACCCACCACGTCGCGCTCACTCCGGCGGGAGCCGCCTTCCTGGCCGAGGCCCGCCGCGTGCTCGACCAGGTCGGCCGGGCCGTACGCGCCGCGCGCGACGCCGCGACGCCCTCTCCCCCGCTGCGGGCCGGCATCGTGGACGCCGGCTACGACGCGATGCCGCAGATCCTGCGTGAGGTGCAGCGCCGCCATCCCGGGCTGAGGATCCATCAGGTCGAGGCCGGCACGCCGGAGCAGTTCAAGCAGCTGGCCGACGGCCGCCTGGACGTCGGCATCGGCTGGGCCGCGCAGCAGGTGCCCGGGGTGGCGTCCGAGCTGGTCAGGCTCGACCCGATCGGCGTCCTGCTGCCCGAGCGGCACGCGCTCGCGGCGCTGGCGACCGTTCCGGTGGCGGCGCTGGCCGATGAGCGGCTGCTGTTCGGCGAGGAGGGCCAGACGCCCGAGCTGAACGCGTTCGTGGCGGAGCTGTGCCGGTCGGCGGGCTTCACCCCCATCCCGTACGAGGGGACCGTCGAGAGCACGCGGGCCGCCGCTGACCTGGTGCTGGGGCACCGCTGCGTCTTCTGCCTGCCGTCGTCGTTCCGCTCCTCCAACCCGCCGGGCACCGTCTGGCGGCCCCTGTCAGAGCCGGCCGCCCACTACCCGTGGTCGCTGCTGTGGCCGGCGGCCGGCCCTTCGCCACACGTCGCCGCGGTCCTCGACATCGCCAGGCGGCTGGCGGGCAGGCTCGGCTGGCTGGAGACGGCGCACGCAAGCCCGGCGGCGGACGACCGGCCGTCGTAGAGCAGCCGTTATCGCGAAACAAGATGAGCCTTGCGCGCATCGCCTGTTTCCCCTGATCGCCGCGGCGCATTGACTGAGGGTCCGGCGACGAGCACACCGTGAGGCGGTCGAGGATGCCCTTGGGCACGCAGGTGCGGCCAAGCGCCCGCAGGAACGGCCGGACCCCGCGCTGTGACCACGTGGACGGGCTCCCCGCCCCCGAACCGGGGAAGCGGGAATGCGCACAGTGCCTGGCGGCGGGACGGCCATGGCCTCGGCTGCTGGTCTGCCTGAGCTGCGGCTGGGTGGCCTGCCCTGCCGACTCCAGGGCGCACTACCGCGAGACCGACCATCCGGTCGCCGCATCGCTGACGCCCGGAGAGACCTGGCGCTGGTGCCACGTGCACCGACGCGTCGTATGAGCGAGACGAGACGGAAGAGACTTCATGCCTGTTACAGAACCACCGGTGAGACGCCGCCAGGACTACGACGGCAGCTCACCGTTCCCCGACGCCGGTGAGCACACGCCGGCCCGCCCGCTCCAGGTGATGCTGACCGGCGCCATCGTGATCGCGCCGTTCATCGCCCTCGGTGTGGTGATCGTTCTGGCGTGGGGGCGCGGGGTCTCGCTCACCGATCTGCTGCTGGCCGCCGTCCTGTACGTGGTGACCGGCCTCGGCGTGACGGTCGGGTTCCACCGGCTGCTGACGCACGGCTCCTTCACGGCCCGGCCGTGGCTGCGGGTGGCGCTGGCGGTCGCCGGGTCGATGGGCTTCCAGGGGAACGTCATCGACTGGGTGGCCGTGCACCGCCGCCACCACGCCTTCACCGACGAGCCTGGCGATCCGCACTCCCCGTACCGGTACGGCACCGGCCTGTTCGGCCAGCTGCGCGGGCTCGTGCACGCGCACCTGGGCTGGTTGTTCGAGGACGACGACACGCCGGCCTCCCGGTACGCGCCCGACCTGCTGGCAGACCCAGCGATGCGGCGGGTGGCGCGCTGGTTCCCGGCCTTGTGCGCGGTGTCGCTGGCGCTGCCGTTCCTGGCCGGCTGGGCGATCACCGGCACCCTGTACGGCGGCCTGACCGCCTTCCTGTGGGCCGGTCTGATCCGGGTCGCGCTGCTCCAGCACGTCACGTGGAGCGTCAACTCCCTGTGTCACGTCATCGGCAGCCGCCCGTTCCGCACCCGCCGCCACGACCGCGCGACGAACCTGTGGCCGCTGGCGCTGCTGTCGTTCGGCGAGAGCTGGCACAACGGCCACCACAGCGACCCGTCCTGCGCCCGTCACGGCCTCGACCGCGGCCAGGTTGACCCGTCGGGCGGGCTGATCCGGCTGTTCGAGCGGCTGGGCTGGGCGAGCGACGTACGCTGGCCCGACGCCGAGCGGATACGCCGCCGCCGTGCCGTCCCCAGCGGCGCTGACGGATAAACCAGTCGACACCGGTACAAGACGCCCAGCATCATGCCGGGCATGAACCGCACCGACACTCCCCCGGCGTGGGACGAGCGCGCCACGCTCACCACGTTCCTCGACTACGCCAGGGCCACCGTGCACGCCAAGTGCGAGGGCCTGGCGGAGGAGGACGCGCGCCACGCGCCGCTGCCGACGTCGCCGCTGATGACGATGTCCGGCCTGGTGAACCACGTCCGCTGGGTCGAGTATTTCTGGTTCCAGGTGGTGTTCCTCGGCGAGGACGACCAGGGCCCGTGGACCGACGAGGACCCCGACCGCGAGATGCGCATCGCCGTGGAGATGCCGATCGCGCAGCTGCTCGCGGAGTACGAGACGCAGTGCGCCCGCTATCGCGAGCTGGTCGCCGCCCACGACCTGGACGACCGGGCCAAGTGGGCCGGCCGCGGCAAGGAGCACGTGACGCTGCGCTGGGTGCTGATGCATCTCATCGAAGAGACCGCCCGGCACAACGGGCACCTCGACATGGTGCGCGAGATGGTCGACGGAGTGACCGGCGTCTGACCGTCACGGAGCTTTCCGGACCCGGGTAGGCGACTTCGTACAGACACAAAATCCGGAAATATGCCCCCCGCGCCGCGCATGCCCCGGGATTCCCGCAGGCTACGGGCCTGATCGGCGATCACGCGAAGAACCGAGGCCCCAAGCGCGATTGGATCACCCCGCGGGTGGGAATCCCATCACGGTACCAAGCGTTAGACACCGTGGGAGACAGACCCCCCACGCAAGGGGGCCCTGTAGGAGGCATTTAAACATGGGCGAGCGCGCGCTTCGTGGCACCCGGCTCGGGGCAACCAGCTACGAGAACGACCGTAACACGGATCTGGCCCCGCGCCAGGAGGTGTCGTACACCTGTCCGAAGGGCCATCGCTTCGAGGTTCCGCTTGCCGCCGAGGCCGAGATTCCCGCGAGCTGGGAGTGCCGCATGTGCGGCGCGACCGCGCTGCGGGTGGACGGCGAGCAGCCGGAGTCGAAGAAGACCAAGCCCCCGCGGACACATTGGGACATGCTCTTGGAGCGACGGTCCATAGAAGATCTCGAGGAGGTGCTCAACGAGCGGCTCGCCGTTCTGCGGGCTCAGCGTCGTAAGAGCGCCTGATTTCCTCTCACGGTGAAAACCCCCGGGCTCAGGCCCGGGGGTTTCTCTGTGCGCGCTTCAGGAGTCGCGGTCCTCGCGGATGACCTCGCCGTGCACCACCCGGCCGCCCTGCGGCGCGCGTGGGTCACGGCCCTCGTCGCGGGCGTCGTTGCGGGGGTCGTGGCGGGGGTCGTGGTGGGCCGCGTCGGGGCGGGGGAAGCCGCCGGGCGGGAAGAGGTTCGCGTACGGGGACGACTGCGCCAAGCGCTTGATCCGGCGCTCGAAGAACCACGCCCCGAGGCGGCGCATCATCGGCCGGGTCACCGGGATCAGGCACAGCAGCCCGAACACGTCGAGGAAGAACCCGGGCGCCAGCAGCAGCGTGCCGCCGACCAGGATGATGCCGCCGTCGGCCAGCTCGCGGTCGGGCATGCGCCCGCTCTGCACGGCCTCCTGCAGCGCCCGCCACGCCCGCCGGCCCTCGCGGCGCACCAGCCACGCGCCCAGCAGGCTGTCGGCGATGAGCAGGGCGATCGTGGCCGGCCCGCCGATCACCTGACCGACCTGGATCAGCAGCCAGATCTCCAGGACGGGGATGACCAGGAAGGCCAGGAATAGCAGCAGCCGCATCGTTTCAACCCTCGATTCCGCACACGCGTCACTGCACTGGACAACGCCCGGCGCCCTCGAAGCGTTCCGCCGAAGGCACTCCACCATCCTCGAACGCCGGTCCACACGCCGCCGACCGCGCGCCACCGTCCTTGGAAGCGCCGGGCGGACGCCGCCGTCCGCACGCCGCCGTCCTTCGAGCGCCGGGCGGACGCCGCCAGTCGCGCGCCGCCGTTCCCCACGCCCGGACGGGCGTCGCTAGTCGCGGGGGCCGCCGCCCTTGAGGCGCTTCGGGAGCCCGGTGACGCCCCACATGCCGATCCGCCACAGCGCCTCGGACATGACCTTGCCGCTCATCTTGCTCTTGCCGACCGTCCGCTCCACGAACGTGATCGGCACCTCCACCACCCGCAGCCCGTGGCGGGACGTGCGCAGCGTGAGGTCCACCTGGAAGCAGTAGCCCTGCGACTCGACGCCGGCGAGGCCCACCTTCTCCAGCGTGGCCGCGCGGTAGGCGCGAAAGCCCGCGGTCGCGTCGCGGACCGGCAGGCCGAGCATCACCCGCGTGTAGATGTTGGCGCCCTTGGACAGCAGCTCGCGCCGCTGCGGCCAGTTGACGACCTTGCCGCCGGGCACGTAGCGGGAGCCGATGGCGAGGTCGGCTCCCTCGGCCAGCGCCTCGAGCAGCTTCGGCAGCTCCTCCGGCTGGTGCGAGCCGTCGGCGTCCATCTCGACCAGGACGTCGAAGCCCTCGTCGAGCCCCCAGCGGAACCCGGCGATGTAGGCGGCGCCCAGCCCCTGCTTGCCCGGCCGGTGCAGCACGTGCACCTGCTCGTCGCCGGCGGCGAGGGTGTCGGCCACCTCGCCGGTGCCGTCGGGGCTGTTGTCGTCGGCGACCAGCACATGGGCCTCGGGCACGGCCGCGCGTACGCGCTGGACGATCGCCGGCAGGTTGTCGCGCTCGTTGTACGTCGGCACGACGACGAGCACCCGGCCGAGACTCTCCATCATCCGTCGTTCCTCATCCGATCGCCTCGCCGCCTGCCACGCCACGCGGCGAACCCGGCCGCCGCCGCTCCCATCACCATCAATGCCCATTCAGGAAGAGCGCCCACCTTTGTGGCGATTGTCTCCTGTGTGCGTACGGGCACCTTGACCACGTTCATGTCAGCGACAAGCTCGCGAGTCTGCCAGGAGACCTTACCCTCAGGCGTCACGTAGGCGGAGATCCCGGTCGTGGCGGCGGTGACCACCGCCCTGTTGTGCTCGACCGCGCGCAGCTTCGACATGGCTAGCTGCTGGGACGGCAGGTTGGACAGGGCGTAGCTGGCGTTGTTGGTCTGCACGACCAGCGGAGTGCCGCCGGCGCGCACGGTGCCGCGCACGGTGTCGTCGTAGGCGACCTCGTAGCAGTTGACGGCGCCGACGGTGACCGGCCCCATCTTCAGGTCGCCCGGCTCGGTGCCGGCGATCGACTGGCGGCCGACGAGGCCGGCCCGCTCCCACAGCGCCAGCACGATCTCCTTGAACGGGGTGTACTCCCCGAACGGCACCAGGTGCTGCTTGTCGTAGTAGGCGCCGGGGCCGGTGACCGGGTCCCAGACGAGGCTGCGGGTGGCGCGGTTCTCGTCGCCGATGGCCACGACCGCCCCGACCAGGGTGGGCACGCCGACGTCCTGCACGGAGTCGTGGATGATCTGGCGGGCGTACGGGTCGCGGTAGGGGTCGATGTCGGTGGAGTTCTCCGGCAGGACCACGATGTCGGGCTTGGGCAGCTTGCCGTCGCGTACGGCCTGGGCCAGGCGCTTGGTCTCGTTGGCGTGGTTGCGCAGCACGACGGCGGGCTCGTCGCCGAGCGCGTACATGCCGCGGCCGGGGACGTTGCCCTGCACGACGCCGACGTTGATCGAGCGGCCCTCGTCGCCGAACCTCGGCACCGCGAGCCCCAGCACGGGCACGGCCACCGCCAGCCCGACCGGCACGGCCCTGGCCACCGCCCGCGCGGGCCGGTTGAGCACCGCGTACGCCAGCAGCGCGCCGCACAGCGTGACCGCGAACGACACCAGCGGCGCGCCGCCGAGCGCGGCGTACGGCGTGAACAGCGACTCGCCCTGGCTGAAGGCCGCCCGCGCCCACGGGAACCCGCCGATGGGCACCAGGCCGCGCGCCCACTCCATGAGCATCCACAGGCCGCCGAACCACAGCGGCCAGGCGCGCAGCCGGAACACCAGCGCCGCCAGCGCGGCCATGGCGGCGTAGAAGAAGCTCTCGGTGGCGACCAGCATGATCCACACGTCGTCGCCGATCGTGCGCACCCAGGCGACGGTGGGCAGCAGGAACACCGCCGCCGCCAGGTAGCCGATCCAGGCGGCGCGGCGGGGACGGGTGCCGTGGATGGAGGCGGCGATCAGGCCGATGCCGAGCGGCGCGCACAGCCACCAGTCGAGCGGCGGGAACGCGAGGAACAGCGCGAACCCACCGGCCGCGGCCGCCACGATCCGCGCGCCCAGCACCCGCCGGCTCTCCTTACGCGCCGGCCCGCCCGGCCCGGACGAGGACTCGCTGGACGTCGCGGGCTGCGGCTCGGGCTCCGGCTCAGCGGACATCTCGGACTCCGCGGCGGGCTGCCCTGAAGCGGGTTCGGGAGCGCGGGTCGCGGCGGAGGCGGGCTCCTGGGCCGGCGTGGAGGCAGGGGGCGTGCCGTCGGTGGGCGTGCCGGTAGAGACCCGCCCGGACGCGGGCGTGAGATTCGTTCGGTCCTGAACCACTCCGCGGTCTCCTCGCCACCTCGCAAACGCCTGCTGGCGAAAACGCTACCGCCCTCGGGCCGCACTCAGGTCGGCACACCCCGCAGAAGATCGAAAGAAGGGGAAAGACGGCAGGGCGGTCCCGCGGCGATGAAGGCGGGACCACCCGGCGCGTCGGCGGTCCTGGAGCACGGGAACGGGAAGAGGGCCCGGAAACCCTTCGGACCGGACCCGTCTCGTCGGCGGCGAGCGCGGAATTCCGTTGTCTACTGGGCTCCCGGACCCGTCCCGGGTCCAACCCCCCGCCCGGTTGGGGTGCCCCGACTCGACGGACCGACGGCCCTGCACCTGGCTGTGTGGACGGAGTCGCGCTCCGTCACGGACGCAGGATCCGACGATGTCAGAGACGGCCAACCGGCCAAGTCCCGTGCTGGACTGCGCAGCAAACTACCGACTCCACCTCAGATGTCAACCGTGTCCCGATCAGCAGAAACATCAAGTTTTCGCAGCTAGGACATGTTTGACCGGTGGCTTCAAAGCAGGTCAAAGGCCATTAGCGGGCTCCGGCGAGCGGCTTGGCAAGTCCCGCAAGGCGGGCGACAGCGGGCGCTCGTGGACGACCCCGAGCCGTTGCGTCGCACGCGTGAGAGCAACATACAGGTCGCTCGGCCCGCGTGGCGACTGGGCGGCGATGAGGTCGGGTTCGGCGACGATGACGGAGTCGAACTCGAGCCCCTTGGCGTCGGTCACGCCCATGACGGCCACGGGCGCGTCGAGCGCCTCGGTGCCCCTGCCCCGCCCGGCGCCCGGCGTGACGACGGCGGCGCCTGACACGGCGGCGGCGAGCCGGGCGCCGAGCTCGGGCACCAGGTCGTCGGGCGCGACCACGGCCACCTTGCCGCCGCCGGCCGCCTCGGCGGCGACCAGCTCGGGCAGCGCGGCGAGCGGCGCCGACCAGGGCCGGGCGCCCGCCTCGCGGACGGAAAGGGGGGCCCGCAGGCCGGGGTCGATGGTGGCCAGGACGCGGGCGGCGACGTCCATCAGCTCGACCGGGGTGCGGTAGTTGACGGTCAGCTGCTCCTGCCGCCAGCGCCCGGCGACGTACGGGTCGAGCACCTCGGCCCAGGAGCGGGCCCCCGCCGCCGAGCCGGTCTGGGCGATGTCGCCGACGATGGTCATGGACCGGGTCGGGCAGCGCCGCATGACGGCCCGCCAGGCCATCGGCGACAGCTCCTGCGCCTCGTCCACGATGATGTGCCCGTAGGCCCAGGTGCGGTCGGCGGCGGCGCGCTCGGCGGTGGTGAGGTAGGGGCCGTCGCCGCGCTGGCGCTCGGCGAGCCGTTCGGCCTCCATGACGTCGGACAGGCCGGTGAGCTCCAGCACCTCGCGGGCGTAGGCCAGCTCGGCCTCGCGTTCGTTCTCGGCGGCCCGCCTGGCGGCGGCCAGCTCCTCCTCGGCCTGCATGGCGGTGGCGCGCAGCACCTGCTCGTCGATGTCGCCGAGCAGCTCGGCGGCCTCGTCGAGGAGCGGGACGTCGGACTCGGTCCACTCGCCGCCGTCGCGGCGCAGCAGCCGGCGTTCCTCGGGGGTGAGGGCGGAGGCGGCGTGGCCGAGGCGCTCGGCGGAGCCGTACAGGCCGAGCAGGAGGCCCTGGGGCGTCAGATAGGGCCACAGGCGGTTGAGCGCGGCCTTGACGACCGGCTCGGTGCGCAGGTCCTCGCGCAGGTCGGCCAGCTCGTCGTCGTCGATGAGGCCCTTGCCGATCTTGCGGGCCTGCTGCCTGGCCAGCGCGGTGAGCAGCGAGCGCACGAAGACGGCACGGGCCTGGTTGTGGGGGCGGCGCGAGCGGCCGGCCTTGTTCTTGGCGTTGTCGAGCATCTGCCGGTCGATGGTGAGCGTGATGCGGCCGACCTGCAGCTCGATCGGCTTGCGCGGGACGCGCTGCCGGTCGCGTACGGCCTTGGCGATCACGTCGGCCATCCGCGCGTCGCCCTTGAGCGCGGCCACCTCGGGGCGATCGCGCTTGGTGGCGGTCACGCCCGGGTGGAGCTCGCCGACCGTGGACAGCAGCACGTCGGTCTCGCCTAGCGAGGGCAGCACCTGCTCGATGTAGCGCAGGAAGGTGAGGTTGGGGCCGAGGATGAGCACGCCGCGCCGCTCAAGGCGCTCGCGGTGGGTGTAGAGCAGGTACGCGGCCCTGTGCAGGGCCACGACGGTCTTGCCGGTGCCCGGTCCGCCCTGCACCACCAGCACCCCGTTGAGGTCGCTGCGGATGACGCGGTCCTGCTCGGACTGGATGGTGGCGACGATGTCGCGCATGCGTCCCGTGCGCCGCTCGTCGAGGGCGGCGAGCAGCGCGGCCTCGCCGTTGAGCGTGGCGCGGTCGTCGTCGGTGAGCGCGTCGAGGTCGAGCAGGTCGTCGTCCACGCCGATGACGTCGCGGCCCCTGGTCTGCAGGTGGCGGCGGCGGGTGACGCCCATGGGGGCGGTGGGGGTGGCGCGGTAGAAGGGCTGCGCGACGGGCGCCCGCCAGTCGATGAGCAGGCGGCGCTGGTCGTCGTCGGTCATGCCGATCTTGCCGATGTAGAGGCGGCCTTCGTCGACGTGGTCGAGCCGGCCGAAGGCGAGACCGCGTTCGACCGCCCAGAGCCTGGCGAGGCGCGAGGCGTACATGTCGGCGAACGTGTCGCGCTCCGACCTGTTCTGCATCGTGCCGACGGCTCCTGCGGCCAGCACCTCCTTGAGCTGCCGCTGGGTGCGCTCGCGAAGGGTGTCGAGGCGGTCGTAGAGGCGGGTGACGTACGCCTGCTCTTTTGCCAGTTCGGTTTGACGCGTTGCCGCCTGACCGTTAATGTGGTTAATGGGACACTCCGGGCCATTCTGCTTGTTGTTGCGACAAACGCCGACATTAGCACGCCTGCTGTAGCAGTCTCGTCACTTTTCTCCTTTCCTGGTCACGTCTTGGTTTCACCTCTTGACCGTCTCGCCAGGGTCTTCTTATGGTCATCGCGAGTTAGGAAAGTTTCCTAACCCATGCGAAGGAGACACCGTGAGCGGCCCGGTTCCGGGGACCCCCAGTCTGCTACGTGCCATCAATGATCGCGCGGCGTTGCAGGCGCTCCTGGAGCGCGGCCCGCTGACCAGGCCCGAGATCGGCGCGCTCACCGGCCTGTCCAAGCCCACGGCCTCCCAGCTCCTGCTCAGGTTGCAGCAGGCGGGGCTGGTCGTGCAGGACGGCGTCAGGGAGGGCCTGCCGGGCCGTACGGCCGAGGTCTACCGGATCAACCCGGAGGCCGCGTACGTGGCCGCTCTCGACGTCACCCCCGCCCGCATCGAGGCCAAGGTGGCCGACATCACCGGCACGGTCGTCGGCGAGCACGTGCTGCCGACCCCGCGCCGGCCGCACGGCGAGCTGGTGGACCGGCTGGCGGCGGCGCTGCGCGGTGCGAACCCGCCGGACAAGCCGCGCCGGATCGTGATCGGCGTGCAGGCCGCGATCGACCCGGCCACCGGCAGGCTCGGCTACGCGGCCGCCAAAGATGTGCCGGGCTGGCAGCTGCCCGACCTGGTGCCCACGCTCAGCGCCGGGCTCGGCGCGCCGGTTGACGTGGAGAACAACGTCAACCTGGTGGCGGTGGCCGAGCAGGCGCACGGCGCGGCGCGCGGCCGGCAGGACTTCGTGCTGCTGTGGGCCGACGAGGGCATCGGCTCGGCCGTCGTGCTGGGCGGGCGCATGCACCGGGGCGCCACCGGCGGCGCGGGCGAGGTGGGCTACATGCCGACCCCCGGCGCGCCGACGGCCCGCGAGGCGGGCCGCTACGCCAACCACGGCTACCAGGCGCTGACCGGCGGCCCTGCCGTGCTCAAGCTGCTGCGCTCGTACGGCGTGCGCGGCTCCGACTTCCGCCAGGCCGTCGCGAACGCCGTACGCGCGGCGGCCGGCACCGGGAAGAAGGCCGACGACGCCAGGGCCGGGCTGCGCGACGTCGCCGCCCGCCTGGCCGTGGGCCTGGCGGCCATCACCTCGGTCGTCGATCCCGGCCTGATCGTGCTGACCGGCGGCGTGGTGCTGCCGGGCGGCGAGACCCTGCGCGAGCTGGTCGAACACGAGCTGCACGCGCTGACCATCCCCCAGCCCCCCGTCCGCCTGTCGAGCGTCGAGGGCAACCCCGTGCTCGCCGGCGCACTCGACCTCGGCCTCGCCGCCGTCCGCGACGAGGTGTTCCGTTCAACCGTCCCGTCATGATGGATGGCAGGAGGCACCCCCCGTGCGCTTCGTCCCTCTTGCGGTCGCCGCCGCGCTGGCGCTGACCGCGTGTACCGCCGGCAAGGAGGCGGGCCCGTCACTCGGCGCCCGTCCTTCGAGCTCCGCTTCTCAGGCCCTCTCCCCCGCCACGCTGGAGCTGTGGCACGGCTTCTCGACCGACGCCGAGGTCAAGGCGTTCGAGGACGCCATCGCCGGCTTCAGGAAGAAGTTCCCGCAGATCACCGTCAAAGCCGTCAAGGGCGTCCAGGACGACCAGATCACCCAGGCCATCAGGGGCGGTGACGCGCCCGACGTCGCGGCCTCGTTCACCACCGACAACGTGGCACAGTGGTGCAGGTCGGGATCGTTCCAGGACCTCACGCCCGTCATCGAGCAGGACGGCGTCGACCTGTCGGTGCTGCCCGCCGTCGCGCGGTCCTACACCGCCTACGAGGGCAGGCAGTGCACGCTGCCGCTGCTCGCCGACGCGTACGGCCTCTACTACAACAAGGCCTTGATGAAGGGCGAGCAGCCGCCGAAGACGCTGAGCGAGCTGACCGCGCTGGCCAAGAAGCTGACCGTGCGCGACGACAAGGGCGAGATCAAGGTCGCCGGGTTCATCCCGAGCGTCCAGTACTACGAGAACAGCATGAGCCACCTCGGCCCGATGGTCGGCGCGAAGTGGTACAACGACGACGGCACCTCGGCCATCGGCTCCGACCCGGCCTGGAAGAAGCTGCTGACCTGGCAGAAAGAGCTGGTCGACTGGTACGGCCACGACAAGCTCGACCGCTTCCGCAAGGGACTCGGCGACGAGTGGAGCGCCGAGCATCCCTTCTACAAGGGCAAGGTCGCGATGGTGCTGGACGGCGAGTGGCGCAACGCCATGATCGCCAATGAGGCGAAGGACCTCGACTACGGCACCGCTCCCCTGCCGGTCGCCGACGACCGCCCCGACCTGTACGGCAGCGGCTTCACCGCCGGCACGGTCATCGGGGTGCCGAAGGGCGCCGAGCACCCGCAGCACGCCTGGGAGCTGGTCAAGCACCTGACGACGGACACCGACTCGCTGGTGACGCTGTCGAACGCGCTGCGCAACGTCCCCACGACCAAGGCGTCGATGGAGTCGCCCGATCTGGCCAAGGACCCGAACTTCGCCACCTTCCTCGGCATCTTCGCCCATCCCAAGACCACGACCCTGCCCGCGAACATCAACAGCGTCTTCAACCAGGAGGCGTTCTCCTCCTTCGCCGTCAAGTGGGAGAAGGGCGACGTACCGGACCTGGAGGCCGGGCTCAAGGGCGTGGACAAGGTCATCGACGACAAGCTGAAGCTGTCCGGGGGCTGAGGTGGCCGCCGTGACCTCCGTACCGCTGCGGCGGCGGCACGGCGAGGGATTGCGCGCGCTGGTGTGGCTCGCGCCGTGGCTCGCCGGCGTGTCGATCTTCTTCGTCTATCCGCTGCTGTCGACGGTGTACTTCTCCTTCCACCGCTACGACCTCTACACGCTGGAGTTCATCGGCCTGGACAACTGGCGTTACCTGCTGCAGGACCCGCGGGTGCCGACCTCGGCGGCCAACACGCTGTGGCTGGTGCTCATCATGGTCCCGGCGACCGTGCTGTTCGCGCTGGCGCTGGCCCAGCTCGTGGTGCGGCTCAAGGCGGGCACCGGCCTGTTCAGGACGATCTTCTACCTGCCCTCGCTGGTGCCGATGGCGGCCGGGACGATCACGTTCGTGTTCCTGCTGAACCCCTCGACGGGGCCGATGAACCAGGTGCTGGCCGTCTTCGGCATCGAGGGGCCCGACTGGTTCGGCGACCCGGACTGGGCCAAGCCGAGCCTGACGCTGCTGTCGCTGTGGGGCTGCGGCCAGCTCGCCGTGATCTTCATGGCGGCGCTGCTGGACGTCCCCAGGCACCTGTACGAGGCCGCCGCCATCGACGGCGCCGGCCCCTGGCGGCAGTTCCGCAGCGTGACGCTGCCGACGATCGCGCCCGTGCTGATGTTCGCCCTGGTCACGAACGTCATCTACGCCCTGCAGTACTTCAGCCAGGCGATGATCGCCTCCCGGGTCGCCTCGGGCGCGACCGACTCGCCCGGCAGCTCGTTCACCCCCGGCTACCCGGACGAGTCGCTGCTCACGCTGCCGCAGTGGCTCTTCCACGCCGGGTTCCGCGACTACACCATGGGCTACGCCTGCGTGCTCGCGCTGCTGCTGTTCGCCACATCGATGATCTTCACGCTGATCCTGCTGCGGCACTTCCGCCGGGCCGAGGAGGTGTCATGAGCGCCACCATGACCGCGCCGCCCCGCCCCGCGCCGGGGAGCCCCGGCGCGCCCGGCGGCCGCCGCGCCGGGCTCAGGGCGCGCCGGCGGCGGGTGCTGGTGTGGATCGCCACGCACGCGCTGGCCGTGGCGCTGGCGCTGATGTTCCTCGCTCCCATCGCCTTCATCGCGCTGACCGCGCTGATGACCGACGAGCAGGCGCTCACCAGCGACCTGTGGCCGCGCGAGTGGAACTGGGAGAACGTCGCGCTGGTCTTCGAGAAGTCGATGCTGCTGCGGTGGGCGGGCAACACGCTGCTGTACGCGGCGCTCGGCACGCTGTTCACCGTGGTGTCGTCGGTGCCGGTGGCCTACGCGCTGGCCAGGTTCCGCTTCCGCGGCAGGCGGGCGGCGTTCCTGCTGGTCGTCACCACCATGATGCTGCCGCCGCAGGTCGTCGCGGTGCCGGTCTATCTGGTGTGGGCGCGGCTCGGCCTCACCGACAGCCTGTGGCCGCTGATCCTGCCGCTGCTGCTCGGCGACGCGTTCTCGATCTTCCTGCTGCGGCAGTTCCTGCTCACCATCCCACGCGACTACACCGACGCGGCCAGGGTGGACGGCTGCTCCGACCTCAGGACGCTGCTGCGGGTCATCCTGCCGATGGCCCGCCCCGCCGTGGCGGCGGTCGCGCTGTTCCAGTTCTTCTACTGCTGGAACGACTATTACGGCCCGCTGCTGTACGCCGGCGTCGAGCAGGAGAACCTGACGCTGTCGCTCGGCCTGGCCACGTTCAAGGCGTTCCACAGCGTGCAGTGGAACCTCACCATGGCCGCCACCCTCCTGGTGACCGCCCCGGTGATCATCGTGTTCTTCTTCGCCCAGCGGGTCTTCATCGAGGGCGTGACGTTGACGGGAGTGAAGGGTTGAGGATCGCGGTGGTCGGGGGCGGCTCGACGTACACGCCGGAGCTGGTGGACGGGATCGCGCGGCTGCGCGGCGAGCTGCCGGTGACGGAGCTGGCGCTGATCGACCCCGACGCGAAGCGGCTCGACCTGGTGGCGGGGGTCTCGCGGCGCATGCTGGCGCACGCGGGGCACCCTGCGCGGGTGCTCGCCACGTCCTCGGTCGGGGAGGGCGTGGCGGGGGCGCGGGCGGTGCTGTTCCAGCTGCGGGTGGGCGGGCAGGCGGCCAGGGACGTGGACGAGACGCTGCCGCTGCGCTGCGGCTGCGTGGGGCAGGAGACGACGGGCGCGGGCGGGCTGGCCAAGGCGCTGCGCACGGTGCCGGTGGTGCTGGAGATCGCCGACGTCGTCCGCGCCGTCGCCCCCGACGCGTGGATCGTGGACTTCACGAACCCCGTCGGCATCGTCACCAGGGCGCTGCTGGACGCCGGCCACCGCGCGATCGGGCTGTGCAACGTGGCCATCGGCCTGCAGCGCCGCTTCGCCGCCTGGCTGGGCGCCGACCCCGCCCGCGTGTCGCTCGGGCACGTCGGGCTGAACCACCTCACCTGGGAACGTTCCGTGCTCCTCGACGGCGAGGACGTGCTGCCCGCGCTGCTGCGCGAGCACGGCGACGAGCTGGCGGAGAGTCTCGGCCTGCGTCCCGGGCTGCTGCGGCGGCTCGGCGTCGTCCCCTCCTACTACCTGCGCTACTTCTACGCCCACGACGCGGTGGTGCGCGAGCAGCGCTCGAAGCCTTCGCGGGCGGCCGAGGTGGCGGACATGGAGGCGCGGCTGCTCTCCCTGTACGCCGACCCCGCCGTGGTCACCAAGCCCGAGCTGCTGTCGGAGCGCGGCGGCGCCTTCTACTCCGAGGCGGCGGTGGCGCTCATCGCCTCGCTGCTCGGGGACCGGGGCGACACACAGGTCGTGAACGTGCGCAACGACGGCACGCTGCCCTTTCTCGGCGACGAGGCGGTGATCGAGGTGCCCGCCGCCGTCACCGTCACAGGGGCCGTGCCGCTGCCGGTCCCGCCGGTCGAGCCGCTGTTCGCCGGCCTGATCGCGCACGTGTCGGCGTACGAGACGCTGGCCCTGGAGGCGGCCCTGCACGGTGGCGCGGACCGGGTGCGCGACGCGCTGCTCGCCCATCCGCTCGTCGGGCAGGACGAGACCGCGGAGGAGCTGGCCGGGCTGCTGCTGGCGGCCAACCGCGCGCACCTGCCGTGGGCGGCGTCCCGGTGAGCCGGCTCGTGCTGGCCGTGGACGGCGGCAACAGCAAGACCGACGTGGCCGTGGTGTCCGAGCACGGCGCGGTGCTGGGGGCGGGCCGCGCGGGCGGGTTCGCGCCGCAGCGCGACGGCGTGGCGGCGGCCGTGGACGTGATCACGGCGGCGCTGGCCGCGCTGCCCGCCGGGGTGCCGCGCGACGGGTACGCCCACGTGTCGGCCTGCCTGGCCGGGGCGGACCTGCCGGTCGAGGAGGAGGCGCTGGCCGCCGAGCTGGCCGCCAGGGGGCTGGGGGCGGACGTGGTGGTCCGCAACGACACGTTCGCGCTGCTGCGGGCCGGCGCGTCGGGGCCGTGGGGGGTGGCGGTGGTGTGCGGGGCCGGGATCAACGCCGTCGGCGTCGCGCCGTCCGGCGCGGTGGCCCGCCTGCCCGCGCTCGGGCGGCTCAGCGGCGACTGGGGCGGCGGGCAGGACCTCGGCGAGGAGGCGCTGTGGCACGCCGTACGCGCCGAGGACGGCAGGGGCCGGCCCACCGCGCTGGCCCGCCTCGTCACCTCGCACTTCGGCACGGCCACGGTCGAGGAGCTGGTGCTGGCCGTGCACTTCGGGCTGGTCGACGGCGACCGGCTGCACGAGCTCGCGCCCGGCGTGCTGGCGGCGGCCGGCGACGGCGACCCGGTGGCCAGGGAGCTGGTCGAGCGGCAGGCCGAGGAGGTGACCGTGCTGGCCGAGGTGTGCCTGCGCCGGCTCGGGCTGCTGGAGACGCCCGTGGAGGTGGTGCTCGGCGGCGGGCTGCTGACCGCGCGCGACCCGCTGATGACGAAGCTGCTGGAGGCGGCGTTCGCGCTGCGGGCGCCGCACGCCGAGCCGGTGGTGGCCGACCGGCCGCCGGTCATGGGGGCGGCGCTGCTGGGCCTGGAACGGCTGGGCGCCGCCAAGGGGGCCTTGACGGCGCTGTCCACGGCCTACGCTCGCTGAGGCCGATCCGGGGGTTCAGGGGACGCTCCAGAGGCTCTTATGACGGCGCTGCGGGTGCGGGGTCGCGCTGCGGGTGCGGGGTCGCGCTGGGGCCTGGGGTCGCGCTGGGGCCTGGGGTCGCGCTGCGGCCGGTCAGGCTCAGGCGCCTTCGGCGGCCATCGGTGGCTCGCCCGCGACGTCGGGGGCGCGGTGCTCGTAAGGGGTGCTGAGCACGACCGTGGTGCGGGTCGAGACGTTGGCCGAGGCGCGGATCTGCTGCAGCAGGTCCTCAAGCGCGACCGGCGAGGCCACCCGCACCTTGAGTATGTAGCTCTCGTCGCCGGCCACGCTGTGGCACGCCTCGATGGCCGTCAGGTGGGCCAGCCGCTCGGGGGCGTCGTCGGGCGCGGCCGGGTCGATCGGCTTGATGGACACGAACGCGGTCAGCGGCAGCCCCACCGCGTCGTGGTCGATGATCGCGGCGTATCCGCGGATCACGCCGCGCTTCTCCAGGCGGCGTACGCGCTGGTGCACCGCCGAGACCGAGAGCCCGGTCTCCCTGGCCAGATCGGTGAAGCTCATGCGGCCGTCACGGGCCAGCAGCGTGACGATGCGGCGGTCGATCTCCTCCATCGGTCAAAGGTAGCCGGTCATGGTCACGACATGGTCCCGACCGGGGATGCTCCCCTGCGCATCGCGTGCTCGACGAGCGTGATGAGCACCTCCTTGCCCGAATCGCGGCGGCGGGCGTCGCAGCGCACGATCGGGATGTCCGCCGCCAGGCCGACGGCCGAGCGCACGTCGCCGACGGTGAAGGGGCTGGTGCCCTCGAACTGGTTGAGCGCCACGATGAACGGCTGGTCGCGCTTCTCGAAGTAGTCGACGGCGGGGAAGCAGTCGTCGAGGCGGCGGGTGTCGGCCAGCACGACGGCGCCGAGCGCGCCCATGGCCAGCTCGTCCCAGACGAACCAGAACCGTTCCTGGCCCGGCGTCCCGAACAGGTAGAGCATGTAGTCGTTGCGGATCGTGATGCGCCCGAAGTCCATCGCCACCGTGGTGGTGAACTTGCGCTCCACGCCCGACAGGTCGTCGATGTGCGTGCCCACCTGGGTGAGCGCCTCTTCCGTGCGCAGTGGCCTGGTCTCGGAGACGGCACCGACCATGGTGGTCTTGCCCGCGCCGAAGCCCCCGGCGATCAAGATCTTGATCGCTGTCGGCAGCCGCCAACGGTCTGAGCGACCGAATTCCATCCAGCACCGCCCGTACAATTCCCGCGCATGTGTGACCCCGTCCCTGAGGTGCCGTGGTCAGTGGTACCTGTCAAGGAAAGCTGTGAAGGTCGAGCCACATGCCTGGCATCGAGACACCCTAGCAACGCCACATTTTCCACTCAAGCCGCAATCTTTTACAAGAATGAAAATGTCACGGTTTGTGACAGGACGCCCGCTTATTCGGCGATCTAACAGCCAAAGAGTCAAGTTTGTCTGTCATGTATTCAGACGAGTACTTTACTCTGGCGGGTGAAAGCCCGAAACGCCGGTGAAGCCGGTGTGGAAGCCGAGCTGTCTGTGCAGGTAGAAGGCCGTGCGGGGGCTGTGGGCGCGTACCGGCTCGATCAGCTCCTGCGCCCTGCGGGCCAGCTCGGCCATCGCGGCCGTCACCTGCGAGCGCTCCACGCCCAGCGCGAGCACGTTCAGGTCGCCCCAGCTCAGGTCCCGCCGGTACGTCACGACGTCCCCGAGCAGGTGCAGGTAGCGCTGCACCTGCCGGCTGACCGCCCGCAGCTCCTCCAGGTGGGCCTTCGACCAGTCGTCGGCCGTGTAGATCCAGTGGCACAGGTCCACGAAGCAGGAGCCGCGGCTGTCGGCGTTCTCGACGTAGTGGTCCAGCGACGGCGTCGCATGCGCGTCCCGCCAGGTCCAGGCCCGCGCCATGCCCTCCAGCATGCGGGCGAGCTGGTCGGCCCAGATGTCCTGCAGGTCGCCGAACTCCTTGGCGGTGCCCAGCTCGTCGCGCAGGTCGGCGAGGAAGCGGGAGACCGCCGAGCGCGGCGCCGCGCCCCGCGCGACGTCCAGGCACTCCTTCGTCAGGCGGTCGACGTGGGAGCGGGTGAGCGCGGTGTGGTCGACGATCCTGTCCACCGCGAGGACCCACAGGGCGGCCCGGTTGACGACCTTGAGCCGGTGGGCGCCGGCCCAGGGGGCGCTGAACGCGGTGGACAAGGTCAGGGTGTGAATGAGGTCGGTGGTGAAAGCGGCAGCGGGGAACAACCCGCCGTACATTTCGGCGCACCGCCGCAGATCTCTGCCGCATTCGGCGGCCATTGCGCACGTCTCGCCGAGCTCGAACGCCTCGTCCAGCTCGTCGCCCGGCATCCTAGGGCCGCTCGACCGGCTCGCGGATCATGCCCGACGACCCCCATCTCCCCTGGATATGCACCTGTCACGGCAATTGTTTCATGATCACGCGGTATCGATCAAGGTATCAGCTGCCTGGCCGGGCGGGCCCGTTCGCCTCTCCCCCAAGCCAGCCGCGTGAAGTTCGGCGGTCAGGGCGACGCGGGAGCCGATGCCGAGTTTCGTATAGATCTTGCCGATGTGGTACTCGACGGTCTTGACGCTGATGAGCAGTTCCCTGGCGATCTGCCGGTTCGTCAGCCCACCGGCCACCAGCATGGCGGTGCTCAGCTCCTGCGGGGTGAGCCCCAGCCGTACGGTGGCGGGCGGCTCCAGCCCGCACGCCTCCAGCTCGTGCGCACACCGCTCGGCCCGCGACCGCGCGCCGAGCCGCTGGAAGATCTCCCGAGCCGCCCCCAGCCGCTCGGCCGCCGCCCGCCGCCGCCCGGTCCTCCGCAGCAACCGTCCCAGGTCGAGCAGCACCTTGCCCTCCTCGAACGGCCACACACCCGCCGCCATCCCCAACGCCCGCAAGAACTCCGCCTCCGCCTCTTTTGGAACGTTCCCGGCCACAAGCACCAACCCCCGCAACCTCCCCACCTCAGCACCCACCCGACCCTCGCCCCCAGCGAGCCCCCGCCCCGTGGTGCCCGGACGGTCCTCAGCACGGCGCTGGGCCGAGGCGGGCACCTGCTCCGTGCCGCCCGGCCGGGCCTGAGCGTGTCTCTCGTACACGGCGAGCAGGCGCTCCGCCTCTTCCAGCCGGCCGTCGGCGGCGCGGGCTTCGATGCGTCCAGGACGCGGGTCGGGGGTGAACAGCGCCCCGCACCCGGGGTCACCGCACTCGCCCTCCGGGAGCGGCCCCGCGCCGAGCGAGGCCAGGGCGAGTCCGGCCTGCCGCTCCCCCAGGGCGTGCCGCATCCCGCGGGCGGTCGTGGCGGCGGACGTGGCGTGCGCGAGCGCCCGTTCATGCTCGCCCTTGGCCGCCAGCGGGGCCACACAGGCCACCTCCAGCAGGGGCAGCAGCCAGCGCTGTCCGAGCGCCGTCGCCTCGGCCAGAGCGTCCTCGGCCCCGGCCACCGCCTCGTCCCACCGCGCCATCTCGTTATCGGCGACGGCCAGCAGCCCGGTGGCCAGCAGCCGATGCTGCGCCAAGGTCCCGGCCGCGCCCACCACCCGCCTGAGCACGCTCCCGGCCGCACCCACCGCTCCTCGCCGGAGCAACGCCACCGCACCGGCCAGCCCGTCGTCCGGCGCCGAGCCTGCCTCGGGCGACGCGACACAGGTGAGGGCCCGGGTCAGGGCAAGGACGTCGTGAGGGCGGGCGGCCGGGCTCTGGATGGGCTGGTCGATCGACCGGCGGGCCCATGCCGCCGCCTCCACGGGATCGCCCGTCACCAGGTGCAGCCAGGCCAGTTGCTCGGCGACGTCGGCGGTGTGCCCTGGCTCGGCGTGCCGCCACGCCTCGGACAGCAGCTCGTACGCCGCCTCGAAGCGCCCGGCGGCCAGGGCGAGCCGGCCCAGCACGTACCGGCGGGCGGGGCGCGGGTCGGTGTTGCGCGCGGCGGCGAGCCGGGCGGCGTGCAGCACGTCGCCGCCGATGAGCACATGTTCCAGGACGGCCGTACGCAGCTCGTCGCGCCGCCCGGCCGGCTCGGTGAGCCCGGCGGCCAGGTCGAGATGGGCGGCGGCCTCCCGCCAGAGCCCGTGCTGCGCCGCCTTGGCCGCGAACCCCGCCAGCTCCTCGGCCAGCTCCCCATCCGGCCCGAACGCGGCGGCGGCGCGATGCCGCAACGCCGCACCGGTGTCATCGGCCACCCCTGCGGCGGCCAGGTGCAGGCGGGCCCTGGTGGCAGGCCCGATGCCGTCGTAGGCCGCCGCCCTGGCGAGCGGCTCCGGGAAGTCGACCAGCCGCCCACCCGCCTCCCGCAGCACCCCGGCGGCCACGGCCTCCTCAAAAGCCTCCAGCGGCACATCGCCGACGGCCACAGGTTCAGCCACGCTCGCGGCCACGTGCAGCGGTGTCGGCCCGCCCAGCACCGCGCACGCCGCCACCAGCCGCGCGGCGTCGGGCCCGCAGGCGCGCAGCCGCCGCTCGAAGCCTCTGCGGTACGTCCCCGGCGCAGGCAACCGCGCCCCGGGATCGTCCAGCACGCCGTGGGGCAGCGTGCCCAGCAACTCACGGACGTGCAGCGGATTGCCCAGGGTGTGCTCCCACAACCGCCGCACCGCCCCCGCCCCGAGCCGCTCCGGTGACCGGTTCCAAAGGGGCAGGTCCGCCCCCGGCACCGCACGATCGTGACCGTCCCGGAGGAGAGCCTGCGGGTGAGGCCGACCAAGGGAGTGGCCCGCTCCTGTCCAGGCCGCTCCCCCGCGCTCAGGGACCGCACCCGAGCTCGCCCCGCCCTCTGAACACGTGAGCAGGGCGGCGAGGTCGTCGGGCGTCAGGCCCTCGAGGGTCAATCGCAGGGTGGAGTCACCGGTGAGCGACCGCCGCAGCCCTTCAGGCAGCCACGGGTCGGATATATCACGACACGCGACGATGACGATGACCCGTCCCGCCCGCAGGTGCCGCAGCACGTACGCGAGAGCCCGCAACGACGCCCGATCACCCCACTGCGCGTCGTCCACGACCACGACGCACCCCCGCTCCGCCACCCGCGAGAGAGCCGCACACAGCAACTCCCCGGCGGCACACGCACCGAAGCGCCCAGAGCCGGAAGTCCTGGGACGGCCCGCACAGAAACGGTCCTCAGGGGCGACGACGCCCGCGCCGGCGAGCGCGGCAAGGGCCGCCCCGCCCTCAAAGGCACCCGCATCAAGCGGCCCGACGCCCAAAACGCGAGCGGCCTCATACGCGAGTTGGCGCACGACGCTGAGCCGGAGCCCGCGTTCGCCCTCGGCACCGCTCACCGCCAGCGTGCTGACGCTCACCGCGCTGCTCACCACCGGCGTGCTGACGCCCTCGACGCCGCTCACCGCCGGCGTGCTGACGCCCTTCGCGCCCGCCTCCCCGCGGGGCGCAGAAGAACGGAGGGCCTCATGGATGAGCGCGGTCTTGCCGATCCCCTCGGGCCCTTCGAGGGCCACGATCCTGACGGCCCCCGCAAGGGCCGCGTGCAGCTGCCCGCGCAGGAGGGCGAGCTCCCGCGTCCTGCCGACGAACATGCGAACTCCCTCCGCCGCCCTCGCCATCCCAGAGCGGCGGTGCGAGCACCTGATACACCACGTCGTCAGGCGGGCCGGCGCAGCAGCCCCCAGGCGGCGGTGGCGTCGTCGTGGCGCTTCCCGCGTACGGGCCCCCGTTCGCTCTCCAGCGCCCGTACGGCGGAGATCACCGCGTCCGGCCCCCGCCCGGCGAGCAGGCCGAGCACGGTCTCCCAGCGCCACCCGTACCAGTCGACGAGCCGTGACACCCCGTCGGTGAACACCCCGGCCCCGCGCACGTCACGGGCGGGAAGGTCGCCGGTGACGCTCTGGCGGGCGGCCTCGGGACGGGCGGCGGCGACCCAGAACCCGCCGGGCGCGTTGCGCAGCCGGCGTACCAGCTCCACGCTGTACGGCCGCCCGCCGGGCAGCCGCTCGAGCCGGTCGTCCGACACCACCCGCACCCCGCCCCCGGCCAGGGAGAGCACGACCGGCGAGTCCCCGAGCACGAGGTACTCCAGCCGCTCGCGCACCCGCACCAGCGCCACGGTGGCGGACGGCGAGTCGGGGTTGGCGAGGTCGCAGGAAGGAGCGTGGGCGGCGGCGGTGGCCTCGATGGCGCGTTCCAGGACCACGGCGAGCGGATCAGGGACGTCGCGGGACAACTCGGCGGCCAGCGCCCCGCCGAGCCGCCCCACCAGCCAGGCGACGTCGTGCACGCACCCGCTGTCGACGCCGGGCGCGGCCGTGGCGCCGTCGAGCACGGCGATCCAGGACGGCCCGGCGACCACGAGGTCCTCGTCGGGACGCGCGGAGCCGGGCCTGGTGGCGTACGTGACCTGCTGGAACACGCCCGTCAGACGACGACCAGCTCGCGCGGCGTGTCGTTGAGCCGCTCGTAGCCGCCGTCGGTGCAGACCACGATGTCCTCGATGCGCGCGCCGTGACGGCCGGGCAGGTAGATGCCGGGCTCGACGGAGAACGCGAACCCTGGCTCCATCGGCTCGCCGTTGCCGGCCACGATGTACGGCTCCTCGTGCGTCTCGATGCCGATGCCGTGCCCGGTGCGGTGGACGAAGTAGTCGCCGTGGCCGGCGGCGGCGATGACGTCGCGGGCCGCGGCGTCGATCGACTCGCACGACACGCCGGGCCGCACCGCGCGGCAGGCGGCGTCCTGGGCCTGGCGCAGCACCTCGTAATAGGCGGCGAAATCGGCCGGCGGCTCGCCCACGCTGTACGTGCGGGTGGAGTCGGAGCAGTAGCCGTTGTGCAGCTGGCCGCCGATGTCGACCACGACCGGCTCGCCCGCCTGGATGACGCGGTCGGACACGTCGTGGTGCGGGCTGGCGCCGTTGGGGCCGGAGGCGACGATGACGAAGTCGACGGTGGCGTGGCCGGAGGCGAGGATGGCCTCGGCGATGTCCCTGGCCACCTCGCGCTCGGTGCGCCCGGCCCGCAGCAGCTCCGGCACCTGCCGGTGCACGCCGTCGATGGCCTCGCCGGCCTGCCGCAGCGCCGCCACCTCGGCGGGCGACTTGCGCATCCGCAGCTCCCGCAGCACGCTGCCGGCCAGCACCTGCTCGGTGCCCGGCAGCACCTCGCGGAAGCGCAGCGACGACATGGCCCACATGCGGTCGGCCAGCCCCACCTTGGCCGGGCGGCCGAGGCGGGCGGCGGCGATCGCGTACGGGTCGTCGGTCTCGTCCCACGCCACGAACTCCAGCCCCAGCCTGGACGCCGGCGACGCCTCCGCGGCGGGCAGCTCGAGACGGGGCACCATCATGTACGCCTCCCCCGAGGCCGGCACCACCAGGCATGTCAGCCGCTCCAGCGGTTTGGCGTCGTAGCCGCTGACGTAACGCAGGTCGGGCCCCGGCGTGAGCAGCAGGGCGTCGAGACCGGCTTTGGCGGTGGCCTCCTGGACGGCGGCGAGACGGGACACGGGATACAGATCTGAGGACGTCACAGGCCCAATCTACTCGTACGTGCACCGCCTAAAATCCGCGAAAAGGTCTCACCACGCCGCATCTCATGGCTACTCCACGTTCAAGGTCGATCACGTAGTGTGGGGCCAATTGTCCAGTTCCCTGCGCTTCGAGAGTGAGACCATGGTCGACGTCATAGGCGCGGCCGAGCTGCTCGGGCACGAGAGCGAGGCCGAGATGCTCGCCGTACGGCTGGCGCACGCCCAGCGGCTGGGCAACATGGGCTGGGCGGAGTGGCACCTGCACACGGGCGAGACGACCTGGTCCGAGCAGGTCTACGTGATCTTCGGCCGCGACCCCGACGACGGTCCCATCGCGCTGCCCGACCTGGCCGAGCACGTCGATCCCGCCGACGTGGCCACGCTGGACCGGCTGCTGTGGTCGGTGGTGCAGGGCGTCGAGCCGGTGCAGGCGGAGTTCCGCATCCGCCGGGACGCCGGGGACGTACGCGACCTGCGCGTCGTGCTCGAACCGCTGCCGGGCCCAGGCGGCACGATCGGCATGCACGGCGTCATCCAGGACATCACCGGCCGCCGCCGCGCCGAGCGCATGGTCTCGGAGTCGCGCCGCCAGCTCCTGGAGGCCCGCGAGCAGGCGGCCGAGGAGCGGCACGTGATGCTGGCGCTGCGCGAGGCCATCCTGCCCGCGCCGGTCGGCTGCCTGGATCTGCCGCACACCAGGGTCGCCGTGCGGTACGTACCGGCCGAGAAGACCGCGAACCTGGGCGGCGACTGGTTCGAGACCGCGCCCGCCCCCGACGGCCGGCTGCTGCTCACCATCGGCGACGTCTCAGGGCACGGCCTGCCGGCGATCTCCCGGATGGCCCAGCTCCGCCACGCCCTGGTCGGCCTGGCGATGACCGGGCAGGCCGCCAACCGGCTGCTCGACTGGCTGAACGACCTGGTCATGCACCAGCTCAAGGACACCACCGCCACCGCGATCGTGGGCCACCTCGACCCGGCGACCCGGGTGTTCGCCTGGGGGCAGGCCGGGAACCTGGCGCCGATCCTGGTACGCGACGGGGTGGCCAGCCAGCTCGCCAAGCCCCGAGGGGTGCTGCTGGGGGCGGCGTCCGGCAGCCCGTACGAGCTGGCCACCACCCGGCTGCTGCCCGGCGACCTGCTGCTGATGTTCACCGACGGGCTGGTCGAGCGGCGGGTCCGCGACATCGACGTGGGCCTGGACCTGGTGCTGGCCGCCGCCCGCCGGCTGTCCGCCCACGACCTGGACGACGGCCTGGACGCCCTCCTGACCGACATCGGCGGCCCGAACCCGGAGGACGACGCCTGCCTCGTCGCGGTCGGCATCCTCGACGCCTGAGCACCGGTGAGCTGGGGTGGGCGGGATGTCGGTGCGGGGTGGCAGCATGGGTCGCGTGCTGATGCTTCTGGACACCCCGTCCCTCTACTTCCGCGCCTTCCACGGCGTCCCCGAGTCGATCAAGGCTCCCGACGGGTCGCCCGTCAACGCCGTACGCGGGCTCATCGACATGATCGCCACCCTCGTCCGCCAATACGAGCCCGACCAGCTGGCGGCGACGATGGACGCCGACTGGCGGCCGGCGTTCAGGGTGGCGGCGATCCCCACGTACAAGGCGCACCGGGTGGCGCACGGCAACACGGAGGTGGTGCCCGAGGCGCTGGTGCCGCAGATCGCGGTCATCCAGGAGGTGCTCGACGCCCTCGGCATCGCCCGCCTCGAGTCGCCCGGCTACGAGGCCGACGACGTGATCGGCACGCTGACCGCCCAGGCCGGCGGCGCGGTCGACATCGTGACCGGCGACCGCGACCTGTTCCAGCTCGTCGACGACGCCCGCCCGGTCCGCGTCCTCTACACCGCGCGCGGCATCCGCAACCTGCAGATCGCGGACGAGGCGTTCGTCACGGCCAAATATGGCATCCCCGGCCGTTCCTACGCCGACTTCGCCACCCTGCGCGGCGACCCCAGCGACGGCCTGCCCGGCGTGTCCGGCGTCGGCGAGAAGACCGCCGCCGCGCTGATCACCCGGTTCGGCTCGCTCTCCGGGCTGCTGGACGCGCTCGACGCGGGCGAGACCGACGGCTTCCCGGCCGGCAGCCGCACCCGCCTGGCCGCCGCCCGCGACTATCTGCGCGTCGCCCCGCCGGTGGTCGAGGTGGCCAAGGACGCGCCGCTGCCCGACGCCGACCTGACGCTGCCCGCCAAGCCTCGCGACGCGGAGGCCCTGGTCGCCCTGGCCGACCGCTGGGGCATCGACGGCCCGCTCAACCGCCTCCTCGACGCCCTCGCCAAGTGACCCGCCGAGGGACCCGCCGAGTGACCCGCCGGGGGAGGCTCAGGCGCTGAGGAAGGCCCGCACGGCGTCCTGGGCGGCCTCGCGCAGGCGGGCGTGCACGAGCGCGTTCTCCTCCCGGTCCGTCCGCACCTCCACGATGCGCGGCCCCTCCCCCCGCAGCGCCTTGGGCAGCTCACCGATGTCGGAGACGAGCGTGTACGGCGTGCCGGTGGCGGCCGCCACATACCCGAGATCCACTCCGTGCGGCGTGCCGAAGACCCGCTCGAACGGATCCCGCACCGCCGCCTGGGGCAGCAGCGAGAAGATGCCGCCCCCGTCGTTGTTGACCACGACCAGGCACAGGTCGGGCCGCGGCTCGCGGGGCCCGAGGATGAGCCCGTTCTGGTCGTGCAGGAACGACAGGTCCCCCATCAGCGCGTACGAGGGCCCGTTGTGCGCCAGCGCGGCCCCCATGGCGGTGGACACGAGCCCGTCGATGCCCGAAGCGCCCCTGTTGGCCATGAACCGGATGCCCCGCCTGGGCCGCATCGCCTGGTCGAGGTCGCGGATCGGCATCGAGGACCCGCAGAACAGCAGGGCGCCGTTCGGCAGCGCGTCGACGAGGTCTCTGGCCAGGCGCGGCTCGCTGGTGCCGGTCAGGTCGAGCACCTCGTCCATGACCGACCGCACCGCGAGGTCGGCGTGCCGCCAGGCGTGCAGCCAGCTGTCGTCGCCGGAGGCGACCGGGATCTCCACGGCCTGCGCCACCTGGGTGGCCGAGCGGGTCGGGTCGGGCCAGCGGTCGAGGTCGGGCGCGACCACGATGTGCTCGCCGGCCCGCGCGAGCCACGACAGCAGCGGGCGCGACAGCCCTGGACGTCCGAGCGTGACCACGACGTCGGGCCGGTGGCTGTCGGCGAACTCGGGCGTGCCGAGCAGGTAATGGTAGGTGGAGATGGCGTGGTCGCCGTAGCGGCCGCCGCCGCTGGGCTCCGACAGCACCGGCCAGCCCGCCATGCCGGCCGCGGCGACGTAGCGGCGCACGTTGGCGGCGCCGTCGCCGACCACCAGCACGCCGCGCCTGGTCGGCGGCAGGTGCAGGGCGATGGGCGGGGGCGCGACCCTGGCCCGCACCCACGGGCCGTTGGCGCCGCCGTCGAGCGGTTCGCACCACTCGGTGTCGCCGTCGGGGATCAGCGGCTCCCTGAAGGCCAGGTTGAGGTGGACGGGGCCGGGGTTGCCCGCCCCCGCGGCGCGCTGGTAGGCGCGGCAGGCCAGCGAACGCCAGTAGGCGACCTGGCCAGGACGGTCCTCGGGCACGCCGACCTCGGCGAACCAGCGGGTCGCTGAGCCGTACAGCTTGAGCTGGTCGATCGTCTGGTTGGCGCCGGTGCCGCGCAGCTCGGGCGGGCGGTCGGCGGTCAGCACCAGCAGCGGCACGCCCGACTCGGCGGCCTCGACGACGGCCGGGTGGAAGTTCACGGCGGCGGTGCCGGACGAGCAGATGAGCGCGACCGGCCGCTCTGAGCGCTTGGCGAGCCCCAGCGCCAGGAACGACGCCGAGCGCTCGTCGATGCGGACATGCAGGCGCACCCGCGACTCGGCGTGCAGCGCCATGGCCAGCGGTGCGGAACGCGAGCCTGGCGCCAGCACCACGTCGGTCAGGCCGCAGCGCACCAGCTCATCGACCAGCACCGTGGCCAGCGCGGTAGCGGGGTTCAACGGGACGCCTCCTGCTTCCGGCGAAGCCACTGGGGAGATTCAATCTCAAATGCCGACAAATCATGAAATTTCACCGAGGGACGGTGCGCCCACGCACCGGGCCTGAGGGGCCGGCCGGGGAGCCGCGTGCGGGCCGGGGGCGGCGACGGCAGGTGGGACCTGACGGTCTGCCCGGGAAGCCGCGCGGTCCGGCAGACCACGGGGGAACGCGTCACGACCCTCCCTGCACCCGCTGTCCGACCTGTCGCCATTAACCTTACGAGCATGTGGAGGAACCCGTCGCATCCGGACCGTCCGCTGCATGCCATCGTGCAGCCTCCGGGACCTGCTCTCTTCGCGGCGATCCGCGCCGCGCTGGCGGGCGACGGGCCCGCCGTGCTCCCGCTCGTCCCCGGCCACGAGGGGCCGGCCATCGAGGCGCTGCGGCCCACCCACGTCGGCGGCGTCCCCCGCGGCGACGGCGCCGGCGTGCCCGACGACGTGGCGGTCGTGATCTCCACCAGCGGCAGCACGGGCGCCCCCAAGGGCGTGCTGCTCTCGGCCGCCGCCCTGCACGCCTCGGCGACGGCCTCGCTGCGCCGCGTCGGGGCGGTCAGGGGCGAGCGCTGGCTGTGCTGCCTGCCCGTCGCCCACGTCTCCGGCCTTCAGGTCCTGGTACGCGCCCTGCTCTCCGGCAGCGAGCCGGTGATCCACCCCTCGTTCGACCCCCACGCGGTGCTGGACTCCGGCGCCGACCACGTCTCCATGGTCCCCACCCAGCTCCACCGGCTGGTCGAGATGGGGGCCGACCTGTCGGTGTTCGAATCGATCGTGCTCGGCGGCGCCGCACCCCGTCCCGGCCTGCTCGACCGGGCCCGTGAGCTGGGCGCGCGGGTGGTGACGACGTACGGGAGCAGCGAGACCTCAGGCGGCTGCGTCTACGACGGACGGCCGCTCGACGGCGTCGACCTCAAGATCGGCGACGACGGCCTGATCAGGATCGCGGGCCCGGTGCTGTTCTCCGGCTACCGCTTCGACCGGCCGCCCGCCCCGCTCGACGGCGGCTGGTTCGTCACCTCCGACCTCGGCGAGCTGGACGGCGGGCGGCTGCGCGTGCTGGGCCGCGCCGACGACGTCATCAACACCGGGGGCGAGAAGGTGGTGGCCGCCGCGGTGACCGCCGTCCTGGCCGCCCATCCGGAGGTGGCCGACGCGGCCGTGATCGGCGTACCCGACCCTGAGTGGGGCGAGCTGGTCACTGCCGTCATCGTCCCCGCCGACCCCGGCGCGCCTCCCACAATTTCGCAATTGCGGGCATTCTGCCGCGATAGGCTGCCTCCTCACGCTGCCCCGCGCGACCTGCGGCTGATGTCCCGGCTGCCCCTGCTGCCGAACGGAAAGACCGATCTGGTACGCCTGAGGGCAGGAACCTGACGAGTTGCGGCTGCGTCATAGTGGGGGAGAAGGAGGGAGCCTTCATGGACCAGACCCGCAAGATGTGGGCATCCGCGGCCGTCGTCGGCGTCATCGTCGTCGGAGGTGCCTCTGTCGCGGCGGCCGCTTCGGCGGGCAAGCTCGACCAGGTCGCGAGGGAGACCCGAGCCCAGATCGAGAAGACCGGCGAGCAGCCGCGTCCCGAGACCACCGACGGCGTCGTGGTCTCCACAGAGGTCAACCCAGACCCCCGCGAGGTGCTCAGATACTGGAGCGACCAGCGGATGGAGGACGCCCAGCCGATGCCGATGCCCGAGGTGGGCAAGCTGGAGACCAGTGACGCGGCGCCGGGCGGGCGTCGTTCCGGCGAGGTCGAGTCGGGAGAGATCGCCGGCCTGCCGGAATAAGACTCGGGGCGGGGCGGTTGGCTATGTGGGCGATCCGCCCCTTTCCACCCCGCATCAATGCGCACGGGAACAAATGACGGCGATTGGCGTTATTGATACTGGTGCGCCGTGCGGACGCGAACCCGCCCCACCACAACCTGCCTGATCGCTTCCACTCCGTACGGAGGAGGTGTCCTCATGCCCAGAACCGCCGTGGCGACCCCACCCGTAACTCTCGACCAGCTGATTGAACGAGGGCGAAACCAGGGTCACCTCTCTCTGGCGGAGCTGCGTGACGCTTTCGCGGAGGCCGGTATCAGCCCCTCTGAAGGCCGCACGATCCTGCGCGAACTGTCAGAGGCCGGCGTGAGCCTGGCCGCCGAGAACGAACCGTCGCTCAGCACCACCGCCCCCACGCCCGAGAAGGCCACCACCAGGAAGAGCACCTCGCGGGCAAAGACTACCGGCCGCAAGGCCGGCGAGGCAAAAACCTCCGCGAAGACGCGGACGGTCCCCGGAACGAAGCCGGAGCACGCGGAGGACGTCCCCGAGGACCTCGCCGTCAACGGTGAGGACCCCGACGCCGACAACGAGCCGCTCGACCTGGACGACACCGCGTCCGTCATGGGCGACTCGGTGCACACCTACCTCAAGTCCATCGGCCGCCGCACCCTGCTCACCGCCGCCCAGGAGGTCGAGCTGGCCCGGCGCATCGAGGCCGGCCTGTACGCGGAGTACAAGCTGGAGACCCAGCCCGACCTGCCCGAATCCGCGCGCGAGGACCTCCACCTCGTCGTCGAGGACGGCAAGCAGGCCAAGGACCACATGCTGGAGGCCAACCTGCGCCTCGTGGTGTCGGTCGCCAAGAAGTACACCGACCGCGGCATGTCCCTGCTGGACGTCGTCCAGGAGGGCAACCTGGGCCTCATCAGGGCCGTGGAGAAGTTCGACTACACCAAGGGCTTCAAGTTCTCCACGTACGCGATGTGGTGGATCAGGCAGGCCATCCAGCGCGGCTTCGCCGACTCCGCCAGGACGATCCGGCTGCCCGTACACGTGCTGGAGATGCTGTCCAAGCTGTCGCGGGTCGAGCGTGACATGCACCAGCGGCTGGGCCGCGAGCCCACGCCCGAGGAGCTGGCCGTCGAGCTCGACAAGACGCCCGACCAGATCGAGGAGCTGCTGCGCACCAGCCGGCAGCCGATCTCGCTCAACGCGACGATCGGCGAGGACGGCGAGACCACGATCGGCGACCTCATCGAGGACGTCGACTCCCCCGAAGCGTCGGAGATCGTCGACCGCCAGCTGCTGGGCGACCAGCTGCGCGGCGTGCTCGACAACCTCTCGCCGCGCGAGTCGAAGATCATGGCCCTGCGCTTCGGCCTCGTGGACGGCAAGCCGCACACCCTCGACGAGATCGGCAAGCACCTGGGGCTGACCAGGGAGCGCATCCGCCAGCTCGAGAAGGAGTCGCTCTCCAAGCTCCGCCACCCCAGCAACACCCGCCCGCTCCTGGACTGGGCAAGCTAACACCACCCGCCCAGGCGATCGGGCGGACTGGCACCACCCGCCCGGCCTGGATCGGGCGTAGGCATGCGAAGAGCCCCGGTGACCCACCGGGGCTCTTCGTCATGCACGGGACCCTGACCGCCGGAGCGTCAGGGCCGTGGGAGCCTCAGCGGGCGGCGGGGACGCGCGACGGGACGTGCGGGATGCCCCAGAGGCGGTTCTCCTCGCGCAGCGTGCGCAGCCGGTTGACCTCGGCCGTCCACATGGCGCCCTCGGGCGTCGCCTTGGCCTTGCGCCGGGCGATCCGGTCGTCGTAGGCCTTCACCCCGAACGTGGCCCGCTGCCCCGCCTCGGCGGCACGCAGCGCCTCGGTCAGCGCGCGGTCGAACGCCAGCCCCGCGGCACGCAGCTCGGCCTCGTCGGCGTCGGCGGCCCGCAGCTCCTGCAGCGTGCCCTCAGCCTCTCTGGCCTTGTCGAGCAACTCGGGGAAGCTCTTGGCTATCTCCTGGTCCGCGTGGTAGCGAACCTCTGCCTCCCGGCTCACCCGCGGACGGAAAAACGCCATCGACCCGGCCCTTTCACGCTGTCGGTACTCGTTCAACCGCCAAGGGTACGCCGTCCGGCGACACGTGCGGAAATCGCCCCGGCCCGAGCGCCTTTACATAGTAAGATGATCACCATGCCCGCCAAGAGACCGCCGGTCCCCCTCTCCCGCGAGCGGATCATCGAGGCCGCCCTGCACATCGCCGACAGCCAGGGCCTGCGCCGCCTCACGATGCGCCGCCTGGGCGACGCGCTGCAGGTCGAGGCGATGGCCATCTACCACCACCTGCCCCGGGGCAAAGAGGCGCTGATGGACGCCCTGGCCGAGCACGTCACGGCCGTCCACGTCGAGCCAGGCCCGACCTGGCAGGAGACGGCCAAGGCGTGGTGCCGGGCGAGCAGGGAGCTGCTGCGCGACCATCCCGGCGTGCTGGCCCTCGCGCTCACCAAGCCGCCCAAGGGCGCCACCATGATCACGATCAGGGAGCAGATCGACCAGCTCACCGACGCGGGCCTGCCCGACGCCGCCGAGGCCGTACGCGCACTTCGGGCCTTCGTCTTCGGCAGCGTGGCGGTCGAGGTGCAGCAGTCGGGCTGGGCGGACCCCGAAGTCGATGAATGGGTCAGGCGGGACGAAAGAGCCGATGTGGACTTCGAGCGCGGACTCGACGCTCTTCTCAAGGGTTTGCAAACGTGATGCGCGTGGCGCGCTTGGCCGGTTATCCTGCATAAGGCACGCTGTGTCGAAGGTCACACGGTTCGGGGACCCTCCTGTAACAGTCCTAACGGACTATGTCGAAACGTGTGACTCAGGTCGCACACTTGCCAGCACAACTACCCGAGCCGGCTCCCGCCCCTCCATCACGGGAGCATCCCACGAGATATCGGAGGCACGCCGATGTGCCCGCACGACCCGGCCTGTCCGGATGCCGAGGCGCCGGACCGCGAAGCGGCCCGCACCCTCGCCTGCCACCCCGAACAGGGGTGGAGCCTGCTCTGCAACGGCGTCGTCCTGTTCGAGGACACCGGAGAGCTCCTGCCCAGCGGCACCGCCATCGCCCCGCACCGCCCCGTCGTAGGCGCGGCCTGACCTCAAAGTCGGGCGCCGGGGCACGCCGCCCCGGCACCACCGCCACCGGCCCGCCGAGGCGCGGCCGGACCCGCTGAGGCACGGGACGACGAGCGGCCGGCCGAGTGACCACACCTCCCGGCCGCCGACCCGCCCTCACGAACAGCGAATCGAGCGCCCAAACCTCCCGGCCTCGGCGCCGCCTCTGTCGAGAAATCAGCCTGGCTCCAGAGGGCTAGGCGTATCGGGTGATCCATCGTGCGACGATCTCGCCCACCCGGGCGGGGTCCCGTTTCAGGTCGTGCCCCTCCCCCGGCAGCACCACCAGCCGGGTCGCGTCCGCCGCGTCGGGCACGCCGAACGGGTCGCGGTCGCCGTTCACCACCAGCACGTCCACCCCGGCCGCACGCAGCTCGCCGGCGCGGGAACGTTCGGGCTTGCCCGGCGGGTGCAGCGGAAAGGCCAGCGCCACCACGGCGGCCGCGCCGACGGCCTTGGCCGTACGGCAGGCCACCCGCGCCCCGTTGCTCCGCCCGCCCTGCACGAGCGGCAGGTCCGGCAGGCGCTTGCGGAGGTCCTCCAGGACGACCTCCCACGCCTCGTCCTGCCGGGCGGGCGTGCCGGGCGCCCGTGCCCCCGCCACCCGGAACGCCTGCGTCACCCGGACCACCGTCGCCCCGGCCTCCAGCGCCGCCGCGCGCACGGCCAGCAGGTCGGGCGCGTCCACGGTGCCGGCCGAGCCGTGGGTCAGCACCAGCAGCAGCCGCGGGTCGTCGGCCTCGTCGATCTCGGCCAGCGCCGGCCCTCTCGGGGTCATCACCTGCATGGCAGCACCGTACCTGCGAAGGATCCCGCGCTAGCTCTCAGGTCGGATGACGGCGCGCCGAGAGGGGAGCATGATGGGTCTCATGCCAGACAAATCCCTCCGGGACGACTTGCAGGCCACGCTCGAAGCTCGTCGTGATCTGGGCCCGGAGTACGAGGCCGCGCTCATCGACTCGTTCGTCGAGCGCCTCGACGCCACCATCGCCCACCGCGTGCACGCCGAGCTCGAACGGCACGACGCCGTTCCCAGGGGCAAGCGGACCAGCCCGGCCGCGCCGATGGTGCCGATCTCCCTCGGCTCACTGGCCCTCGGCATCCCCCTGACCGGCGTCGCAGGCGCGACCGCGGGCGGCTATGGCCTGGTGATCGCCTGGCTCGCGATCGTCGTCGTCAACGTGGCAGCCGCCGCGGCCGTCATGCGCCGCCGCTGAGAGTCCCTGTGACCAGGCCACTGCTCAAGCGCCACCGAACGCCGCGACCAGACCCGGGCCGCACGCCCGGCATCCTCCGCCACTGAGCCGCCCGTGCCAGGACAGGCGGCGGGCCTGGCCGGTCTCGGCGGGGATCAGGTGTCGCGGTGGTAGCGGAGGCGGACTTCGGCGGCGAGGGCCTCGTTCTCGTGTTCCAGCCCGTACGTCCACACCCGGTCGGCGTCGTCCGCCCGCCCGCGCAGCGGCAGGGTGCGGGCCAGGAGCTCGATGGCGAGCGCGCTGGTCTGGGCGTCGGCGCCGCCTTCGACGCTCTCGGCGAACTCCGCGCAGGCGAGCTCCAGATGCGCGATGCCGAGTTGCACCCGCAGCCCCGGCACCTCGTCCTCAGGCGCGAACTCCAGGGCGTCCAGCAGCACCTCGGCCGCCGCCCCTGGCTCTCCGTGCTCGACCATCAGGTCGGCGAGCCGCTGGGCGGCGTGCGCACCTACCCGCTCGTCCCCCGCCTGCATGCCGGCCTCCATGGCCGCGTGCAGCTCCTTCTCGGCCTCCTCCAGGTTGCCGTCGCGGACGGCCAGCCGGGCCAGGGCGAGGTGGGCGAGCGGCACGTACGAGGGCGTGCCGACCCCCAGCACGGCCTGCCAGGCGGCCCTGGCCTGCTCGTCGCGCTCCTCGCGCTCGAACCCCTGGGCGAGGTGGCAGGCGGCCTGGGCGGCGTATTCGGGGTGGCCGGTGGCCAGCGCGGTCCTGGCGGCCCTCCTGGCGGCCTCGACGTCGCCGCGCTGCTCCAGCACGACGGCGAGGCCCACGGCGGCCTGGGCCCTGTCGGGCTCGTCGGGGTCGCCGGCCAGCTCGCCCAGGATGGCCGCGGCGGCGTCGAGGTCGCCGCGTTCGGCCAGGCGGCGGGCGGCGTCGAGAGGTGAGGTCTCCAGCTCTGAGGACGTCAACGGAGCTCCTTGTGGGGACGGTCGCCCTGAGCCTAACGACTTCGAGCGATCATGTCTGCTCACTTGACGCCCTGCGAATGGCGGGCGGGTGAGAGCCCCGCCCGCCAGGAGTCGCTCAGTCCTCGTACGCCTCGAGCGGCGGGCAGGAGCACACCAGGTTGCGGTCGCCGTAGGCCTGGTCGATGCGGCGTACCGGCACCCAGTACTTGCCCTCACGCAGCGACGGCACCGGGTAGGCGGCCTCGCCGCGGCCGTAGGGGTGCGGCCACTCGTCGGCGCTGACCGACTCGGCCGTGTGCGGCGCGTTGCGCAGCGGGTTGTCGGTCTTGTCATAGTCGCCGGAGGCCACCTTGGCGATCTCGCCGCGGATGGCGATCATGGCGTCCACGAACCGGTCGAGCTCGGCGAGGTCCTCGCTCTCGGTGGGCTCGATCATCAGCGTGCCGGCCACGGGGAACGACATGGTCGGCGCGTGGAAGCCGTAGTCGATGAGGCGCTTGGCCACGTCGTCCACGGTGACGCCGGTCTCCTTGGTGACCTGCCGCAGGTCGATGATGCACTCGTGGGCGACCAGGCCGCCGCGGCCGGTGTAGAGCACCGGGTAGTGCGGGGCCAGCCGGCGGGCGAGGTAGTTCGCCGACAGGATGGCCTGCTGCGTGGCGGCGGTGAGGCCGTCGGCGCCCATCATCCTGACGTACGCGTACGAGATGGGCAGGATGCCCGCCGACCCGTACGGCGCCGCGGAGACGGGCCCCACCGGCGTGCCGCCGCGCAGCGGGTGGCCGGGCAGGTAGGGGGCCAGGTGGGCGCGGACCGCGACGGGCCCGACGCCGGGGCCGCCGCCGCCGTGCGGGATGCAGAAGGTCTTGTGCAGGTTGAGGTGGGACACGTCGGCCCCGAACTCGCCCGGCTTGGCCAGGCCGACGAGGGCGTTGAGGTTGGCGCCGTCGACGTAGACCTGGCCGCCGGCCTCGTGCACCTTGGCGCAGACCTCGGTGATGGACTCCTCGTACACGCCGTGCGTGGACGGGTACGTCACCATGATCGCGGCCAGCGCGTCGCGGTGCTTGCCGATCTTGGCGTCGAGGTCGGTCAGGTCCACGTTGCCGTCGTCGTCGCAGGCCACGACGACGACCCGCATGCCGGCCATGACGGCGCTGGCGGCGTTGGTGCCGTGGGCGGAGGACGGGATGAGGCACACGTCGCGCTCGCCCTCGCCGTTGGCGCGGTGGTAGGCGCGGATGGCCAGCAGCCCGGCGAACTCGCCCTGGGAGCCGGCGTTCGGCTGGATGGAGACGGCGTCGTAACCGGTCACCTCGGCCAGCCAGCTCTCCAGCGTGCCGATCAGCTCGCGGTAGCCCTCGACCTGCGCCTCGGGGGCGTAGGGGTGCACGGCCGCGAACTCCGGCCAGGTGATGGGCTCCATCTCGGTGGTCGCGTTCAGCTTCATCGTGCAGGAGCCGAGCGGGATCATCGACCGGTCGAGCGCGATGTCCTTGTCCTGGAGCCTGCGCAGGTAGCGCAGCATCGCGGTCTCGGAGCGGTGCTGGTGGAAGACCGGGTGGGTGAGGTAGTCGCTCTCGCGCAGCAGCGTGCCGGGCAGCGCGTCGGGGGCCTGCTCGGGCTCCGTGCCGCCGGTCACGCCGAACGCGGCGCGTACGGCGGCCAGCTCGGTGGCGCCGGTCTTCTCGTCGCAGGCGACGGAGACGTGGTCGGCGTCCACCTGCCAGAGGTTGACGCCCCGCTCGGCGGCGGCGGCGACGACCGCGGCGGCCCTGCCGGGCACGCGGGCGAGCACGGTGTCGAAGAACTCGCCGTGCACGACCTCGACGCCGGCGCCCTTGAGGCTCTCGGCCAGGGCGGTGGCGTGGCGGTGCACGCGGCGGGCGATGCCGCGCAGGCCCTCGGGGCCGTGGTAGACGGCGTACATGCCGGCGATGACGGCCAGGAGCACCTGGGCGGTGCAGATGTTGCTGGTGGCCTTCTCGCGGCGGATGTGCTGCTCGCGGGTCTGCAGGGCCAGCCGGTACGCGGGGTCGCCGTCGGCGTCCAAGGACACGCCGACCAGGCGGCCGGGGAGCTGGCGCTGCAGCCCCTCGCGTACGGACATGTACGCCGCGTGCGGCCCGCCGAACCCGAACGGCACGCCGAAGCGCTGCGAGGACCCGACGGCGATGTCGGCGCCCAGCTCGCCCGGGGCCGTGATCAGCGTCAGGGCCAGCAGGTCGGCGGCGGCCACGACGAGCGCGCCCGCCTCGTGCGCGGCGGCGGCCACGGCGCGGAAGTCGCGCAGCCGCCCGGAGGCGCCCGGGTACTGCACGAGGACGCCGAAGCACTCGGGCAGCTCGCCGTCCAGGGAGTGCTCGACGAGCGTGATGCCGAGCGGCTCCGCCCTGGTGGCGAGCACGGCCTTGGTCTGCGGCAGCGCGTCGGCGTCCACCACGAACACGTCGCTCTTGCTCTTGCCGGCCCGCCGGGCCAGCGTCATGGCCTCGGCCGCGGCGGTGCCCTCGTCCAGCAGGGACGCGCCGGCGACGGGCAGGCCGGTCAGGTCGGAGACGACGGTCTGGAAGTTCAGCAGCGCCTCGAGCCGGCCCTGCGAGATCTCCGGCTGGTACGGCGTGTAGGCGGTGTACCAGCCCGGGTTCTCCAGCAGGTTGCGGCGGATGACGGCGGGGGTGACGGTGTCGTAGTAGCCCAGGCCGATCATGGAGGTGAGCACCTGGTTGCGGCCGGCCAGGGCGCGCAGCTCGGCGATGGCCTCGGCCTCGCCGATGGCGGCGGGCAGCCTGAGCCGGTCCTTGGCCCTGATCGACTCGGGCACGGCGACGGCCACGAGGTCGGCGACGGACTCGAAGCCCACGGCCTCGAGCATGCGCTGCTGCTCGGGCTCGGAGGGGCCGATATGCCTGGACGAGAACGGCGGAGCTGACAGATCGGTCATGGGTGTGCCTCCCGAGGCTTACGGAGACCGGCGCCGGGGCGCGGGCGAGTGCCGGATCTCCCCCTCTGTCAGCGCGGCCCCACGTGGTGCGCCGCGACCTGAGAGCTTCACCCCTGTGCAGGGCTTGCACCGTCGGTGAGGCACGCCTGGCGGGCGCGCCTGCTTTCCAGAGTTGCCTCGCCCGAGCGGTACCGGTTGCCTGAGAGATTCCGGGGAGGGTTGCTCCTTCGGCGCCCCGGACCGGAGGGACCGGGGACTCTCCCGCACGGGGTCGTCAGCCTTGCTGTCCTAGATTACTACGGTAAGCCGGGATTGCCGTGCACCGGACCCGCCCTTATGGGCGCACTTCACCGCAGGTCCGGCGGTGAGGGCCGGACCGCTGGTGACGCTCCGTCGCCGCTTCGCGCCGGTGCGTGCCCTGTCCTGGGCAGCGTGGAACCCGGCGCGAACGTGAGAGGCGGGATCAGGTCAGCCGATGCGGCGGGCGCGCCGCCTGCGGGCCAGTTCGTCAGCGGGGTGGTCGGCCGGGACGGTGTCCTCGACCGCCGCGCGTTCCCCCGGCAGCTCCGCGAGGGAGCCCTCGACCTCCCGCCAGACCCGGCCGAGCGCGATGCCGAACACGCCCTGCCCGCCCTGGAGAAGATCTATGACCTCGTCCGCCGAGGTGCACTCGTAGACGCTGACGCCGTCGCTCATGAGCGTGATCTGGGCGAGGTCGGCGACCCCGCGATCACGCAGGTGCTGGACTGCCGTACGGATCTGCTGCAGCGACACCCCGGTGTCGAGGAGCCGCTTGACGACCTTGAGCACCAGGATGTCGCGGAAGCTGTAGAGCCGCTGCGAGCCCGAGCCGTGCGCGGCCCTGATCGTGGGCTCCACCAGGCCCGTGCGCGCCCAGTAGTCGAGCTGCCTGTAGGTGATGCCGGCCGCGGCGCAGGCCGTGGGCCCGCGGTATCCGATGTCGTCCGGCAGCGCCGTCGGCTGCTCGTCGAAGAGCAGGCCCTGCTCCCCGGCACGCTGCCGCGCGCTCTCGCGCCGCACCGGATCTTCCTGGCCGGCCGTCTTTCCCTCGCCGCTGCTGACCGCCACGCGGACCTCCGGCTTTCTCTCATCCCGTGGCCTGATCTGGGGGTTCGTAAAGGGCGGCCACGGGTTTCACTTGCACCGTAGGACTGTGACCATGCTCAGTCAACGATCCGGCTCGGCGCGTCGTGAAGCGTAAATGCACTGAAATACCTACCCCGCCCTGCCGAAGTCCTCGGGAGTGATCGTGTCAAGGAACTCCCTGAACTTCTCCACCTCGTCCTCCTGGTCGTCGGGGATGATCACCCCGGCCTCCTGGACGACCTCTTCGCTGGCGAAGATGCGCGCCCCCGTGCGCAGGGCGAGCGCGATCGAGTCGGACGGCCGCGCGCTCACCTCCACGCCGTTGGAGAAGACCAGATCGGCGAAGAAGATGCCGTCGCGCAGGGCGACGATGTTGACCGCGCGCAGGCCGACGCCCAAGGCGCTCAGCACGTCTCGGAAGAGATCATGGGTGAGCGGCCGCGGCGGCGGCTCCTCCGCCTGGGCCAGGGCGATGGCCGTGGCCTCGGTCATGCCGATCCATATAGGAAGGAACCGCTCCCCGTGTGCCTCCTTGAGCAAGACGATCGGCTGATTTGTGGGCATTTCAACTCGAACGCCCACGACCTCCATCTGCAACACGGGCTGCTCCGTATTCCTGACCGGTCACCCGGCACAGCTCTTCGAACATCGCTTCTGCTGACTGGTTTAATTCAACGTAACACCCAGTGGGCCTGGAATGTGCCCTCGCCTCCCAGCTCGCTCCGGTATCAACGACCCAGGGCCGACCGGACCCCCGTGCGCACAAGGGATGCGTGCAGGTCGAGCAGGAGAGTGGACAGTTCGCGGGCCACCTCGTCGGCCTCGCCGATGGCTCCGGGGCGGCGCCGTTTGAGTATCGGGGCGACGGTCTGCTCGACCAGTCCCGCCTCGCGCTCGGCCGCCGCCTTGACCGCCCGCAGATGACGGGCGTGCAGACCGAACCTGGCCAGGGCGCCCACGGTGCGGGCCACCTTGAGCGCCTCTTCGTCGTAGCGCCTGGCCACCGGGACCAGCAGGCCGTAGTCCTCCAGCTCGGTGAGCGTCTCGTCGTCGATGCCCGCCGCCTCGAGCAGCTCGGCCCTGCTGAGCTTGACCTCCTGCGCCTGCTGCACCGCGCGCGGGCGGCCGAAGCTCTCGGCCATCTTGTCCTTGATCACGCGCAGCGGCAGGTAGTGGTCGCGCTGCTCGGTCAGGATGAAGCGCAGCTGCTCGACGTGCAGATGCGTGAACTTACGGTAGCCGGAGGGGCTGCGCTCGGGCTCGATCAGCCCTTCGCCCTCCAAGAACCTGATCTTGGAGATCGTCACATCGGGGAACTCGCCCTGCAGGAGCGCGAGCACTTCCCCGATGCTCATGTGCGAGCGTGCCGCCTGAGAAGTCATACGCCGGAGTTGCCCCGCATCAGGAAGAGAAGGCGGAACTTGCCGATCTGCACCTCGTCTCCCGAGTGCAAAGGAACCTCCTCGATGCGTTCCCGATTGACATAGGTGCCGTTGAGGCTGCCCACGTCGCGCACCGAGAACTGGCCGCCGCGATGGCGGTAGAACTCGACGTGGCGGCGCGAGACCGTGATGTCGTCGAGGAAGATGTCGCTCTCGGGATGGCGCCCCGTCGTGGTGAGGTCTTTGTCCAGCCGGAAGCGGCTCCCCTGATTGGGGCCCCTGGTCACCGTGAGCAACGCCGCGCCGGGCGGGAGCTGCTCGACGATCGCCCGCTCGGCCAGAAGCATGTCACCGGTCTCAGCCTCGTACGCCTCGATTCCCGCTATGGAGATCGTCGAGGTGGTGTCCCCGGCGACCTCGGGTCTGGTCAGCGGCGACCCACAACGGGAACAGAAACGGGCATCCTCGGGGTTGGCGTGCCCGCACTGCGTGCAGTAGACGCTCGGCATCGATCGGCTCGGCCTCCTACCGCGAAGACGCGGCGACGGTGCTCTGGGCGCGCCTCGCTTCGCTTTTTCACGTTTGCGAATGCCGCAACTTACGCTGATCAGCGGCAAAGGTCAAGGCGGGGCGCTGCACTGTGGTTCGGACGCAGATAAAGTTACCGCCGCCCCCGCCCCGTGGTCCATGCCGCCGCGCGTTTCTACATTACGATCTTGCGGCACTCTCTGGGCACGTCATCGGCGAACACTTTCCGATCACTCTGCGTGCGGGTGTCACCCGGCCGCCTGCTCGACGACGCGGGCCCAGCGTTCGAGCAGGGCCTGGGCGCCGTCCATGTCGCCCGCCTCGGCCCACAGGTCGGTGACCGGCTCGGCGGCGGCGGGCAGCACCAGCACCCAGCTCCCGTCGTCGCGCGCCACGCGCACCCCGTCGGTGGTGTCGACGCGGTGTCCGTCGGGCTCGGCCTCGGCCGCCTCGATGACCGAGCGCATGACCGCGCCCTTGGCCGCCCACGGCGTCGGCACCGTCCGCCTGAGCAGCCTGACCTCCGGGATGCGCGCGTCGATCTGGCTGAGCGACAGCCGGGTGCGGGCCACCAGCCCGAGCAGCCGCATGAACGCGGCCAGCCCGTCGATGGCCGGGCTGAACTCGGGCACCACGAACCCGCCGCGCCCGTCGGCTGCGAAGATCATGTCGGGCCCCGCGGCGGCCGAGGTGAGCGCGTCGAGCGCGGTGGGGGTCCACCGCACCTGGACGCCGTGGAAGCGGCAGACCTGCTCGGCGACCCTGGTCGTGGTGACCGGCAGCGCCACCTGTCCGCCCCGCCGCTCGGCGGCCACCAGGTCGAGCACGACGAGCAGGGCGCGTTCCTCGCTGATGAGCTGGCCCTTCTCGTCCACCAGGGCGATGCGCTCACCCACGGGGTCGAACCGCACCCCGAACGCCGCCCTTGAGGAGCTGACCAGCTCCGACAGACGTTGCAGGTCGCGGCGGCGCTCGGCCAGCGTCTCGGTGGGCGAGACGTCGTCGAGCCTGGCGTTGACCGTGAGCACCTCGACGCCGACCCTGGCCAGCAGCGTGGGCAGCACCAGCGAGGAGGTGCCGCCCGCGCAGTCGACGACGACCTTCATGTCCCTGACGCCGCTCACGCCGACGTGGCGCAGCAGCTCGTGGGTGTAGTCCTCGACCGCCCGCGCCGGGTAGGCCAGCTCGGCGATCTCACCGGGGAAGGCGCGGCGGAACTCCTGGCGGGAGAAGACCCGCTCCAGCTTGCGCTGGGCGGCCGGCGGCAGGTCCGCGCCGCGGTCGTCCATGATGACGATGTCCACGCTCTGCGGGTCGCCCGGGGTGGTGCGCAGCGCGATGCCGCCCGCCGCCGACACCCTCGCCGTGTGGAAGCGGGTCACGGGCAGCGGCGCGGCCTCCAGGTCGAGGACGTTGATGGCGCCCGCGGTGAGCGCGCCGATGACGGCCCGCTTGAGCGCCCTGGCCGCCAGCGAGCAGTCGCGGGAGGTGACGACGTACTCGCCCTTCTTCAGGGTGGTGGCGTACGCGCTGGCCAGGCGGACGCACAGCTCGGCGGTGATCTCGACGTTGACCAGGCCGCTCACGCCGCGCGGGCCGAACAGGTTGCGCTGGCCGCGCGACTCCCAGATGACGCTGGTGTTGACCACCGCGCCGGCCTCGATGGTCTTGAACGGGTAGACGCGGACACCGCTGGAGACGTACGCCTCGGCTTCGATGACGCACTCGTCGCCGATGATCGCGTTCTCCTCGATGCGGGCGCCGGCCATCACGTCGGTGCTCTTGCCGATGACGCAGCCGCGCAGGTGGGCGCCCGGCCCCAGGTAGACGTTGTCGTGGACGATCGCGCGGTGCAGGAAGGCGCCCTCGCGGACGACGGCGTTGTTGCCGAGCACGGTGTACTCGCGCAGCTCGGCCCCCGCCTCGACCTTGGCGTAGTCGCCGATGAGCAGCGGGCCCTTGAGCACGGCGTCGGGGTCGACGGAGGCGGAGTCGGCGACCCACACGCCGGGTGAGAGCTCGAAGCCGCCGATGTCGAGGGCGACCCGGCCGGACAGGGCGTCGGCCTGGGCCTTGAGGTAGCTGTCGTGGGTGCCGACGTCCTCCCAGTAGCCGTCGGCGACGTAGCCGTAGATGGCGGCGCCGGAGCGGAGGAGGGCGGGGAAGACGTCCGAGGACCAGTCGACGGGCTCGCCGGTGGCGACGGCGTCGAGGATCTCGGGTTCCATGACGTAGATGCCGGTGTTGACGGTGTCGGAGAAGACCTGGCCCCAGGTGGGCTTCTCCAGGAAGCGCTGGACCCGGCCCTCCTCGTCCACGATGATGATCCCGAATTCGAGCGGGTTGGGGACCCTTTTCAGGCCGATCGTGACAAGCGCGCCTTTTTCACGATGAAAACGGATCATGTCCGATAAGTCGATGTCCGTCAGGGCATCTCCGGAGATGACCAGGAAACGGTCGTCGCGCAGGCGGTCGGCGGCGTTCTTGACGCTGCCCGCCGTGCCGAGCGGGACGTCCTCGGTGGCGTACTGCAGGCTCATGCCCAGCTCGTCGCCGTCGCCGAAGTAGTTGCGGACGAGGGCGGCGAGGAACTGCAGGGTCACCACGGTCTCGGTCACGCCGTGCCGCCTGAGCAGGCGCAGGACGTGTTCCATGATCGGGCGGTTGACGACAGGGAGCAGGGGCTTGGGCTGGTTGGCGGTCATCGGACGCAGCCGAGTGCCCTCCCCGCCCGCCATGACGACCGCCTTCACCCGATCATCCCCTTCTGGCCGCCGTTACCAGTTGACGCACCTGTACGACATACAGCGCCCCCGCCCACCAGTACAGGCCCGTTCCCCACAGAGCGAACGCCCACCCGACAATGCGTGCTATTTCGGCATACCACCCGGAGTGCGAGGCAAGGAAGAGCAGGGGGAAGGCGTACATGAGGTTGAACATGGCTGCCTTGCCCAGGAAATGCACTTGAAGTGCCTTATAGCCATATTTGCGAAGAACTGGGGCGAAACAGGCGACAAAGACGTCGCGGCCCAGGACGACCACGACCAGCCACCACGGGATCACGTCGCGCAGCAGCAGGGCGATGATGGTGGCGAACACGTAGAGCTTGTCCGCGGCGGGGTCGATGATCCGGCCCAGCCTGCTCGTCTGGTTGAACGCCCGTGCGATCTTCCCGTCGAGCCAGTCCGTGAAACCGGCGACCGCGAGGATCCCGATGGCCCACCCGTCGGCCTTGGGCCCGAGAACCAGCCAGAAGAACACGGGCACGCCCAGGAGGCGCAGGAAGCTCAGCAGGTTAGGAACCGTCCAGATCCGGTCCTCGGCGGAAGTTTCGCTCACGCAGGAGACCCTACTGCGTGGAACTCCCTCGCAGCGGCCCGCGCTTCCCCCGTCTCATCGGCCCCAGGGGATCCCGGCGGCCCGTCAGGTGCGGAGGAAGGCGTGGGTGCGACCCAGCTCGGTGAAGCCCAGCCGGCGGTAGAAGCGGTGGGGCCAGTCGTCGGCGTCGGCCAGCAGGAAGATCAGGCCGCTCTCTCCCCCGCCGGACTCTCCCCCTGCGGTCTCTCTCCCGCCGGTTCCTCCCCCTGTGGTCTCTCTCCCGCCGGTTCCTCCCCCTGCGGTTCCGCCCGCGGGCCGATCGGCCGCACCGCCCGCGCCCCCGTTCCTGCTTTCGGCGAGCAGGGCCGCGGCTTCGGCGAGGAGGGCGGTCATGAGGTTGCGGGCGTGGCCGGCGCCCCGGTGGAGGTGGCCGGTGAAGACGTTCTCGATCTGGGCGACGCCGTCGTGGACGTACAGGTCGGCGCGGGCGGCGATCTCGCCGTACGGAGTGCGTACGCCGTAGAAGCGCACCACGCCGGCGCCGGCCGCGCGAGCCTCGACGCGGCGGGCGAGGCCCTCGATCACCTCTTCCGGAGCCTCGGGGAGCGTGTGGCGCCAGCCGCGGCGCAGCACGGGGAGCAGCTCGTCCGGCTCCAGGCGCTCGGCAGGGGGCGGCGCCTGGGGGAGGCCGCCGGTGAAGGTCATGACGAGCGTGGTCTCCCGCTCGTAGCCGGCGGCGGTGAACGCGGGCGCGTAGGCGGTGCCGAGGTGGTCGTCGTCCACGCAGATCAGGCGGTGGCCCCTGGTGGCCAGGAGGTCGTCGGCCGCCTTCAGCAGGAGCGCCGGGTCCGCGTCCTCGGTGACGATCAGCTTGTTGTCGTCGTACGAGCCGGGGAAACGGTCGTCGAGCACGGCGAAACCGCCCGGTGCGGGCAGCACGCGGGGCGCGCGGCGGCGGGCGAACCCGTGCAGGAAGCCGAGCACCCGCGCCAGGTCGCCGGTGACGGCGGGCGGTTGTTCAGGCGCGCCCGGGTCGCGTTGGGCAGTGGGGGTGGGAGGGAGGTCAGACATCGAGACTGCGGGCCGCCTTGAGAAAGGACCTGATGAGGGTGGAGTCCTTCTTGCCGGGGGCGGTCTCGACGCCGCTGGAGACGTCGACGCCCCACGGACGGGCGGCGGCGACCGCCTCGGCGACGTTGGCAGGGGCCAGGCCGCCCGCCAGCATCCACTGACCGGAGGGGCGGCCGCGGACCGCCGCCCAGTCCCACGGCTGCCCGGAGCCGGCGTGGGGCGCATCGACGATGAGCAGGTCTTCGTCGTAGGCGCCGCAGCGCAGGTCGGCCTGCGCGTCCACGGCCCTGACCAGGCGCACCCCGAGGTCCTTGAGCGCGGTGAAGTCGCCGTGGGGGTGCTTGCCGTGCAGCTGGACGGCGCGTACGCCGGAGGTCAGCGCGGCCTCGCGCACGGCCTGCGGGTCCTCGCCGCGGAAGACGCCGACGGTGAGGACGTGGGGCGGGACCGCCGCGGCCAGCTCGGCGGCCCGCTCGGGCGTGATGCGGCGCGGGCTCCTGGTCATGACGAACCCGATGGCGTCGGCGCCGGCCTCGACGGCGGTGGCGACGTGTTCCGGCTCGCTCAGCCCGCAGATCTTCACGTACACGCCTTCGACCTTAGCGGCGGCGGGCGGCCGCCGGTGACCAGACCCAGATGAGCAGCGCGGTGATGAGGCCGAACAGGATCACGCCGTTGGGCAGGTGGGCGCCCAGCCACAGCCAGGTGACGTGCTGGGCCAGGCCGACGACGAACAGCGCCACGCTCGCCAGGGCGGGCCAGCCCGCGCCGCGTCCCGGCCGCCAGAACAGCACCGCCAGCACGATCTGGACGAGCGCCACGAGGTGGACGACCATGCCGGCCATGACGTGGCTCTCCCCCATCGACGCCGTCTCGACGGCCTGCCCGGCGAACGACGCCGCGACGACGAGCGCGACGCCCTGCCCGGTGACGGCCAGCCGCAGCCCGTAGAGCAGGCCACCGGAGATCCGGTCCGCGCCGCCGCTGCGCCGCTCCTGTGAACTGAGGGTCTCCTGCATGGGGGGTCCTTCCGCTCCTGCGATCAATGTGCGACCACATGCTCCCGGACCACCCCCGGCCCGGTCGTCCGCCCACCGGGTGACGCGGGCGTCCACCCACAGGCGGACGCCCACGCGAGGGACGGGGTCAGGGGCGGGGGTGGCGGACCGGGCGGAAGGAGGCGTCCACCAGGCCGGTGCGGTGGGCGATGACGGCGGCCTGGATGCGGTTGCGCAGGCCGAGTTTCTCCATCGCGGCCGCGATGTGGGTCTTGACCGTGGTGACGCCGACGTGCAGCTCCTCGGCGATCTCCGCGTTGGACAGGCCGGTCCCGACCAGGGCGAGCACCTCCAGCTCGCGCTCGGTCAGTCCGGGCGGTGCGGCGGGCGCGGCCTGCTCCTCGGCGGCGAGGAAGCGTTCGACGACCCGGCGCAGCACCGAGGGGGCGAGGAGCTGCTCGCCCGCCGCGGCCCTGCGCACGGCCTCGACCATGCGCTCGGGGTCGTCGTCCTTGACGAGGAAGCCGACGGCGCCGGCGCGCAGGGCGGCGTAGACGTTGCCGTCCTCGGCGAACGTGGTCAGCACGACGATCCTGGCGCCCGGCCGGGCGGCGAGCACCCGCCTGATGGCCTCCAGCCCGTCGACTCTGGGCATGCGCAGGTCCATGAGGATGACGTCGGGCAGGTGGCGCTCCGCCAGGCGGACGGCCTCGGCGCCGTCCTCGGCCTCGCCCACGACCTCCATGTCGCCCGTGGCCTGCAGCAGCATGCGCACGCCCGCGCGGACGAGCGCCTGGTCGTCGGCCACCAGCACGCGGATCACGCGGCGCTCCCCGGGGACAGGCGGGTGGGCAGGTGGACGGCGAGCAGCCAGCCGCCCTCGCCGTCGGGCCCGGCGCTGAGGGTGCCGCCGAGGGTGCGGACCCGCTCGCGCATGCCCGCCAGACCCCGGCCGGAGGAGGGCAGGCGCTCGATGGCGGTCGGCGGGCGGCCGTTGCGGACCTCGACGGCGAGCCCCTCTTCCGAGGGGGTCACGGATACGCGGACCCGGGTGCCTGGGCCGGCGTGTTTGAGCACGTTGGTGAGTCCTTCCTGGACGATTCTGGCCGCGGAGGCGCGGGCGATGAGCGGGGTCTGGTCGGTGGCCGGGTCGAGGTCGAGGTCCACGACGAGGCCGGCGGCGGCCATGCGTTCGGCGGACTCGCGGACGACGTCGGCCGGGTTGGCCAGCAGGTCGGGCTGGCGCTCGGGGTCGCGCAGCAGGTCGAGCAGGTCGCGCAGGTCCTGCAGCACCTGGTGTCCCGTCTCGCGGATGTCGTTGAGCGCGTCGGCGACGGGGCCGTCGGGCGCGGTGTAGCGGGCGGCGCTGGCCCGCAGCACCATGGCGCCGACGTGGTGGGCGACGATGTCGTGCACGTCGCGGGCGATGCGCTCGCGCTCGGCGAGCTGGTCGGCGCGCACCTGGGCGACGGCGGCGCGGGCGGCCTCCTCGGCGCGCAGCCGCTCGGACGCGGCGGCGGCACGGCGCATGCCGAGGTAACGGCCGATCGCGATGGGCGTGGCGACGAGCGTCATGAGCACGCCGACGCGGAAGCCGGTGATGGAGGTGTCGTCGCCGACGACGGCGATGGCGGTGAGCAGGCAGCCGGTCAGGTACGCGGCCACCGTCCAGGCCCACGACACCACCCGCATCGCGAACACGCCGATCGCGATCAGGGTGAGGATCACGCAGGTGTTGACCGCCTGGTTGAGGTAGGCGTCGGCGGAGACGAGCAGCACGCCCTGCAGCAGGAAGACCAGCCCGGGCAGCCGCCTGGCGACGCCGAGCGACAGGCCGCCGACCACGGCGAGCAGCCCGACGACCCAGACGGGCTGGGCGCCGGAGTGCCAGGACGTCCACGTGCTGAGCACGGTGATGGCGACGCCGCCGGCGGCGAGCAGCGCGTCGGGGGTGACGTCGCGCTCGTCGAGCCGCTCGGCCGAGCTGCGCAGGTAGCCGCCGAGCACGGCGGGGAAGACAGGCAGCAGCACGGAGTACATCCACGTGTTGCCGGTGAGCGCGATGCCGGGGTCGGCGATGTTGAAGGCGGTGGCGACGATGGCGGCGACGACGGCGAGGGCGGTGGCGCGGGCGCGGGCGAGGTATCCGGCCACGCCGAGCGCCACGCAGAGCAGGATCTGCGCGGTGTTGGAGGTGAACGAGCCGAGCTGGTCGGTGGTGGCGAGCATGGCCGCCAGGTAGAGGGTGACGAGGACCGGCCGGTGGCGGACGAGCCCCATGGGCAGGCCGACCAGCAGCGCCATGGGGATGTTCGCCTCGGCGGGCAGGACGTCGGTGTCGCCCGCGTGTGCCGTGGTCAGCAGGTCGAGGGCCACCCCCGAGGCCGCGAGCAGGACATCGAGCGGCACACCACGCCAACGCATGCACCACACCGTATCCGCACCGCTCCACCGGCTGATCCTCCGCGCGGAGGACCCCGCCTCCTCCAAGTGGCCGCAGGTCCGCCCGGAGGGCGGAGCGATCGGCGGCGACCAGCGCCTACATTCAGGGCATGCCCAACGACACCGCACTGTTCATCGGACAGTTCCTGCGCTCCCCCGCCACGATCGGCGCGGTCGCGCCCAGCTCGCGGCGGCTGGCGGCGGCCGTCTGCGCGCCGATCCCCGAGCGGGGCGAGCCGATCGTGGTCGAACTCGGGCCCGGCACGGGCGCGTTCACCGCGGAGATCCAGCAGCGGCTGGACGGCCGGGGTCACCATCTGGCGGTGGAGCTGAACGAGCAGCTGGCGCGGCTGCTGGCCGAGCGTTATCCGGCGGTGGACGTGGCGCACGCCGACGCGACGCGGCTGGGCGAGCTGCTCGGCGAGCGCGGGCTGCGGATGGCGGACGTGGTGGTGAGCGGGCTGCCGTGGGCGGCGTTCCCCGATGACGTGCAGCGGGAGCTGCTCGGCGCGGTGACGGGGGCGATGAGCCCGGGGGCGGCGTTCACCACGTTCTCCTACATCCACGCGATCCCGCTCAGCTCGGCGCGGCGCTTCCGCGCGCTGCTGGCCGAGCGGTTCGAGGAGGTCGTGCCGGGCCGTACTGTGTGGCGCAACACGCCTCCCGCCTTCGTCTTCCACGCCCGCAGGCCCCGCTGAGGGCCTCATTGACGGCCGGGCCGACGGCCGGGCCGACGACCGGGCCGACGGCCGGGCCGACGACCGGGCCGACGACCGGGCCGACGACCTGCTGGAACGGGCGACGGTAGGGAGGAGCGCGGGGTGTCCGGCCGCCCGATCGGCGCCAGGATCGGACGGGCCACGCCTTCGGCCGGGAGCTGCCTGCTCAACCCCTGGCGGCGCGAGCGTCCGGACCGCCCCCGCGGTTTCCCGCCGGCCTGCCGGCCGGCGTGCCCATCGCCGTACGGATCACGTCCCTGGTCCCGCCATGAGGCGAAGGGTGGACCGGCCGGTGGGCTGGTCGCCGTGAGATGATCACGACGGCTGGATGACCTCCTCCCCCTGTGCGATGGACGCCCGGGCTCCGGGTGCCGGGGCGGCGTTCTCGGCCTCGGCGGAAAGCGGCCCTTCGACGTCCACGCGCCCCGACTACCCGAGGGCGGGGGAAGCACACCAGGACGGTGAAAGCCGAGGTCAGCCGAACGCGGGCGGCCGCTTCCCGCGCAGGGCGCGCACGCCCTCGGCGGCGTCGGGCCCGGTGAAGCCGAGGAACTCCATGGCCAGCGAGGCGTCGAAGGACGGACCGGCCAGGCGCAGCCAGTTGTTGAGCGAGTATTTCGTCAGCCTGATCGCGTCTTGGGCGCCGGCGGCGAGCCTGACCGCGATCTCCATCGCCTTCTCGTGCACCTCGTCGTCCTCGACGCACAGGCTCACCAGGCCCATGCGCTCGGCCTGCTCGCCGGTGACCGGCTCGCAGAGCAGCAGGTGGTATTTCGCCTTGGCCATGCCGCACAGCAGCGGCCAGACGATGGCGGCGTGGTCGCCTGCCGCGACGCCGAGCCTGGTGTGGCCGTCGATGATGCGGGCGGTGCGGCCGGCCACGGAGATATCGGCCAGCAGCGCGACCGCGAGCCCGGCGCCGACGGCGGGGCCCTGGATGGCGGAGACGATGGGCTTGGAGCAGTTGAGCACGTTGTAGACGATGTCGCGGGCCTCGGTGAACACCCGCATCCGGGTGTCGTGGTCGCGCATCATGTCCTCGATCATGGACAGGTCGCCGCCGGCGGAGAACGCGGCGCCCTCTCCCCTGACCACGATCGCGCGTACGGACGCGTCGCGGTCGGCGTCGCGCCAGATCTCGCCCAGCTCGCGGTGCGCGGTGGCGTCGACGGCGTTGAGCCTGGCGGGCTCGCTGATCGTGACGCGCAGCACGCCGTCGGCGGGGGTGTCGAGCCGCAGCTTGATGTAGGCGTCTTTCACAGGTGCTCCCGCAGCCGCTGCGCCACGTAGTCGCGGGCCTCGACGGCCTGGTCGAACAGGCCGGGCAGGACGAAGAAGCCGTGGACGGCGCCGTCGTACCTGCGCAGCTCGGCGGGGACGCCCGCGTCGGCGAGGCGGGCGGCGTAGTGCTCGCCCTCGTCTCTCAGGACGTCGTACTCGGCGGTGACCACGGTGGCGGGGGCCAGGTCTGAGACGTCGGGCAGGCGCAGCGGCGACAGGCGCGGGTCGGCGGGGTCGACGTCGCCGGCGTATCGGCTGACGAACCAGGCCATGTCGGCGGCGTCGAGGCCGTAGCCCTTGGCGTTCGCGGTGTAGCTGGGGGTGTCCATGGCGGCGTCGAGCACCGGATAGACGAGCACCTGGTGGGCCAGGCGCAGGCCGGCGTCGCGGGCCTGCCAGGCGGCCACGGCGGCCAGGTTGGCGCCGGCGCTGTCGCCGATGACGGCGACGCTGCCGTTGCTCTGGTAGAAGGCCGGGCGGGCGAACAGGTCGCGCACGACCGTCCAGGCGTCGTCGGCGGCGGCCGGGAAGGGGTGCTCGGGCGCCAGCCGGTAGTCGACGGAGACCACCACGGCGCCGGTGCGGATGGCGAGGTCGCGGCCGATCGCGTCATTGCGCTTGACGCTGCCGAAGACCCAGCCGCCGCCGTGGAAGTAGACCAGGACCGGCAGGGGCGCGTCGCCCGGGTCGGCGCGGTAGATGCGGATGGGCACGCCCTCGGCCAGCTCGTCGCGGACGAACGGCAGCTTGGTCAGCGGCCCCCGGTGGACGGCCATGGGGTCGCTCGCGCGCATCTCCTGGATGGCGGCCAGGTCGAGACCGGCCAGCCCCTCGTCGTCGGAGCCGGCTAGGAACTGGGCGACGTAATCCCGCGCCTGGGGGTGCAGCGGCATGATCAGCAGCCTAGCGGGCCGCCTCGATGAACGCATCGAAGAGCCGGGTGTCGGTGCCGCGTTCCGGGTGCCATTGGACGCCCACGCCGAAGCGGTGCCCCTGCAGCTCGATGCCCTCGACGATCTGGTCCTCCGCCCAGGCCACGGCCAGCAGGCCCGTGCCGAGCCTGCGTACGGACTGGCGGTGGGGCGCGCTGACCTCGACGCGGTCGCCGACGGCCTTGCCGAGCTTGCTGGTGACGCTGACCTGGATGACGTGGCCGCCGTCGGGCTCCGCGTGGCGGTCGCTGTCGAGGACGTCGGGCAGCCACGGGATGAGGGTGCCGCCCTGGGCGACGTTGAGCACGTGCATGCCGCGGCCGATGGCGAGGACGGGCACGTCGGCCCGGATGGCGGCCCGGGCCAGGGCCAGCTCGAAGCGGTCGCGGTGGGGCTGCGGCTCGTCGGCCCTGGGGTCCTGCTCGCCGTTGTAGGCGTCGGCGGCCAGCTCGGCGCCGCCGGCCAGGACGACGCCGCGCAGCCCGCTGACGTAGTCGTCGACAGCGCTGGGGGCGATGGGCGGCAGGACGACGGGCGCGCCGCCCGCCCGGCCGACCATCTTGGCGTAGGAGGGGGGAGACAGCACGGCCTCGCGTACCCAGTCGCCCCAGCGGGCGGCCTCGAAGTAGGCGGTGACGCCGATCAGCGGTCGGGACATGCGATCTCCCAAGGGCATGGTGGAGTTCGTACGGCCGCCCTCCGCCGAGGTGCGAAGGCGGCCCCATGCACTCCCCCATCATGGCGCACAGTCTTTCCGATATGTCACCCTTCCTGAAGATCCCCTCGTGCGGCTTGCCTCCCGTCCGACACCCTCTTCCCGGGTTGTCCGGTTAGCCGGGCGTATCCCGCCGGAAGGGCGACGATCATCCCGCCATACGCGCATTTTTCGTTGCTCAATATGAAAATTAGTTGTTTTCATATTCGACGACCGAAATTCCAGAGATCCCGAGTGCGGAGAATCACGGAGCCATCACTGATAGTTCTGCTTCGCACCGTATTGGGGGGAAACGGTTGTGGCGGGTCATCGCGGGTGTAAGACTCGATTTCGAGCGTACGGACATGCCGGGGAGGGGTCCCGCGCTCACGACCCGGAACGTCAGGGAGGTGAACGGCGAGACCGGAATGCGTTTCCGGTCAAGGGGTGGGGTTGTTTTCATGTCGTTGAATCCGCGCCTGGTGAAGGAGAGTTTCTCCCTCGTCGAACCCGTGGCCGCCAAGGCCACGGCCTACTTCTACGGCCGCTTGTTCGCCGAGAACCCGCACTTGCGGAGCATGTTCCCGCCCGCGATGAACGTGCAGCGGGACCGGCTGTTCAGCGCGTTGACCAGGATCGTGTGGAGCCTGGACAGCCCGGACGGCATGGCGGCCTACCTCGGCCAGCTCGGCCGCGACCACCGCAAGTACGGCGTCGTCGCCGAGCACTACACGGCCGTGGGCAACGCCCTGCTGGCCACGATCCGCCGCTTCGCGGCCGACGTCTGGAACGACGAGATCGAGGCGGCCTGGGTGGCGGCGTACTCGGCGGCCGCCAATCTCATGATCGGCTCGGCCGAGTCCGACGCCGGGGTGTCCCCCGCGTGGTGGCTGGCCGAGGTCGTCGACCACGAGCTGCGCCACCGCGACATCGCGGTCATCACGTTGCGGCCGACGCAGCGGCTGCCGTACACGCCGGGACAGTACGTCACCGTGCAGACCGCGCGCTGGCCGCGCGTGTGGCGGACGTTCTCCATCGCCAACGCGCCGCGCCCGGACAACATGATCAAACTGCACGTGCGCTCGGTGCCCGGCGGCTGGGTCTCGACCACGCTGATCAGGCACACCCGCATCGGCGACACGCTCATGCTGGGCCCGCCCATGGGCTCGATGACGCCGCGCGAGCACAGCGCGCGCGACGTGCTGTGCGTGGCGGGCGGCACGGGACTCGCGCCGCTGAAGGCGATCGTGGAGTCCATCATCGCCTCGGGCCGCCGCCCCAACATCCACCTGCTGTACGGCGCCCGCACCTCGGGCGAGCTGTACGACCTGCCGGACCTGATCAGGATGCAGTCGTCGTTCCCGTGGCTGCGGGTGCTGCCCGTGGTGTCGGACGAGCCGGGCTACGAGGGCATGCGCGGCCACCTGCCCGAGGTGACCCAGCGCTTCCACTCCTGGTCGGAGCACGACGTGTACGTGTGCGGCCCCTCCAGCATGGTCAACGAGACCGTGCGCCGCCTCCAGGGCGACGGCGTCCCGCCGGCCCGCATCCACAGGGACACCGTGCACGGCGAACGCTGACAACAGTGATCGAAAGGTTGACAATCGGGCGGGGAAGAGGCCATCTGGAGGGTGACCCCCCACGCGGAGGTGGAGCGTGCCCCTTCCCGCCCGGCGCCGTACGATCGGCGGGCTCGTCGCCCTCGTCACCCTCGTGGCCGCGGCGTCGCTGATCGCGCAGGCACCCGCCACAGCGTCCGAGGCGGTCCCCCTCACCGAGATCGGCCCCGAGATCGGCACCACCGCGCCGCGGCCCGGCCCGCAGGGCGGCGCCGACACCTACCAGTGGGGCGACGTGGTCGTGGCGGCGCACCAGACGGGCCGGTTGTCCGACGGAGGCGCGGCCGGCATCGCGTACGCGATGTCCGGCGACGGCGGCGCCACCTGGAGCAGGGGGACGCTGCCCGGCCTCACCACGGCGGCGGGCGGCGTGCACGCGCGCACCGCCGACCCCTCGGTGGCCTACGACGCCCTGCACGGCGTGTGGCTGATCACCTCGATCGGGCTGTCCGACACCGGCGGGGTGACCGGCGGGGTGACCGGGGCGGCCGTGCTGACCAGCCGCTCCACCGACGGGGTGGCGTGGTCGCCGCCGGTGGTCACCGCCGTGGGCGGCGACCTGGACAAGAGCTGGGTGGTCTGCGACAACGGGGACGGCAGCCCGTACCGGGGGCAGTGCTACGCCGTGTTCGACGACCACGCCGTGGCGAACGCGATGAGGGTGGCCCGCTCGGTCGACGGCGGCCTGTCCTGGACCGTCGCGGTCACCAGAGCGAGCGGGCTGGGCGGGCAGCCGGTGGTGCGGCCCAACGGGACCGTCGTGGTGCCGTACCTGAGCAACGACGGAGAGATCCGCTCGTTCCGGTCCCGCGACGGCGGGGCGAGCTGGAGCGAGAGCACGCTGGTCTCGCGGGTGGAGCGGCACACGCCGGCGGGCGGGCTGCGGGCGTTACCGCTGCCCTCGGCCGAGACCGACGCCGCCGGCACCGTCTACGTCGCCTGGCACGACTGCCGCTTCCAGCACGGCTGCGCCGGCAACGACATCGTGCTCAGCACGTCGGCCACCGGCGAGCGGTGGGGCGACGTGCTGCGGGTGACCGACGACGGCGGCGACCACGTCATCCCGGGGCTCGGCGTGGACCGCGCGAGCAAGGGCGAGCGGGCGCGGCTCGCGGTGACGTACTACCGCTACGCCGACGCCGCCTGCGTGCCCGCCACCTGCCGCCTCACCGTCGGCCACACCTCCTCGGCCAACGGCGGGGCGAGCTGGTCGGCGCCGCTGGAGCTGCACGGGCCGATGGCGGTCGGCTGGCTGCCGGTCACCGGCCAGGGCAGGACGGTGGGCGACTACATCTCCGTCTCCGTCGTGCCGGGCGGCCACGCCTTCCCCGTCTTCGCCGTCGCCGCGCCGCCCGCCGAGGGCCTGCCCGACGTGCGCACGCACACCGTCACCGGCGGCCTGCCGATCGTGCCAGGTCCCGCGCCCCTGGCCTCGATCGAGGCCGCGGTCGCCGCCGGCGAGCCGCCGCCCGCGCTCCCCCTCACCGCCCGCTGACGCGGAAGGCCGCCGCCGTCTCCTCGTCGGCCGGCCAGAACGTCTCGATGGCCAGCTCGGAGACCGTGACGTCCATCGGCGTGCCGAACGTCGCGATCGTGGTGAACAGCGACAGCACCCGGTCGCCCGCGGCGATGCGCAGCGGGATGAGGAGGTCGGACGGCCCCGTCAGGTGCGCCACATTGGCCTCGACGCCGGCCCCGTCCTTGTAGGTGTACGCGGCCAGCTCGTCGTGCAGCTCGGCCAGCCGCCCGTCGCCCGACGACTCGGCCTGGCGGCGCAGCTGGCGCAGCAGGTGGCCGCGTACCTCGGCCAGGTTGAGCAGCCGCCCGCCCATCGCGTCGGGGTGCAGCGACAGCCGCATCACGTTGACCGGCTCCTTCAGCAGCTCATCGGGCACGCCCTCCAGGAACATCCCAGCCGCCGCGTTGGCCGCCACCAGGTTCCACGCCACGTCCACCACGACCGCCGGATATGGCTCGTGCCCCGCCAGGATCGTGTCCAGCGCCTGCCGGACGGCCTGCAGCTCGGGCGCGCGCACCTCGCGTTCCGGATAGACCGGGGCGAACCCGGCGGCCACCAGCAGCCGGTTGCGGTGCCGCAGCGGCACGTCCAGCTCCTCGGCCAGCCGCGTCACCATCTCGCGGCTCGGCCTGGCCCGCCCGGTCTCCAGGAAACTGACGTGGCGGGCCGACACCCCCGCCTCGATGGCCAGGTCGAGCTGGCTCACCCGGCGCCGCTGCCGCCACGAGCGCAGCAGCGAACCGAAGGACTCCTCATGTACGGCGACCGCTTCCATGCCCCTCACGGTAGCGATCAGAGGGAAGCGTCTCGATTACCCCCCAGGTAAGCGAGATGCTTGCGAGCGGAATCGCCCAGTCCTCGGTAACTGTCGGTGGCGCGTGGCACGATGACCGCAAGCGAACATGGGAGCGAAGTCATGAGTGACGCAATGCTCGCGGTCGGCACCCGTAAGGGCCTGTTCCTGGCCCGCTCGACGGGCGGCGGCCCGTTCGAGGTCCAGCCGATCCAGTTCTCCACGGTCGCCGTGCACGCGGTGGCGATCGACACCAGGGGCGCCACGCCCCGGCTGCTGGCCGGCATCGAATACGGCCACTTCGGCCCGTCGGTGATGTACTCCGACGACCTCGGCGCCACCTGGCACGAGGCCGACCACCCGCCCGTCGCCTTCCCGGAGAAGACCGGGGCGACGCTCGCCAAGGTCTGGCAGCTCGCGCCGTCGCCGTCCGAGCCCGACGTCGTCTGGGCGGGGGCCGAGCCGGCCGCGCTGTTCCGCTCGGAAGACCGCGGCGTCACCTATCGGCTGGTCGAGGGTCTGTGGGAGCATCCGCACCGCGAGCGGTGGGAGCCGGGCGGCGGCGGGCTGTGCCTGCACACGATCGTCAACCACCCCACCGACCCCGAGATCATGGCCGTCGCCGTCTCGGCGGCCGGCTTCTACCGCACCCGCGACGGCGGGCTGTCGTGGGAGGCGGCCAACAAGAACATCAGGGCCCCGTTCATGCCGGAGGGCCAGCAATATCCTGAGTTCGGGCAGTGCGTCCACAAGGTGTCGATGCACCCGTCCCGGCCCGAGCGGCTCTACCTCCAGCACCACTTCGGCGTCTACCGCAGCGACGACTTCGGGGCCAGCTGGCGCGACATCGGCACCTCGCTGCCGTCCGACTTCGGCTTCCCCATCGCGGTGCACCCGTCGCGGCCCGACACGGTCTACGTGCTGCCGCTCCACGCCGACATGGACCGCACGCCGGTCGGCCACCGCTACCGCGTCCACCGCAGCGACGACGGCGGCGCCACCTGGCAGGCCTCCTCCCAGGGGCTGCCCGACGAGCCCGTCTACTCCACCGTGCTGCGCGACGCGATGACCGCCTCCGACGCCGGGGTGTTCTTCGGCACCCGCTCAGGCGAGGTCTACGGCTCGCGCGACGACGGCGAGACGTGGTCCACGGTCGCCCGCCACCTGCCCGACGTGCTCACCGTGCGTGCGGCGGTGCTCTAGATCATGGCCAGACCGGTGACGATGGTCGTGTTCGTGCTGCCCAGCTCGCTGCGGCGGTGGGTGAGCGGGCGCCAGGAGGTCGCGGTCTTCGCCGTGGGCGACGACCGCGACTCGCCGCCCACCCTGCGCTCGGCGCTCGACATGCTGCGGCGCACCCACCCCATGCTGGAGGAGCGGCTGCGCGACGAATACGGCCGCATCCGCCGCCACATCAGCATGTTCGTGTGCGGCGAGAACTCCCGGGGGCTCGGCGGCCTCGACTGCGCCATGCCGCCGGGCGCCGAGGTCTACGTGCTGCCCGCCCTCGCCTGATCCAGGGGTCAGACCTTGCGCCAGCCGGGGATCCAGGCCCCGTCCTCGACGACGTAGTCGCCGAAGAGGGCGGGCGCCTCCTCGCGCATCAGCTCGCCGATGCGCTGGAACACCAGGCGGATCTCCTCCTCCGCCCCGGTCGCGGTGCGGGCCTCGATGGTGTGCCGCAGGGTGCGCACGTTCGCGGTCCACACCAGGCCGGTCGCCACGCCTTCGGGGGCGAAGCGCCGCATGAACGACGTGCGGTGCTTCTTCTCGGAGAACGGCACGCCCTCCTCATCGAGCCCGAAGTGGCCGGCCATCCAGACCTGGAACCGCTCCAGCTCCTCCAGCACGGCCGTGGCCCGCCGCATCAGCTCGTCGTCCTCGCGCGCCCACTCCGGGAACCAGAACGGCAGTTCGTCGAGGCGGACGAAGCGCAGTGACTCCTGCGAGATGGCCACGCCGGGCCGGTGGCGTACCAGCTCGTGGGTCAGCACCCGGCTGACGTCGTGCAGCACGAAGCTGAAGCTCACGTGCTCCAGGACCGAGCCGTGGGCGCTGGCCAGGATGTTGCGCAGGTAGTCGTCCTGGTTCTCCCTGATCTTCGTCACGTTGGGGTTGAGTCCCGGCTCGAACGAGCGGTAGCAGAGCCGGCCGGCGAACTCCGCGAGGTTCTGCGCGTCGAGGTCGCCGCGGTCGAGCCGCTCCAGCCACCTCGCCCCGCCGACCTCGGCGAGGTAGCGGGCCAGCTCGTCGTAGTCGAGCGCCGGGCGGGCGACGATGAAGACCTCGGGTTCGGCAGTGCGCATGGGAGCCCCCGCTCGGTTTCCGCAGTGAGACGCCTGACCAGGGCTCGGCGCCCGCCGCCCCCCTCGCATGGTGCGGCGGGCGCCTGCCCAGGTCAACCCGCTTGCGCGGGCCGTCGCCCGGCGGTCACCCGGCCCGGCGTCACGAGCCGGTACGGCAGCGCGGCGCGGGCCGGTCGCGGGTCACCAGGTCGGTGTTCCCGTCGGTGCCGTCGAGCCAGACGACGGTTGTGCCCTTTCCGGCGGCGAAGTAGTCCTGCAATCCCCGGTTGCACGAGTAGCGCTGCGGGGTCCCGCCGCCGAGCGGCACCTGGTGGATCTTCGCCAGGATCGCGTTCGAGATCCCGCTGCCGTCGGGCCACACGCCGATGGTGGCGACCTCGTCGTTGGCGTCGAACCAGTTCGGCCCGGGCGCCTGCGGGCCGTCCCGCACGACGACGGCCCTGCGGGTGCCGTCGGGTGCGGCCCGCATGATGCCGTAGCGGCCGTCGTCGTCCTCGTCGTACGTCCAGACGAGGTGACGGCCGGTCAGGATCGGCTTCGCGGTCCACGAGCCGGCCGGCATGGGAATGACGGTCTCGGCGCCGGTCCTGAGGTCGACGACGGCGGGTGCGCTGCGCAGTGCGCCGTCCTCCGTCCAGTACCGCTCGTAGGCGAGCCTGCCGCCCTTGAGCGACGGCGAGAACCCGTGCACGGCGGCCTCGGCGGTGACCTCGACGGGCGCCGCGGAGCCGCGCTTGACCCAGACCCCGTGCTCGCCGTCGGCGCCGACGCCGTCCCACACGATCGTGTCGCCGTCGATCGCCACCGAGTCGACGAGGCTCGGGGCGTCGAAGACCAGCTCGGGCGGCGAGCTGCGGTCGAGCGGGCGGACGTGGACCTGGTAGTGCTCCTGCGCGGCGTCGAACGAGGTCCACGCGGCCCGCCTTCCGTCGGTGGCCGGGACGGAGTTCCACCGCTCGCCCTCCGACAGGCGCACCGGCTTGCCGCCGCCGATCCGGCCGGTGAGGATCACGCTCGGCGACAGGGCGTCGGGCGAGGTGTTGGAGATGACGTACCGGTCGCCGGCCACGTCGGGGCGCGCCAGGCGGTCGGTGATGCCGTCGATCAGCACGCGCGAGTCGGTGCGCAGCGCGCGCTCCCAGCCCGGCCTGATGCCGTGCCGGTCGAACGCGCGGGCGACGGTCAGCTTGTCGCGGGCGGACATGCCGAGCGCGCGGGCCGCCGACTCGACGGCGCGGCGGCCGTCCACGAAGTCGTCCAGCGGCGTCATGTACTCGGTGAGCGCCTTGTAGACGAGCCGGTCGGCGACGGCGCCGCCCAGCGTCTCCCTGACCTCCCAGAGGGCGCCGGAGAAGATCGTGGAGTTGTAGTGCACGCCGCCGTTGTCGTAGCCGACGGTGAAGCCGAGGTAGTCCTCGCCGGCCACGCGACCGTCGCCGAGGTCACGGCCGGCGCACTCCTCCGGCGGGGCGGTCTTGCACAGCGTCTCGCCGAGCAGGCTCGCGTTCGGGTCGCTCATCGGGATGCCGTACGTGTCCACCTGGATGGCGTTGCCGAAGTAGTCGGCCAAGCCCTCGTTGATCGCGCCGGACTGGCCGAGGTAGACCAGGTCGGCGCTGTGCGTGATGACGCCGTGGGTCATCTCGTGGCCGACGACGTCGAGCGCGGCGGCGAAGGAGTGGTAGTCGCCGCCTCCGCCGTAGACCATCTTGGTGCCGTCCCAGAAGGCGTTGGTGTACGGCTCGCCGTCCGCCGTGACGTTGACCACCGAGTACATGGTGCCGCCCTGCCCGTCGAGCCCGTCGCGGCCGAGCCCGCGGTAGTACTCGTAGACCCGCCCGGCGCTCCAGTGGGCGTCCACGGCGCCGGTCTCGGTGTGCTCGGGGCCGAAGACGGGGGTGGCGGAACGGACCAGCTCGGTGCCCTCCGGGATGCCGGGGGTGAAGAAGTCGAAGAAGGTGCGGCCGGCGGCGTCGTAGGTGAGGATCTCGCCGTCGGTGCCGTCCCACATGGGGCGGGTGCGGTCGCGCAGCTCGTAGCCGCCGTCGGGGCGCTCGTAGGCGTTCAGCTCCACGGTACGGCCGTGCGCGGTCTGCCCGCTGCCGGTCACCGGGCCCTCCATGCGCAGGCGGTCCACGGCGAACAGGGGGCGGCCTGAGTGTGCGTCCACGTACGCGTCGAGCAGCAGCGGCTTCTTGGCGACCGCGTCGCGGCCGGTGAGCACCACGTGCCAGGCCAGCTGGCCGGTGCCGCCCGGCACCACGACGAGCCCCGCGGCCTGGGCGGTGACGCGCTCGCGGGACCGGTGGTCGCGGATCATGGTGGCGTGGGCGATCCGCGCGGCGGTCTTTTCGGTGACGGTGGGGGTGGTGGAGACGGTCAGCTCGGTGAGGAACCGGCCGCCCGCGCCGACCACCTCGCGCCGGTCGCCGTCCTTACGGAAGTGCACCAGGTAGTGGGCGCCGAAGACGGGCACGCCTCGGTGGCGCTGGGCGAACCTGACCGTCTCGTCGGCGCCGTCCACGACCGTCCTGAGCGGGGCCAGGTCGGCGGGGTCGAGGTGGTAGCGGGGGTCGGCCAGGTGCGCCTTGGCGGCGGCCACCGGGTCGCCCGCCTGCGCGGGCTCGGAGAGGCCGTGCACCTCTGCCGGGGCGCGGGTGCCCGCCCGCTGCTCCACCTCGGGCGGCGGGTCGTCGGCCGCCGCGGTGCCGGGCACGGTGAGCGCGAGGCATAACGCGGCCACGAGGGTGATGGGACGCCAGGACACGGCACCTCCAAGGGGTAGGTTTGTCTGGCGCCACCGATCATGACAGCGATATTGACAAATCGACAAGAAACGATCGGGCTGTTTGAAAAACGGGAAATTTGGATTTTTATTCGGGTATTTCACCCCTAGAGCCGGCACCGCGCACGAAGAAGGCCGACGACCTGCTCAAACGATCGGCGGGGCTGAGGACAAGGCCGCACAGGCGCCCGCCGGGGCGCGGCAGGGCCAACGGAGATACGGCCGTGCAGGAATGCCCCGAAACGAGAGTCAGAGGCACTGCGAAACGCTACCTCGCCGAGCGCCAGGCGGCGCACGGCGGAAGCCGGCGAAGAGACCGCCATGCGGCAATGCGCCTGACAGCGCGAAGTGCTGCGGAACGTGGCTTCGCTGAGCGCCGGATGACGTGCGGTGGAAGCTGCTCAGGGGGCGGGGGGTGGGTGGTGCGTGCGCAGCCGTTAGAGGCGGTAGATACGGCGGGCGTTACCTGAGCCGATCATGTGGGCGATTCTGGCGGCGTCGGCGGTGCTCCACTCGCCTGAGTCGATTCGGGTGGCCAGGGCTCGGGACAGGGCCCGGCGGTAAGTGAGCGCGCCCAGGTAGGCGGTTTCGGCCAGGCCGCAGGCGCCGGAGCTGAACAGCTGCTTGTGGAACGGGGCCAGCTCCAGCAGCTCGTCGATGACGCGGGCCGCGGCGGCGGTGTGCGGCGGGGCGAGGCCGACGTCCACGTACACGTGCGGGAAGGCCGCCGCCAGGTAGGCGGCCTGGCGGTGGAACGGGTAGGTGTGCAGCAGGATCATCGGGACGCCGAGCGGCTGCAGCGCGGCCGCGAACGCGCTCAGCCTGGCCGGGTCCGCCCGATGCGGCTCGCCGAGCGGTCCGCCGAGCCCACCACTAAACCCACCGCTGGGCCCGCCCCCGAGCCCGCCCCCGGGCCAGGATTCGAGGCCGCCTCCAGGCTCACCGGTGAGGACGCCGCCGAGGCCGCTCTCGTAACCTCCGGCGAGGCCGCTTCCGAAGCCGCTTCCGAAGCCGCTTCCGAAGCCGCTTCCGAAGCCGCTTCCAGGGCCGTATCCGGGACCGCTTCCGAAGCCGTTTCCGGGGCCGCTTCCGAGGCCGCAGTGGAACTGCAGGGGGAGGCCGCGTTCTCTGGCCACGTCCACGGCGCTCAAGACCAGGTAGTGGAGCAGGACCGGGTCGGTGAGCGGGGGCTTGGGGTCGGCGAGGCGGCGGTTGGCGGCGGCGATCACGGCGCCCCGGGCGGGCCTGGACGGCTCCAGGTCGAGGCCGCACAGCGCGCCCGCGACGGTCTTGAGCCCGACCGCGCGCGCCGCCCTGGCGGTGAGCTGCTCGCCCAGGTCGTCGAGGTAGTCGACGGCGAGCTGGGCGGAGGCGGCGACGTCGCGTTCGATGTGCTCGACGCGGACCAGCTCGTCGGCGGCGGCCCCGCCGTGGCGGCCCATCTCGGTGGCGCTCAGCAGCTCGCCGTCCTGCGAGGCGGAGTCGACGAGGAACGCCACCACCCCGGCCCCGGCCAGCAGCCGCCGGTTGACCTCGCCGGCGCCCAGCTCCTCGCGGCGGGCCAGGTAGACGGCGGGCGGCGCGTGCGGCTCCAGGCCGAGCAGCGGCCCGCACCACCGCCGTACGGCGACGCCGAGCGGCGTGTCGAAGTGGGTGGTGCCGGGCGGCGCCGGGCTGCCGGCCCCGCTGATGAGCAGCTCGAAGCCGGCCCTGCCGAGGTCGTCGCGCCGCACCCCGTGGCAGTGGTGGTCGACGAGCGGGGCGAGCAGCGCGTCACGCACCGTGCCGGGCAGGTCTACGGGGAGCATGCGGAGACTCTAGGGGAGCCCCGCACGCCCCCGCCCGGGTTTTACTCATCTGCGGGCGAGCCGCAGGACGTTCGAGATGATCTTGGCACCCGCGTTGCCCTCCTGGGTGAGGATCGACTCGGGGTGGAACTGCACGGCGAAGCGCCGCCGCGCGGTGTCCTCGATGGCCATGACGTTGCCGTCGGGCGTGAGCGCGGTCGGGGTGAAGCCGACCACGCCGGGCCGCTTGGCGTGCAGCGAGTGGTAGCGGGCCGCGGTGAACTCGTCGGGCAGCCCCTCCAGCAGCGCGCTCCCGGACACCCTGGAGACCCGGCCGCGCTTGCCGTGCTCGGGGTAGTCGAGCAGTTCGAGGGTGCCGCCGGCCTGCTCGACCATGGCCTGCAGGCCCAGGCAGACGCCGAAGACGGGCAGGTCGCGGGCGTAGACCTCGTCGAGCAGCGCCGACATGCCGAAGTCGGTCGGCCAGCCGGGGCCGGGCGAGAGCACGACCAGGTCGGGCGCGATCTCGTCCATCATGTGGGTCGGGAAGCCGTGGCGCAGCGTGACGACGTCGGCGCCCTCCTGGCGGAAGTAGTCGGCCAGGGTGTTGACGAAGGAGTCCTCGTGGTCGACGAGCAGCACCTTCATGCCGAGGCCAGGCTGCTCCCTGGTCTCGGCGACCGGCACGGCGCCGGGCTGGTTGACGGTGGCGAGCGCGCCGAGCAGGGCGCTGGCCTTGAGCTCGGTCTCGCGCTCCTCGGACTCGGGGTCGGAGTCGAACAGCAGCGTCGCCCCTGCCCTGACGGCGGCGACGCCGTTCTTGACCTGCGCGGTACGCAGGGTGAGCCCGGTGTTCATGGACCCGTCGAAGCCGATGAAGCCGATGGCGCCGCCGTACCAGCGGCGGGTGGTGGCCTCGTGGTCCTCGATGAACTGCATGGCCCACGTCTTGGGGGCGCCGGTGACGGTGACGGCCCACATGTGGGTGAGGAAGGCGTCGAGGGCGTCGAACTCGGGGCGCAGCCGGCCCTCGATGTGGTCGACGGTGTGGATGAGCCGGGAGTAGAGCTCGATCTGGCGGCGGCCGATGACCTTGACCGTGCCGGGGACGCAGATGCGCGACTTGTCGTTGCGGTCGACGTCGGTGCACATGGTCAGCTCCGACTCCTCCTTCACGCTGGACAGGAGGGTGCGGATGGCCTCGGCGTCCTCGACCGGGTTGCGGCCGCGGGCGATGGTGCCGGAGATGGGGCAGGTCTCGACGCGGTCGCCGGTGACGCGGACGTACATCTCGGGTGAGGCGCCGACGAGGTGCTCGCCCTCGCCGAGGCTGATGATGAACTCGTACGGGGCGGGGTTGCTGGTGCGCAGGCCGCGGTAGAAGGCGGACGGGTCGGTGCAGGTGGCGTGGAAGACCTGGCCTGGCACGACCTCGAACAGGTCGCCGCGCTTGAACTTCTCCTTGGCGGCGGCCACGACCTTGGCGTATTCGCCCTTCGGCGGGTTGGGCGGCACCTCGGCGGGCGTGACGGGCGGCGCGGTGTCGCCGGTGCGCTCGAGGCCGCGGGTGGTGGCGCCGTCGACGGTGAACTCGTAGCGGTGCTCGACGCTGGTCTCGCGCTGCCGGTCGATGACCACGAGCCGGTCGGGCAGGTGCAGCACGAGGTCGCGCTGGTCGTCGGGGCGGACGAGCTCCTGCCTGATGGGCTCGAACTGGAAGGCCAGGTCGTAGCCGAAGGCGCCGTAGAGGCCGAGGTGCGGGTCGTCGCCCTTGAAGGCGGCGATCACCTCGCGGATGGCGGTGAACACGGTGGGCCTGCGGCTGCGCATCTCCTCGGGCAGCAGGTCCTCGGACTCGGGGACGTGGACCTCGACCCGGTCGGCGGTGGGCTCGGTGACGGGCTTGCCGGCGGCCAGCAGGCACGTGGTGATCGCGGGCAGCACGACGCGGCCACGCTCGTTGAGCGCGGTCGCCGAGATCGTCCGGCCCTTGGCGACGATCTCGAGGCACGGATCGACGTAACCGAACGCCCATCGGCTGTAGCGGCCCGGGTAGTCCATGCCGGAGGAGAAGGCGCCGCCGCGCCGCTCCGACAGGGCCGTCACGATCTCTTCTAGTGCGGCCTCGTCCACCTCGCGTGTCTCGCGCTCGACACCGATGCCCCCGGCAGTGGTATATCCGCTCTTCTCCACTTCCTGCCCCTTCAAATGATCGAGCCCCGGGGGCGGACACGAGAAAGGCCGCCATCCGGGGCGGCCGTCCGTTGTGGAATGCGAAACACGCGCCGCCTAGAAGCGGCGCCACCACTGGAGCTGAGCGTGATTTCGCATGTGGTCAAGGTTAACCCCCCGACCATGATCGCGCAACGCGCCCACTACCGGTGTGGCGCACCTGGGCACACTACCCTCTCCCACTGGACGGCCCCCTATTTCAATACAGAGCAGTACTGTATCGTTTCTCGGTGAAGGGAGACCCCATGACCGAGACGATCACCATGCCCATCGGGCGGCCCACGCCGTTCGACCCGCCGGCCGAGCTGGCCCTGCTGCGCGAGCGCGGCCCCATCGTTCCCCTCGCCTATCCCGACGGGCACCAGGGGTGGCTGGTCACCGGCCACGCCCTGGCCCGCGAGGTGCTGGCCGACCCGCGTTTCAGCGCCCGTTCCGAGCTGCGGCACCTGCCCACCGCGTCGGAGGCGCCGCGGGGGCGGCCCGCGCCGCCCGGGCTGTTCGTCGCGATGGATCCGCCGGAGCACACCCGCTACCGCCACCTGCTCACCGGCGAGTTCACCGTACGCAGGATGCGCCGGCTGACCGAGCGGATCGAGGAGGTCACGCGGACGTGCCTCGACGCGATGGAGCGGCAGGGGCCACCGGCCGACCTGGTGGCGGCCTTCGCCGCGCCGATCCCCGCGGTGGTGATCTGCGAGCTGCTCGGCGTGCCCGAGGCCGACCGGCCTGCCTTCATCGCGCAGATGACCAGGTTGAGCGGTCCTGAGCTGACGGTCGAGGAGAAGTACGCCGCGTTCGCCGCCGTCCAGGGGCAGATCAAGGAGCTGGTGACGGCCAAGCGGGCGGCGCCCTCCGACGACCTGCTGAGCGGGCTGACCCGCGGCGACCTCGACGACGACGAGCTGGCCACGATCGGGTTCATGCTGCTGGGCGCGGGCCTGGACACCACCGCGAACATGCTGGCGCTCGGCACGTTCGCGCTGCTGGAGCATCCGGGCGCGGCGGCCGCGCTGCTCGGCGACGTGGACCAGGCGGTGGAGGAGCTGCTGCGCTACCTCAGCATCGTGCCGTTCCTCGTCCGCACCCCGCTGGAGGACGTCGACCTGGGCGGCGTACGGGTCGCCAAGGGCGAGTCGGTGACCGTCTCGCTGGCGGCGGCCGACCGCGACCCCGGCCGCTTCCACTCCCCTGATCTGCTCGACCTGGCCCGGCGCTCCGGGAGTCACGTGGCCTTCGGGCACGGCGTGCACCAGTGCCTGGGCCAGCAGCTGGCGCGGGTGGAGATGCGGGTGGCCTTCCCCGCGCTGTTCGCCAGGTTCCCCTCGCTGCGGCTCGCGGTGCCGGCGGCGGAGGTGCCCCTGCGTACGGACATGGCGATCTACGGCGTGCACCGGCTGCCCGTCGCCTGGGACGCGCCTCAATAGACTCCTGCGGGACGACGGGACGCTGACCGGAGGAGCATGATCGACGACCAGGCGCCGCGGGTGCGGGCGGCGGGCCGGCCGCGCAGCCAGGAGGCCGACCTGGCCATCCTGGCGGCCGCGCTCGACCTGCTGATCGAGCAGGGCGCCCAGCAGACCAGCATCGAGCAGGTGGCGCGGCGGGCCGGGGTGACCAGGGCGACGGTCTACCGCAGGTTCGCCGACAAGACGGCGCTGCTGGTGCGCACGCTGGAGTGGGCCAACCACGACGACGACCCGGCGCTGACCGGCTGGCCCGGCCTTGAGGCGATGTTCGCCGACTGGGGCCGCTACCTCGCGGTCCCCCGTAACAGGCGGCTGCTGCGCCGCCTGTACGGCAGCCGCGACGACTACCCGGAGCTGCTGGACACCTACAGGAAGGTCAACGGCGGGCGGCGGGCGGCGGCGGTGCGCGAGGTGCTGACGCGCGCCCGCGACCGCGGCCGCCTGCCGGCCACCCTGGACGTGGACGTCGTGCAGGAGGTGCTGACCGCGGCGGTCATGCTGCACGTGGGCCTGGGCCCGGACGACGAGGACCCGGAGCGGATCGCGGCGCACTTCATGGCCATCATGGCGCAGTTCGGCCACCGTTCCGCGTGAGACGGCTGGGGCTATGGGCAGTTCGCCTGACCAGATTACATTTCTGTCCGCAAAGTAACTTTTTGCGACACCTATTGCTTTCCCGACATGATCAATTCACTCTTCTCGACAGAGGCGTAAAGATCACGCCTTCGCCCGTCGAGAAGGAGAGCACGTGCCCCAAACCCCCCGCTGGCGGATGATCCTCACGGGGATCGTCGTGGCCGCCACCGGTCTGCTGGTCCCGCAGACCGCGGCACAGGCGGCGCCAGAGTCCGACAAGATAGACGCCGCCGTGCAGGCGCGGCTGGCGCAGGACGACAAGGCCACCTTCTGGGTCAGGATGAAGGGCTCCGCCGACCTCAGCGGCGCCCGCAGGGCCGCGACCAAGGAGCTGAAGGCCGAAGCCGTCTACGAGGCCAAGAGCGAGCGGGCGAAGTCCTCCCAGGAGGGCTTACGCAAGTTACTCGACGCCCGCAAGGCCGAGTACACCCCCTACTGGATCGTCAACGCGGTCAAGGTGACCGCCGACGAGAAGCTGGCCGGCGAGATCGCCAAGCTGCCCGAGGTCGAGCGCATCCAGCCGATCCGCGTGCTGAACGTGCCGAAGCCGGACGAAGGCCAGGCGCAGAACCGGGTGAACGCCGTCGAGTGGAACATCGACCGGGTGAACGCCCCGCGTGTCTGGGAGGAGCTGGGCGACCGCGGTGAGGGCATCGTGGTGGCCAACATCGACACCGGCGTGCAGTTCGACCACCCCGACCTGGCCGCCACCTACCGGGGCAGGAACCCCGACGGCAGCCACACGCACGACTACAACTGGTTCGACCCGGCCCGCGTGTGCCCCTCGACCGCGCCGTGCGACAACAACGGCCACGGCACCCACACGATGGGCACGATGGTCGGCGCGAACGGCATCGGCGTGGCTCCGGGCGCGCAGTGGATCGCGGCCAAGGGCTGCGAGCTCAACACCTGCACCGACGCCTCGCTGCTCGCGGCCGGCCAGTGGATCGTGCGGCCGACCGACCTGAACGGCGACAACCCGCGCCCCGACCTCGCGCCGGACATCGTCAACAACTCCTGGGGCGGTGACGGCTTCGACCCCTGGTACAAGGAGGTCGTCGACTCCTGGATCGCCGCGGGCATCTTCCCCGCCTTCTCCAACGGCAACGAGGGCCCGTCCTGCCGCACCAGCGGCTCGCCCGGCCAGTACGTGAGCGCCTACAGCGCCGGCGCCTTCGACGTGAACAACGCGCTGTACGCCCGCTCCAGCAAGGGCGAGGGCGAGAACGGCGAGATCAAGCCGAACATCGCCGCCCCCGGCGTCAACGTGCGCTCCTCGGTGCCCGGCAACGGCTACGACTCCTACACCGGCACCTCGATGGCATCGCCGCACGTGGCCGCCACGGTGGCGCTGATCTGGTCGGCGGCGCCGGGCCTGACCGGCGAGATCGAGACCACCAGGTCGCTGCTCGACGGCACCGCCGTGGACACCGCCGACACCAGCTGCGGCGGCACCGCGGCCGACAACAACGTGTGGGGCGAGGGCAAGCTCGACTCCTACGCCGCCGTCCAGGCCGCGCCCAAGGAGGGCCTCGGCGACCTGTCCGGCACGATCACGGCCGGCGGCGAGCCGCTGTCCGGCGTGACGGTCACCGTCACGGGCCCGCTGACCCGCACGGTCACGACCGGCGCCGACGGCACGTACGCGCTGCCCCGCCTGCTGCCCGGCGACTACCGGCTGACCGCCGCCAAGTTCGGCTACGCCGAGGCCGAGGCGGACGTGACGATCACCGCCGAGCAGGCGACCACCTCCGACCTGACCATGACGGCCCAGGCTAACGCCGTGGTGTCGGGCACGGTCAGCACGGCGGGCGCGCCCGAGGCGGGCGCGACCGTCGCGGCCGCGGGCACGCCGGTGAGCACGGTGACCGACGAGGCGGGCCGCTACAGCCTGACGCTGCCGCACGGCTCGTACGAGCTGACCGTCACGCCCTCCTCGCGCTGCTCCAGCACCGCGACCGCGGAGATCACCCTGGACGGTGACCTGACCGAGGACATCGAGCTGCCGCTGCGCGGCGACAACTTCGGCTACACCTGCGCCTACGGGGCGCAGGCGTACGTCGAGGGCACCGAGAAGCTGGCGCTGACCGGTGACGACGAGGCCGTGCAGGTCACGCTGCCGTTCCAGGTGCCGTTCTACGGAACCGGCCAGAGCCGGGCGTGGGTCGCCACCAACGGCTTCCTCACCTTCGCCACCGACCGGGCCACCGCCGCGGGCAACGTCCGGCTGCCGGCGAGCGGCACGCCGAACAACGCGGTCTACCCGTACTGGGACGACCTCATCGTGGACGCCCAAGGCGGCGTCTACACGGGTGTGACGGGCACGGCGCCGCACCGGCAGTTCGTGGTCGAGTGGCGCAACGTCACCTTCTACAACGAGACCGCGCAGCGGGTGTCGTTCGAGGCGCTGCTCGGTGAGGACGGCTCGATCGCGTTCCGGTACAAGGACATCGAGAGCGAGCGCGACAAGGGCCTGAGCGCCACCATCGGCGTCGAGAACGCCGCGGGTGACGACGCGCTGCAGTACTCCTACCAGGAGCCGGTGGTCGCGACCGGGCAGGGCCTGACCTTCACGGCCAGCCGGCACGGCCTGGTCACCGGCGCCGTCACCGACGCCAACGACGGCGAGCCCATCGCCGGGGCGACGGTGAAGGTGGGCGACGTGGCCACGTTCACGACCGGCGAGAACGGCACGTTCTACGGGCAGGTGCTGGCCGGCGACTACGACGTCGAGGTGTCCAAGGAGCACTACGGCACCTTCACCCAGCCCGTCACGCTGGCGCCGACCACGGTGACGCGGGTGGACACGGCGCTGGTCACCGGCCGGGTGAGCGCGTCGTCGGCGGAGCTGACCGTGGTGCAGCCGGCCAACACCACCCGCAAGCGCACGATCGAGCTGACCAACCTCGGGGCGGCGACGCCGTACACGGTGACCGGCGACTCGTGGTTCACGGTGTCGCCGGCGTCCGGGCAGCTCGCCAAGGGGCAGAAGGCGAAGCTGACCGTGGAGGTGTCGAGCGCCGGGGTGGCCGCGGGCACGTACCGCTCGGGCACGCTGCTGGTGAAGTCGGCCAGCGGGCGGCAGCCGACCATCGAGGTCGCGGTGACCGTCGTGGTGCCCAAGCTGCAGGTCGCCGTGGACGTCGGCGCGAAGAAGAACACGGTGGACGCCGCGGGTGACACCTGGACGCCCGACAGGAAGTACAGCACCGGCGCTCACGGCTACGTGGCCGGCAAGAACAAGACGCTGAGCACGTCCAAGAGCATCTCCGGCACCACCGACCAGACGCTGTTCAAGACGGCGCGGGAGGACATGCTGGAGTACCGCTTCGACAACGTGCCGAACGGGACGTACACCGTCGAGCTGAACTTCGCCGACCTCGAGCGCACGCAGATGGGCAGGCGGGTGTTCGACGTGCTGGTCGAGGGAGAGCTGGCGATCCCGGCGCTCGACCTGGCCCTGGAGGCGGGCACGTACACGGCGGTGAGCAGGCAGTACACGGTGCGGGTGACCGACGGGCAGCTCAACGTGCGGTTCGCGGCCCGGCAGGGCTCGACGCTCGTCAACGGGCTGCGCATCTCGGAGCGTCCCGACAGGACGACGCCCTAGTGGTGCAGCCCTGAGATGACCCTGATGTGCGCCGCCCCGGGCTACTCGCCCGGGGCGGCGTATGTTACTGGTTGGTATATGAGACGCGTGCGGATCAGACGCGACCTTCCCGTGCCGATGCCCGACGGCGTGACCCTGCTCGCCGACCACTACGCGCCGCCGCACGGCGGTCCCGCCCCCGTCGTGCTCATGCGCTCCCCGTACGGGCGGCGCGGCATGCTCGGCTGGTACTACGGGCGCGGCTTCGCCCGGCAGGGCCTGCACGTCGTCATCCAGAGCTGCCGCGGCGGCTTCGGCTCGGGCGGCCTGCTCGACCCGCTCGGCGACGAGCACGACGACGGCCTGGCCACCATCGCCTGGTTGCGCGAGCAGCCCTGGTACGGCGGCTCGTTCGCCATGTTCGGCCCCTCCTACCTCGGCTACACGCAGTGGGCCGTCGCGCCCTTCGCGGGACCCGAGCTGAAGGCGATGGCCACGCAGATCACCGCCTCCCAGTTCAGGGACGCCGCGTACGTGGGCGGCGCGTTCGCGCTGGAGTCGACGCTGAGCTGGACCACGCTCACCGACGGCATGGCGCGCAGGTTCGGCGGCGCCTCGGTGCTGACCGCGCCCCGCCTGACCCGCCGCGCGGTGCTGTCGGGGCGGCCGGTGGCGGAGCTCGACCTGGTCTCGGCGGGCCGGCCGCTCCGCTTCTACCAGGACCTGCTCGCCCACCACGCCGACCCGGCGGTCCCGTATTGGCACAAGCGGGATTTCTCCGCCAAGGTGGGCGAGGTGGAGGCGGCGGTGACGATGCTCGGCGGCTGGTACGACGTGTTCCTGCCGTGGCAGCTCAAGGACTACGCGGCGCTGCGGGCGGCCGGGCGGCGGCCCTACCTGACGATCGGCCCCTGGTACCACATCGACGCCAGGCACGGCCGCGCCACCATGGAGGAGGCGTCGGCCTGGTTCCGCGCCCACCTGCTCGGCGACCGGTCGCGGCTGCGGCCCGACCCGGTGCGGATCCACGTGACGGGGGCGGGCGAGTGGCGCGACTACCCCGACTGGCCGGTGCCCGGCATGCGGGAGACGCGCTGGCACCTGCGTGAGGGGTTCGGACTCGGGCCGGACGGGCCGCTGGAGGGCGGGCCCGACCGGTTCCGCTACCACCCGGACCACCCGACGCCGCGCATCGGCGGGCCCGTGCTGCTGGGCGACTCCAGGCCGCGCGACCAGCGGCGGCTGGAGGAGCGGCGCGACGTGCTGGTCTACAGCTCCCCCGCGCTGCGCTCGGCCGTGGAGGCGATCGGGCCGGTGCGCGCCGAGCTGTACGTCCGCTCCAGCACGCCGTACGTGGACGTGGTGGTGCGGATGTGCGACGTGCATCCGGACGGGCGGTCGTACAACGTGTGCGAGGGGGTCAGGCGGCTGGGACCTGGGGCCACCGACGAGGACGGCGTGCGGCGGGTCGAGGTGGACCTGTGGCCGATCGGGCACCGGTTCCGGCGCGAGCACCGGATCCGGGTGCACGTGGCGGCGGGGGCGTACCCGACGATCGCCCGCAACCCCGGCACCGGCGAGCCGCTCGGCTCAGGGGGCGGCCGGATGGTGCCGGCCGACGTCGAGGTGTTCCGTTCGCCCGAGCGGCCGTCGGCCGTGGTGCTGCCGCTGTGCGCGCCGCGCGGCTGATGTCGCTGGTCCTGCTGCTGCAGGCCAGGGGCGGGATGACGGCGGCCGAGCTGGCCAAGGAGCTGGAGGTCTCCGAGCGCACGGTGCACCGCGACGTGCTGGCGCTGTCGGAGGCGGGCGTGCCGGTCTACGCCGATCGGGGGCGCGGCGGGGGGTACCGGCTGCTCGACGGGTACCGTACCCGGCTGACCGGGCTGGACAGGGCCGAGGCCGAGGCGCTGTTCCTGTCGGGCGTGCCGGCGGCGCTGCGCGAGATGGGGTTGCAGGACGTCGCGGCGGCGGCCCGGCTGAAGGCGGCGGCGGCGCTGTCCCCCGCGCTGCGCGACGCGCCCGCGACGGCCGCGCAGCGCTTCCACCTCGACGCGCCGGGCTGGTTCGCGGGCGGTGACCCGCCGCCCGCCGCGCTGGCGCCGCTGGCCAGGGCGGTGTGGCGGGACCGGCGGGTCTCGGCGGTCTACAAGGACGTGCTGCGGGTGCTCGAGCCGTACGGGCTGGTGCTCAAGGCCGGGGTCTGGTACCTGGCGGCGCGGCACAGGGGCCGGTTCCTGATCTTCCGATTGCACCGGTTCGGCGAGGTGTCGGTGCTGGGGGAGACGTTCGACCGGGACCAGGACTTCGATCTCGCGGCCTTCTGGGCGGGGCAGGCGGCGCTGTTCGCCAGGTCGCTGCTGCGGGAGGAGATCACGCTGCGGCTGACCGGGCGCGGCTTGCGGATGCTGCGGCACGTGGCCGACCCGGCGGCGGTCGAGGACGCGATGGCCTCGCTGCGGGAGGACGGGACCGTGCGGCTGGCGGTGGAGTCGCTGCCGGTGGCGTTCTCGCAGGTGCTGCGGTTCGGGCCGGAGGCGGAGGTGCTCGGGCCGCCCGAGTTGCGGGCGATGGTCGCCGACGCCGCCGCGCGCATGGCCCGTCTGTACGACCCTGACCATCCGTCCTGACAGGACCTCACTGTCCGGTGTGGACGGATGACCGCTCGTCGCGGGCAACCGACCACTCGCCGATCAATGGCGGCACTCCCCACCGGGGCGGAGTTATGGTGCTGAACGTCGCGCCCGCGTGGTCGTCTCATATGCCGAGATATCAATTCGGCATTTAGGCCAAACCGTAACATGCCGTTCATTGGGATTAATCCCCATGAAAAGCTAATCTCCCTCCGTTGACGCAAAGTCAGGAGCATGGTCACCGCCAGCGCCTGATCTACCCATCGGAGGGCCGGATGACTACCGGGGATCCCGGGCAGCCACGCACCGACCGCAGCCCCTGGAACTGGCTGCTGATCGTGCCCATCGTGCTGCCGTTGCTGACATTCCTGTACAACTTCGACGAGCCGCGCCTGTTCGGCTTCCCGTTGTTCTACTGGCTGCAGATCGCCTTCATCATCGTCGGCGTGGGCACCACCACTCTCGTCTACAGGATGACGAAGTGAGCGCTCACACGACCGAGCTGGTCGTCTTCATCCTGCTGTTCCTCATCGTCAGCGGCATGGGCTTCGTCGCCGCCCGCTGGCGCCGCCCCACCGACCTCGCCAGCCTCAACGAGTGGGGGCTCGGCGGGCGCAGCTTCGGCTCCTGGGTCACCTGGTTCCTCGTCGGCGGCGACCTCTACACCGCCTACACCTTCGTCGCGGTGCCCGCGCTGGTGTTCAGCTCCGGCGCGCTCGGGTTCTACGCGCTGCCGTACACCGTGGTCGTCTACCCGCTGGTGTTCCTGGTGCTGGCCCGCATGTGGTCGGTCTCGCACGTGCACGGGTTCGTCACGCCCGCCGACTTCGTCAGGGCCCGCTTCGGCTCGCCCACGCTGGCGCTGGCCATCGCGATCACCGGGCTCATCGCCACGATGCCGTACATCGCGCTGCAGCTCGTCGGCATCGAGGCCGTGCTGAAGACGATGGGCATCACCGGGCACCTGCCGATCATCATCGCGTTCGCGATCCTGGCCGCCTACACCTATCAGTCCGGCCTGCGGGCGCCCGCGCTGATCGCGTTCGTCAAGGACTCGCTCATCTACATCGTGATCCTGGCCGCGGTCATCTACATCCCGGCCAGGCTGGGCGGCTGGGACTCGATCTTCGACGCGGCCAAGGCCAAGTTCGACGCCACCCCGGCTCCCGGCGACGGGTTCATCCTCAACGCCAACAACCAGCTCCAGTACGTGACGCTGGCCTTCGGCTCGGCGCTGGCGCTGTTCCTCTACCCGCACAGCCTCACCGGCGTGCTCGCCTCCAAGAACCGCAACGTCATCAAGCGGAACATGTCGGCGCTGCCCGCCTACAGCTTCGTGCTCGGCCTGATCGCGCTGCTCGGCTTCATGGCCATCGCGGCCGGCACCAAGCCGGTCGTCACCGACGGCAAGGCCGACGCCAACACGATCGTGCCGCAGCTGTTCAACGACATGTTCCCCGACTGGTTCGCGGGCGTCGCGTACGCCGCCGTCGGCATCGGCGCGCTCGTGCCGGCCGCCATCATGTCGATCGCGGCGGCCAATCTGTTCACCCGCAACATCTACCGCGAGTACATCAACAAGACCGCCACCGACGCCCAGGAGGCCAACGTCTCCAAAATCGTGTCGCTGCTGGTCAAGGTGGGCGCGGTGCTGTGCATCCTGCTGCTCGACCCGCAGTTCTCGATCGACCTGCAGCTCATCGGCGGCGTGATCATCCTGCAGACGCTGCCGTCGGTGGCGCTCGGCCTCTACACGCGCTGGTTCCACAAGGGCGGGCTCATCGCCGGCTGGGCGCTCGGCCTCGGGGCCGGCATGTGGATGCTGTACCTCATCCCCAACCCGGCCAACGGCAAGGCGCACTTCGGCGGGTCGGCGTTCCCGCTGGCGAACTTCGGCTTCGACACCAAGATGACGATCTACGCCGGGTTCCTGGCGCTGATCGTCAACCTGGTGGTGGCGGTGCTCGGCACGGTCATCCTGAAGGCGGCCAAGGTCGCCGACGGCGGCGACGCCACCAAGCAGGACGACTACTTCGCCGACGAGGGCGACCCGAAGGTCAAGGACCTGGACCTCACCGGCTCCCACTGATCCCAGGGGTTTTTCGCGGCCCGCTTCCCGTACGGGGGGCGGGCCGCTACTCATTGCGTCTGGAGGTAGGCGGGGTTGGCGACCTCCAGCTTCGCGCGTACGGACTCCTCCAGGGCGGCGAGCAGGCGCTCGTCGTCCGGGAGGCGGCCCGCGCGGATGGCTTCCGCCAGCTCGGCTTCGTCCGCGACGCCCAGCCCTGCCAGGCGGGCCGCGTGCCGATCGGCCTGGGCGGGGCCCAGCTCGATCTCCCGCTCGACCATGGCCAGCACGTTGACGGCCACCCGGGTGTGGAACCGGACCCGGCCCTCGGCGGCCGGAAGCACGTCGGCCTGAAGGAACTCGCGGACGGCCGCCACCAGCTGCGCCGCGCTCGGGACGTCATGCGGATCAGTGCCTGTCACACTCTCTTGCCTAACACGTCCCCGGCCCGATCCCAAGCCCCGCTCCACCACGACGGCCACCCGCCCCCACATCCACATCACCAGCACACAGGCCCCGGGATCGGCTGGGTGTGGTGGTGATGCAGGTGTCGGGATCGCGGGTGTCGGGTGGTCGGCACGAGACCGCACCGCCCGGAGGGCTGCCTGGCCCGGCGCACACATGGATCTCAAGGCGGGCTCTTGCATACCGCGTGCCCGATCCCTGGACGCCGCCCGACATACCGGAAATATCTCCCTTTATCAGGGTCCGATCATGTTGGGGTTAGTCTGCGGCCATGCAGACACAGTCCCCCCTTGCTCCATCCCCCTTGCTCACGCCGAGGCTCATCCGGGCCGAGATCTTCGTCGTGTTGTCGGTGTCGCTCGGGGCGAGTGCGCTGGTGGCGTTCGTCCGGCTGGTCGGGGCGCTGACCGCGCCTCGGGAGCTGAAGGGGCAGCAGGCCGTGCTGGTCGGGTCGATGGCGCCCGGCCGGCCGTGGCTGGACCTGACGCTGCAGCTGGTGCAGATCGCGGTGGCGGTGGCGCCGGTGGGGCTGGTGGCGTACCTGATGGTGCGCTCGAACGAGTCGCTGCGGACGATCGGCGCCGACTTCCGCCGTCCGGGCGGCGACCTGCTGCGCGGCGCGGCGCTCGCGGCGGCGATCGGCGGGTCGGGGCTGGCGTTCTACCTCGCGGTCTGGGCGGCGGGGGTGAACCTGACCGTCGTGCCGGGAGCGCTGCCGGAGGTGTGGTGGCAGGTGCCGGTGCTGCTGCTGGCCGCCGCGCAGAACGGAGTGCTGGAGGAGGTCGTGGTCGCCGGGTACCTGCTGCACCGGCTGGGGCAGGCCGGGTGGACGCCGTGGAAGGCGGTCGTGGTGTCGTCCCTGCTGCGCGGGTCGTACCACCTGTATCAGGGTTTCGGGGGGTTCGTCGGGAACGTGGTGATGGGGCTGGTGTTCGGGCGGCTCTACCAGCGGTGGGGACGTGCGATGCCGCTGATCGTGGCCCACACGCTGATCGACGCGGTCGCCTTCGTCGGGTACGCGTTCCTGCGCGACAAGGTGAGCTGGCTGCCCTGAGACCGTTGACCAGAACGACGTTCTGTTGTTGGGTCGGTGCATGACCTTCGCGGTGCCCGACAGTGTCCGGCCGGTGCGTGAGGCGGTGCACGCGTTCATGACCGAGCGGGTCGAACCCGCCGAGCCCGTGCTCCACCGGGGCGGGCCCGAGGCGGCGGCGGTGCTCGGCGAGCTGCGCGAACAGGCCGGGAAGGAGGGCCTGTGGGCGCTCGGCCATCCGCGCGAGCTGGGCGGGGGCGGGCTGCCGTTCCTCGACTACGTGTACGTCAACGAGGTGCAGGGGCGCAGCGAGTACGGGCAGCTCGCGCTGGGGACGTACACGCTGCAGGACTCGCTGATGCTGCACGAGCACGCCTCGCCCGAGCAGCGCGAACGCTACCTGGAGCCGCTGGTGCGCGGCGACATCTCGCCGAGCTTCGCGATGACCGAGCCGGCCGTCTCCAGCAGTGACCCCATCCAGCTCGCCACCACCGCCGTGCTCGACGGGACGAATGGGTGATCAACGGGCACAAGTGGTTCACGACGGGGGCGTCGCGGGCGGCGTACACGACCGTGATGTGCCGCACCGAACCCGGCGCGCCGCCGCACCTCGCCTTCTCCATGATCCTGGTGCCGACGGACACGCCGGGGTACACGATCGTGCGCGAGACGCCGGTGCTGGGGCTCGACGGGGCGCACTGCGAGGTGCGGTACGAGGACGTCCGCGTACCGGCCGCCAACCTGCTCGGGCCGCGCGGGCAGGGCTTCGTCATCGCCCAGAAGCGGCTCGGCCCCGGGCGGATCTTCCACTGCATGCGCTGGCTCGGCCAGGCGCAGCGGGCCTTCGACCTGATGTGCCGGCGGCTGCACGAGCGGCGCGCGTTCGGCGAGCCGCTGGCGGCCAAGCAGCTCATGCGGCAGCACGTGTTCGACTCCTACACCGAGATCCAGTCGGCGCGGCTGCTCACGCTGCACGCCGCCGAGGCGATCGACGCCGGCTCGCAGGCGCGGGTCGAGATCGGGGCGATCAAGGTGGTAGGGGCGCGGATGCTGCACAACGTCATCGACCGGGCCATCCAGGTGTACGGGGCGGCGGGCCTCACCCCGGACACGCCGCTGGAGCGGATGTACCGGCACGCGCGCGCCGGGCGGGTCTACGACGGGCCTGACGAGGTGCACGCCGACTCGGTGGGGCGGCGCATCCTGGGCGTGTACGCGGCGGGCGGCACCTGGGAGTTCGGCCTGCGATGAGCGACCCGTACGCGATCGTCGAGGCGGCGTTCGGGGCGGGGGCCGAGGTGGTGACGTGCACCCGCCTGCCCGGCGGCGCGTCCCGCGAGACCTGGGCCCTCGACGTGGTCACGGGGACCGGCGAACGACACGACCTGATCCTCCGCCTCGACTCCCCCGGCCTGCCCGCACACGACTCAGCGGGGGGTGTGGGGCTGGGGCTGGCGGTGGAGGCGCGGTTGATGCGGGCGGCCGCCGAGGCCGGGGTGCCGGTGCCGGAGATCGTCGCGTGCGGGCCGTCGTACATCCTGATGACGCGCGTGGCGGGCGAGACGATCCCGCGCAGGATCCTCCGGGACGACGCCTTCGCGGCGGCCCGGCCGCTGCTGGCCCGGCAGTGCGGGCAGGCGCTGGCGGCGATCCACCGCATGCCGCTGTCGGTGGCGCCACCCGACGTGCCGCCCGCCGGGCCTCCTGCCGGGCCTCCCACCGGGCCTCCCGCCGGGCCGGAGGATCCGTTGGTGCGCTGGCGGGCGGTGCTTGATCAGCTGGGGGAGCCGCATCCGGTGTTCGAGCTGGCGCTGCGCCGGCTGGCGGCGGGCCGGCCGCCCGCGCGCCCGCCCGCGCTGGTGCACGGCGACTTCCGCAACGGCAACCTCATCGTCGGTCCCGAGGGCATCAGGGCGGTGCTCGACTGGGAGCTGGCCCATGCCGGCGACCCCCTTGAGGACCTGGGGTGGCTGTGCGTCAAGGCGTGGCGGTTCGGCTCGCCACTGCCGGTGGGCGGGTTCGGCGGGTACGACGAGCTGATCCGCGCGTACGAGGAGGCCGGCGGGCGGCCGGTGGACCGGGAGTCGCTGCGGTGGTGGGAGACGTTCGGGGTGCTGAAGTGGGGCGTCATCTGCGTCATGCAGACGATGCGGCACCTGCGCGGCGGCGCCCGTTCGGTGGAACTGGCCGCGATCGGCCGGCGCGTGTGCGAGACGGAGTGGGACCTGCTGGGCCTGCTCCGCGAGAAGTGACCGCCCGCGTGCTCAAGGCGGGGTCACCGCGGCGGTGACGGCGTCCACGAGGCTCTGGACGACGCGGTCGCGCGGGACCTCGGGGTGGTCCAGCCACCAGTCGCAGGTGGACTGCACCATGCCGACGAACGCGTGCCCGAGCACCTGCGCCCGCACCGGGTCGGGCACCACCCGTTCCGCGGCCAGCACCGCGCCCAGCTCCTCGCCCAGGCTGCGGACCAGGGAGGTCATCTGCGAGCGCACCCGGCTGTCCTCGGCGCCCGCACGGTGGAACAGGAAGCGGTAGAGGTTGAGGTTGGCCGAGACCAGGTCGAAGTAGAGGTCGATTGCCGCCGTGGCGCGGCCGCGCAGGTCCGTGCCGGCCTCGGCGAACCGGGGCTTGAGCTGCGCGACGACCGTGCCGGCGTGGCGGTCGGCCAGCGCCTGGTAGAGGCCGTGACGGTCGCCGAAGTGGCGGTAGAGGACGGGCTTGGTGATGCCGGCCGCGGCGGCGATGGCGGCCATCGAGACGCCGGGGCCCTCGGCGGCGATGGCGCGGTCGGCGGCGTCGAGCAGCGCCCTGCGCCGATCAGGATCCCGCCCGCTCACCCGCCCAGGATAGATCGCCTGCGGGCCGGGAGCAGCGCGGAGAGCACGAGGAAGGCGCCGGTGAGCGCGTACAGGCCGGTCATCCCGGCCAGCGTGCCGGGCGGCTCGCCCGGCGCCGCCCACGGGACCGGGCCGGTCGGCCACGGCAGGCCGCCGGCCCGCGCCCACGGCAGCGTGGCGGCCACGCCGACGGCGGCGTCGAGGTCGAGGGCGAACAGCACGCCGGCCGCCGTCAGCGGCACGCCGCAGGCCAGGGCGGCGGCCGGCCACACCGTCAGGACCCTGATGAGGACGGCGACGCCCGCCACGTACGCGAGCGCGGCCGGAGCGGGGGCGAAGGCCACGGTGCCGCCGCGCAGCGCCCTGGCGGCGGCGTCGGTGAGGTAGTAGACGGGGATCGCGGCGGCCAGCCCTGCGACGGCAGCCAGTGCGTGCCCGCCTCGCCCCACGTGCCACCCCTCCCCCGTCACGGTCGTGGCAACCCTAGCCGCCGCACGCCCCTTCGCGCTGCCCACCTGCGAAAACAGACCTGCCTTCGCGCCGCCCGTCAGGGCCCGGCACGGTGTGCCCGGCGGAGTTAGCGTCAGCGGGCCAGGCGCAGCAGCAGGTCCTTGACCTCGGTGGCCGCGTACCGGTCCCTCGCCTGCGCCGGGTCCGAGCAGAGCAGGACGGGCGCGTCGGCGGGGTCGGCGGGCAGCAGCCCGTGCGAGCCCCGTACGGCGCGCGCGCCCGCGTCCAGCCCCACGACGCTCATGAGGTAGCGCATCCCCAGCTTCTTGCGCAGCAGCGCGAGGCCCGCCCGCCGCTTGGCGGCGCCCGGCGCGGCCGGGTCGAAGAACAGCTCGGCCGGGTCGTAGCCGGGCTTGCGGTGGATCTCGACCAGGCGGGCGAAGTCGGGGGCGCGGGCGTCGTCCAGCCAGTAGTAGTAGGTGAACCAGGCGTCGGGCTCGGCGAGCAGGACCAGCTCGCCCGAGCGGGGGTGGTCGAGGCCGTGGGCGGCCTTGCCGTCCTGGTCGAGCACGGCTCCGACGCCGGGCAGCGCGGCGCAGAGCTTGGCCACGGCGGGCACGTCGGCGGGGTCGCGGACGTAGATGTGCGCCACCTGGTGGTCGGCGACGGCGAACGCCCTGGACGTCCACGGGTCGAGGTACTCCATGCCGTCCTGGGTGTGCACGCGCAGCAGCCCTTCGGACCGCAGCAGCCGGTTGACGTCCACGGGGCGGGCGACGTCGGTGATGCCGTACTCCGACAGCACCACCACGGTCCTGTCGCCGGCCGCGTCGAGCAGCGGCCCCAGCTCGGCGTCCAGCTCGGCGGCGGCCGCGGCGGCCTGCGGGTGGCCGGGGCCGAAACGCTGCAGGTCGTAGTCGAGGTGCGGCAGGTAGGCGAGGGTGAGGTCGGGGTTGTGCGCGGTCATGACGTGCCGGGTGGCGCGGGCGATCCAGCGGGACGATGCGATGCCGGCGCCCGGGCCCCAGTAGGTGAACAGCGGGAACGTCCCCAGCTCCGCCGTCAGCTCGTCGTGCAGGCCGGGCGGGTCGGTGTAGCAGTCGGGGTCCTTGCGGCCGTCGGCGCGGTAGATCGGCCTGGGGGTGACCGTCCAGTCGACGTCGGCGCCCATGGCGTACCACCAGCAGACGTTGGCGACCGTGTAGCCGGGGCGCTCGCGGCGCGCGGCCTGCCACAGCTTCTCCCCCTCGACCAGGGCGTTGTGCTGGCGCCACAGCAGCACCTCGCCGAGGTCGCGGAAGTACCAGCCGTTGCCGACGATCCCGTGCCCCGACGGCGGCAGGCCGGTGAGGAACGTGGACTGCACGCTGCACGTCACGGCCGGCAGCACGGTGCCGAGCCCGGCCTGGAACCCGCGCTCGCCGACGGCGCGCAGGCGCGGCATGTGGGCCAGCAGCCGGGGGGTCAGCCCCACCACGTCCAGGACCAGTAGCGAAGTCATGCCGTCACTCCTGCCTCGAGCATTTGCGTACGGGCGAAGTCCAGCTCCCCCGCGATGCCCGCGGCCAGCTCGGCGGGGGTGCCGGGGCGGAGCGCGGCGGGCAGCACGTTCCAGGTGTAGGTCTCGACGTCGAAGTGGTCGCACAGAGGCTCGGGCCCGCCCACCAGCTCGGCGAGCGCGTCCCGCAGCACGGGCGCCGTGGTGGCCAGCGGCGCGGCGGGGGCGGCGTGCAGCGGCACGTGGTAGTGGACCCGCCACGTGCCGGGCAGCCCGCGGGCGAGCGCCTCGTCCAGGTCGTCGGCCTGCTCGCCCGCCCTGGTGCGGGTCTGGTGGAGGAAGCGCGGCTCGGCGTACTCGCGCAGCGCCCGCGGCTCCGCCGTCTCCAGCGCGGCCGACAGCTGCACCTTGACGATCGGCAGCCCGGCCGCGGCCAGCGCCTTGAGCGCGGCGGCGGGCTGCTCCCAGGCGCAGGCGAGGTGCGCGAGGTCGAGGCAGACGCCGAGCCGGTCGGTGTCCACGCCGGACAGGTGCGCGACGGCCTGCTCGGTGGTCTCCACGACGCAGCCCGGCTCGGGCTCGAACCCGACCCGGATCGTCCGCCCGGTCGCCGCCTCCACCTCCGCCAGCCCGGCGGCCAGCTCGTCGAGGTGGCGGGCGGCGGCGCCGGCCATGGCGGCGTCCCAGGGGTCGCGCCAGCCGAGCGGCAGCGTGGAGATCGAGCCGCGCGCCGCGTCGCCGGGCAGCAGCCCGGCCAGGACGCGCGCCAGGTCCAGCGTGTACGCCAGCCGCTCCCGCGTGGTCCAGTCCGGCCGGTAGACGGCGTGCTTGACGACCGGGTCCTGGAAGGCCGCGTACGGGAAGCCGTTGAGCGTCACCACCTCCAGCCCCCGCGCGTCCAGCTCTCCGCGCAGCCGCCCGAGCGCGGCCGGGTCGGCGGCCAGCTCGGCGGCGGCGGGCGCGGCCAGCCAGAGGCCGAGCCCGAGCACGCCGGTGCCGAGGCGGTCGCGGATGGGGACCGCGTACGCGTCGAGCTGGGCCACGATGCCGGCGACGTCCTCGGCGGGGTGCACGTTGGTGCAGTAGCCGAGGTGCAGCGGCGTGCCCGACGGATGCCGCAGCCGCATCACTCGCCGCCGCGCTTGATCGAGCTGCCGGCGAACGTCGGCTCGGCCGCGCCGGTGACCGCCGTCAGGTCGAGCCGCCCCGACTGGCTGTAGAACGCGATCGGGTTGCGCCAGAACACCTGCTCCACGTCGTCCTCATCGAACCCGTCGGCCAGCATCGCCTCGGCCGTCGCCAGCGTGAGCAGCGGGTCGGAGACCCCCCAGTCGGCGGCCGAGTTGACCAGCATGCGCTCCAGGCCGTACTCGCGCAGGATCGCCACCATGCGCGGCGGCGACATCTTCGTCTCCGGGTAGATCGAGAACCCGGCCCAGCAGCCCGAGCCGTGCACCACCTCGATCGTCACCTCGTTCAGATGGTCGATCGCGACCCGCTCGGGCGCGATGCCGGAGGCCGCCACGACCTCCAGCGTGCGCCTGGTGCCGCGGGCCTTGTCGCGGTGCGGGGTGTGCACGAGCGCGGGCAGGTCGTGCTCGACGGCGAGGGCGAGCTGGCGTTCGAACGCGTCGTCCTCCTCCGGGGTCATCGAGTCGTAGCCGATCTCGCCGACCGCGACCACCCGGTCCTTGTCGAGGTAGCGGGGCAGCAGGTCGAGGACGGGACGGCAGCGCGGGTCGTTCGCCTCCTTGGGGTTGAGCGCGATCGTGGCGTGGTGCACCACGCCGAACTGCGCCGCCCGGTACGGCTCCCAGCCCAGCAGCGAGTCGAAGTAGTCGCTGAACGAGCCGGGGTTCGTACGCGGCTGGCCGAGCCAGAAGGCCGGCTCGACCACGGCCAGCACCCCCGAGGCAGCCATCCTGGCGTAGTCGTCGGTGGTGCGCGAGGTCATGTGGATGTGGGGGTCGAAGATGCGCATCAGGTCTCCTCGCTGGTGAGCCGGTGCAGCAGGGCCGCGGCGTCGGCGGGCATGGGGCGGCCGGCCGCGGCCCGTTCCTCGGCGAACGCGGCCAGCATCGCCGCCAGCTCGGCGTCCGCGCGCCGGTCGAGGTCGTGCACGGCGTCGAGCGGCACGCCCATGAACACGCACTTCAGCACCGCCTGCCGCCAGGATGGCTGGTCGAGGTGGCGGGCGTACGGGCCGAGCGCGGCGGCCAGCAGGCGGGCGTCGTTCGTGCGGATGGCGTCCTGCAGCAGCGGGATCGCGTCCGTGCCGGCGTTCAGCAGCGGCAGGGCCTTGAGCACCGCGCGTTTCTCGTCGGCGTCGCCGTGCTCGTAGTAGGCGCTGACCTGGCCGGGTGGCAGCGCGGCGAGCAGCAGCGCCCTGGCGGCCTCGTCGGCCGTCCAGCCGGGGGCGTCGGCCAGCTCCGCGCGTCCCGCCCTTCTCCCGGCGGCGGCGAACGACCGCACGGCGCTGTCCGGGCGGTCCGCGGCGGCGGCCAGCGCCTCCTCCAGCCAGGGCCATGCGGGGGTGGCGGCGAGCGCCTTGCGCAGCCGGTCGGTGGTGATCACGTGCTCCCTCCCTCAGAGGCGAGGCGGCGAGACTCTTCTTCGGCGCGGCGCAGGAAGGCGAGGGAACGGGCCGCCACCTCCGGGGCGGCGTGCGAGTGCCTGGGCAGCTCGACGGCGACCAGGCCCCGGTAGCCGGAGGCGGCCAGCGCGCGCAGCACCGGCGGGAAGTCGATCTCCCCCTCGCCGAACTCCAGGTGCTCGTGCGTCCCTCGCCGCATGTCGTCGATCTGGACGTTCACCACGTGACCCGCCACGGACGTCACGCAGCCGGGCACCGGGCCGGGCTCGTTGCAGCGGCAGTGCCCGATGTCGAGCGTGAGGCCGAACCGCTCGGGCGCGCCCAGGGCCTCGCGCAGCCCGCGCCAGCCGGCGATCGTGTCCACCAGCATGCCGGGCTCCGGCTCGAACCCCAGCCTCATGGTCTGCGTGCTCTCCAGGACCTGCGCGCAGCCGTCCACCAGGCGGTCCCGGGCGAGGGCGGGCGGGACGTGCGCCGGGCGCACCCCCGACCAGAACGACACCGCCTCCGCCCCCAGGTCATCGCCCACCGCGACGGCGCGGCGCAGGAAGTCGACGCGCTTGTCCCGGTCGTCGTCGAGGAGGGTGGGCGCGTGCTTGCGGCGCGGGTCGAGCAGGTAGCGGGCGCCGGTCTCGATCACGACGGCCAGATTCAGCGTACGGAGGCGGTCGGCGGCCTTGGCCACCCGGTGCGCGAGGCCGTCGGCGTAGGGGTCGAGGTGGTGATGGTCGAGGGTGAGGGCGACGCCTTCGTAACCCAGCTCGGCGATGACGTCGAGCGCGTCGGTGAGACGGTGGTTGGCGAAGCCGTTCGTGCCGTAGCCGAACCTGATCATGTGGGTGACACCTTCCTGGCCAGGCGGCGGGCCAGCGGCACCAGCGCGGCGAGCACGACCCCGGCGCGCGGCGCCCCTGACCGCGCGGCCAGCGCGCCCTGGAGCGCGGGCAGGCTGACGATCCCGGCCGCCACGGCGTCCCGCACCCGCGCCGCCGACGGCTCCGCCACCGCCCGGGCCTGCGACCTGCCGAACTGCACGGCGTACCAGCCCGCCAGCGCCCCCTGCGCCGGCCCCGACGCCGGCGGGACGGCGACCGTGGTGGCCAGGGCGAGGGTGGCGGCCAGGGTGGTCGCGGGGCGGGCGGGGGTGGTGCCGGTGGTCTCGGCGCGCGACAACTCGGTGAGCAGGTACGTGTGCGCGGCGATCGTCAAAGCGGCCGGCAGCGCCCCGACCAGCGAACGCCCCGGCAGCGCGGGCGAGCCGCCCGGCGGCGCGGGCGCACGGGCCGGGATGGTGGGTGAGCGGCCCGGTGGCGCGGGCGCACGGGCCGGTACGGGGCTCGATGTGGCGCCCAGGAGGACGTCCAGGCCGCGGCACACGGCCATCAGCAGGGGGCCCGCGCGGGTGTTCTTGGCGGCGAGGTCGTACGTCCAGACCGCTGCCGCCAGCGGGGCGGCGATCGCCAGCGCGCGGCGGCCGCCGGTGAGACCCGCCACGGCGAGGCCCGCGGCCGTGAGGCCGGCGGCGACGGCCAGCGCCTCCCCCGGACGCACCCGGCCGGACGGGATCGGCCGCTCGGGGCGCTCGGCCGCGTCGAGGTCACGGTCGGCCCAGTCGTTGGCCGCCATCCCCGCCCAGTACAGGCAGACCGACGAGCAGGCCAGCCCGGCCGTGCCGGGGCCCAGCGCCCGGCCGGCGGCGGCTCCGGCGATCACGTCGCCCGGCACCGACAGCGCGGCGGGCGCGCGGACGAGCTCGGCCAGGTCCCGGAGTCTCACCATCGTCAAGCCCCTTTCGCCGGCCCCTTTCACCGGCCCTTCCACCGGCCCTTCCACCGGCCCTTTCACCGGCCCTTTCACCGGCCCCGCCGATACGCCAGGCTCACACCCGCCTCCCCGCCGAGGCAAGGTCACCGGCCGGAGTCCAGGGCGTCGATGAAGGCGCACAGGGCCTGCCACTGCTCGGCCAGCCCGTGCGGGACGTCACCCAGCGGATCCTTGAAGAAGAAGGCCAGCTCGGGCAGCGCGCCCGTCCGCCCGCTCCGGTGGGCGGCGGCGGTGAGCCGGGTCAGGTCGAGGATGAGCGGCGCGGCGAGCGCGGAGTCGCAGCCGTGCCAGGTGAACTCCATCCGCATGGCGGTCCCGAGGAAGCCCTCGAACGTGACGAGGTCCCAGGCGGTCTTGAAGTCGCCCAGGTCCTCCAGGTAGTCGATGCGGGTCTCGCCCTGCGGCTGGTAGCCGAGGGTCTCGGCGAGGACGCGCTGCTTGCTCGCGGCCTTCGCGGCGTTGGCGCCGGGGCGGGCGAGGTTGGCCCCGTCGCCGCCGCCCAGCAGGTTGACGCCGGACCAGGTGCGCACCTTCAGGTTGCGCTGGGCGAACATGGGCGCCAGCACGGACTTGACGAGCGTCTCCCCCGTCTTGCCGTCGTGCCCGCCGTACGGCAGGCCGCGCTCGCGGGCGAGGGCGTCGAGCGCGGGCAGGCGGGCCCCGGTGGACGGGGTGAAGTCGACGTACGGGCTGCCGGCCTGGAAGGCGGCGTAGGCGGCCAGCGCGCTGGGCGGCAGGACGGCGCCGGGCTGTCCGAGCGCGGCGCGCAACTCCGGCAGGCCGGCGTGCGCGGGGTGCGGCGGCGGGGCGGGCTCGGTGGTGGAGACGTTGACGACGACGACCCGGTCGAGGTCGTGGCGGCGGCGGAAGCGGTCGAGGTCGGCGCCGATGGCGGCGGCGGTCTCGGCCTGGGTGGCGGCCGTGGGCAGCGGCCGTACCTGCTGCTCGATGACCGACAGCTCCTCCTGCACGGCCGCGACGAGCGCCGCGGGCACCACGCCCGCGGCGGCCAGCTCGGCGGCCTTCTTGTCGAGCGGCACCGAGGTGACGTCGTGCCCGCCGAACACCAGGTCGCCGATCCCCGGGCGGATCCGGTCGCGCAGCGCGGGCGATTCGAGGACGCATCCGGTGGGCCCGGTCAGGCCCGCCCTGACGCCCAGGGCGCCGATCATGCTGGTGACGGCGACCGAGCCGCGTGCTCCGATCAGCCATGCTCCCGTTCTCATGCGCTCTCCTCCGGCGTGGCATCGGTTCGCGTGGGGATGATCGGGCTCCCGTGATGAGAATGCGCCGTAATGCGCCGCCGATCAAGCAGAAACCGAAGCTTGTTCAGTTTTCCTGCGGTCATCCCATATGGCAACGCGCAGTATCAGGTGGGGCCTCGGCTAAAGTGCTCATCGCATGATGACGCGAGGGGGAAGCGAGGGGGAAGCATGGCACGACGTCCCGACCTGGTCGGCCTGACCGTGCTGGCCATGCTCTCACTGCGCCCCGCCCACCCCTACGAGCTTCACCGCTTCATCGTCGACACGCACAAGGACTATGTGACGGGCCTGCCGAGAAGCCTCTACCACGCGGTCGAGAAGCTGGCCGGCCAGGAGCTGATCGTCCCCGTCGAGACCAGCAGGCAGGGCCGCCGCCCCGAGCGCACGGTCTACCAGATCACCGGCGAGGGCCGCCGCGAGCTGGCCACCCGGCTGCGCGCCCTGCTGGAGAGCCCGGGCGCCGAACGCCGCACCTTCACCGCGGCCGTCTCCCTCATGGGCGTGCTACCGGTGCCCGACGCGCTGCAGTCCCTGCGGACGCGAGCGGCGTCCCTGGAGGGCGCGCTGGCCGGTCTCAACGCCCACCTCGACGCGCTGCGAGCGTCCGGCCTGCCCGAGGTCCTGAGCGTCGAGCTCGATTACGAGCGCACGCTCAGCGAGGCCGAGCTGGCCTGGGTCAGGCGGCTCGTCGCCCGGCTGGAGTCGGGCGAGCTGACCTGGTCTGCCACCCTCAATCAGGACCTGCTCGCCGACGTGCTCGACGAGCAGGGCGGCGCGGCCTGAGGCCGAGCGGCGGGGCCGGGCGGCGGGGCCTGGGGCCGGGCGGCGGGGTCAGCGGGTCCGAGCCACCAGCAGGGCGATGTCGTCCTCGGCCGGGGTGTCGCCGAGCGTCGAGGAGATCACCGACGCGCACAGCCGCTCCAGCGGCGGCGGCGCGGCGGCCAGCGCGGCGCCGAGCCGGTGCATGCCCGCCTCCAGGTCGTCGTCGCGCGTCTCGATGAGGCCGTCGGTGTAGAGGGCGAGCACGGTGCCCGGCTCCAGCTCCAGCTCCAGCGACTCGAAGGAGCCGAGCCCGACGCCGATCGGGGTGCCGCCAGGAATGTCGGGAAAGGTCACCTCGCCCGACGGGAGCAGCAGCGCGGGCGGCGGATGCCCGGCCCGGGAGATGAGGCAGCGGCGGGTGGCCGGGTCGTACACGGCGTACAGGCAGGTGGCGCCCGTGGGGTCGGTGGGGCTGTCGTCCTCCTCGGTCAGCCGGACGATGAGCTGGTCGAGGTGCGTGAGCACCTCGTGCGGGCGCAGCCCCACGTACGCCAGCGTGCGCACGGCCGTCCGCATGCGGCCCATGGTGGCGGCGGCGTTGATGCCGTGCCCCGTCACGTCGCCGACGACCAGCGCGACGCGGCCGTCCGGCAGCCGGATGACGTCGAACCAGTCGCCGCCGACGCCCTCGTGCACGTCGGACGGCAGGTAGCGGGAGGCCACGTCCAGCGCGTCGCCGCCGCTCAGCACGCGCGGCAGCAGGTCGCGCTGCAGCGCGAGCGCGGTGTTGCGCTCGCGGGTGTACCGGCGGGCGTTGTCGAGGCTGAGCGCCGCCCTGGCGGCCAGTTCCTCGGCGAGCACGAGGTCGTCCCTGATGAACGGCTGCTTGTTGTCGGTGCGGGCGAACACGGTCACGCCCAGGACGTCGCCGCGCGCCTTGAGCGGCACGATGAGCAGCGTGTGCATGCCCGTCGCGCGCATGAGCCCGGCCCGCTCGGGGTCGTGGTCGAGCCAGGAGCCGGGCGAGAAGTCGATGACGGGCTCGTAGTGCGTCCGGCCCGTGGCCACGACGTGCGAGAACGGCGACGCCGGCCGGATGAAGACCGCGTCGTTCAGGAGCCACCGCGCCTCGGGGAGGTCTTCGTGCACCGAGGCGAGGCCGGCGCGGCGGAAGGCGGGGATCCGCACCGGCTCCGGCTCGGCGGCCAGCCGCTGCAGCGGCATGGTGTCGGGCAGCACCGACTCGCCGAGGTCCACGGCGACGAAGTCGGCCAGCGCGGGTACGGCCAGCTCGGCCAGCTCCTGAGCGGTCCTGCGCACGTCGAGCGTGGTGCCGACCCTGATGCTCGCCTCGCGCAGCAGGTGCAGGCGGTCGCGGGCGCGGCTGTTGGTGATGTCGAGCACCAGCGTGCACACGCCGAGCGGCCGGCCGTCGACGCCGTCGATCCGGGAGATGGACGACGACAGCGTCCGTTCCTCGCTCCGGTCGACCGAGGTCCAGCGGGACTCGCGATCGATGACGGGCACCCCGTCCTTGAGCACCCGGCGCATGACCTCCAGGAGGTTGCTGGCGTCCGCCCCCGGGACCGGGTCGGCCATCGACTGGCCGATGCGGTAGTAGGGAAAGCCCTCGGTGAGCCGCTCCGCCTCGGCGTTGCGCCACACGCAGCGCAGGTCGCGGTCCCAGATGGCCATCGCCACGGGGAAGCTGTTGATCAGTGACTCCAGCAGCGAACCCGTCTTGCCCGACAGGTCCTGGTCGGCCGGCACCGCCGACAGCAGCCACGCCTGCCCGGCCAGCCTGGTCGCCAGCCGCGCGCCCTCGACCCGGACGAGCAGCCGGTCGCCGTCGCGGTGGCGCAGCTCCGCCAGGCCGTGCCAGCGCTCCTTGTCGTGGAGCCGGCCGCTCCACAGGTTGTCCCTGCCGGGCATCAGCAGCGACCGGCCCGACCGGCCCACGATCTCCTCCGCCCGGTAGCCGGTGAGCTCCTCGGCGGCCGCCGTCCATCCGATCACGGTGCCCGCGACGTCGACCACGAACAGGGCCGGCGACTTCTTCGCGCCCGCTCCCAGGATGGTGCCCGATGCCGCCATGTCCCTCCCCGTCCGGCCCGCCGTGAACCGCCCAAAACGCCCCAAACGCCCAGCATAGCCACGCTGACCTGGGATGACGCGTTCTTGGCCGACGCTTTGCGCACCCTGGGTCAGCCGAGCGCGTGGTCGAGGTTGAAGGCCGCGCTGATGAGCGCGAGATGGGTGATGGCCTGCGGGAAGTTGCCGAGCTGCTCGCCGTTGTGGCCGATCTCCTCGGCGTACAGGCCCAGGTGGTTGGCGTAGGTGAGCATCTTCTCGAACGCCAGCCTGGCCTCGTCGAGGCGGCCGGCCCGCGACAGCGCCTCGACGTACCAGAACGAGCAGATCGAGAACGTGCCCTCGGGCCCTTCCAGCCCGTCGGGGCTGACCTCGGGGTCGTAGCGGTAGACCAGCGAGTCGGAGACCAGCCCGCTGCCGAGCGCGTCGAGCGTGGACAGCCACTTGGGGTCGGTCGGCGAGACGAACTTGGCCAGCGGCATCATCAGGATCGAGGCGTCCAGCACGTCCTCGTCGAAGTGCTGCACGAAGGCGCCCAGGTCGGGCCGCCAGCCGTGCCGCATGATGTCGCGGTAGATGGTGTCGCGGGTGCGTCGCCAGCGCGGCGTGTCGGCGGGCAGGCCGCGCTGGGCGGCCATGCGCATCGCCCGCTCGATCGCCACCCAGCACATGAGCCGCGAGTAGACGAAGTTCTTGCGCCCGCCGCGCGTCTCCCAGATGCCCTCGTCCGGCTGGTCCCAGTTGTCGCACACCCAGTCGACGAGCCTGCACACCTCCTCCCAGCGGTCGCTGGAGATCGGGTCGCCCCACTTGTTGTAGAGGTAGACGGAGTCGATGAGGGCGCCGTAGATGTCGAGCTGGAGCTGCTCGGCGGCGGCGTTGCCGATGCGCACGGGGGCCGAGCCGCGGTGGCCCTCCAGGTGGTGCAGCTCCTCCTCGGGCAGGTCGGCGCGGCCGTCGATGCCGTACATGATCTGCAGGGGGCCCGTGCGGCGGTCGGGGCTCGCCTTTATGTGCTCGGACAGGAAGCTCATGAACGCCTCCGCCTCCTCGGTGAAACCGAGCCTGAGCAGGGCGTAGACGCAGAACGCCGCGTCGCGGATCCACACGTAGCGGTAGTCCCAGTTGCGCCCGCCGCCGATGCGCTCCGGCAGGCTGGTCGTGGGGGCGGCGACGATGCCGCCGGTCGGCGCGTACGTGAGGAGCTTGAGCGTCAGCGCCGAGCGGTGCACCACCTCGCGCCAGCGGCCACGGTAGCGCGAGGCCGACAGCCAGCGGCGCCAGAACCGCACGGTGGCGGTGAACTCGGCCTCCGCCTCACTGAGCGGGCAGCCGCGCGGCGCGACCCCCGGCGTCATGTTGTCGAGGGCGAAGACGGCGTGCTCGCCCTCGCTCAGCTCGAAGGCCGCCCAGGCGTCGCGCTCGTCGGTCTCGAGCGGCACGCTGGAGGTCAGCGAGAGCGCCAGCGACGGCGCGGCGAACGTGACGACGCCCGCCTCGCGGGTGACGACGTGGGGCTGCCTGGCGTAGTCGAAGCGGGGCGACACCCGGGCGCGGAACGGGATGCGGCCGCGTACGCAGGAGACCCGGCGGATCAGCCGGTGCCGGTCGGCCTCGCCCGAGCCGTCGGCCACGGGCATGAAGTCCTGGATCTCCCCCACGCCGTCGTCGGCGAAGAACCGGGTGATCAGCACGTTGGTGTCGGGGAAGTAGAACTGCTTGGTCGTGGCCCGCACGTCGGCGCACAGGTCGAAGGAGCCGCCCCGGTCGGCGTCCAGGATCGAGGCGAAGACGCTGGGGGCGTCGAAGCTGGGGCAGCAGTACCAGTCGATCGTGCCGTCGGTGCCCACGAGCGCGACCGTCCGCAGGTCGCCGATCAGCCCGTGCTCACCGATCGGCAGGTAGCGGGCGTCGCCGCCGGGTGCCTGCATGCCACCAAACGTACGCCGCCGCCCGTCAGACGCGGCTCTGCCGCAGGTAGGGGCACGTCAAAGCCCCTCGGACCTTCCTCATGGTTTGGCGATCTCCTGCCGGGTAAGGAGCCACGTCGCCCGCGGAACCTCCCGGCCCTCGGCGGGCAGGATGACATGCCTCTGGAGTTCGAACTGCGGTGCCCGATCTCGGCCGACCTCGGCCTGATCAGGGACATGGTGCGCCTGCACGGTCAGTACTGCGGGCTGCCCGAGCGACGCCTCGAAGACCTCGTGCTGGCCACCAACGAGGCCGTCACGAACGTGCTCGACCACGGCGGCAAGGCCGGCGTGCTGACCGCCCGCGGCCTGCCCGACGGGGTGATGGTGCAGGTGCTCGACGTGGCGGGACTGCTCACCAGCGCCCATCTCGCCGAGGCGAGCCTCGACCAGACCGCCTCGCACGGCTACGGCCTGTGGGTGATCCAGTATCTGTGCGACGCGGTGACGGTGGAGCGGACCGACGAGGGCTCGCTGCTCAGCCTGTACGTCCACCGCGACCCGCGCCCGACGGCCCGCAACGGCACCCGGCCGCAGCGCGTAGGGGGCTGATCTTCGTCGTATCCCGGGGTTAGGTTCTGACCATGCGCGAATCTGGCACGGGCCCCGGCCCCATCACCCCCGACGGATCCCCTGTCGCCTTCTACACCCTGCTGCGCGCCGGCGCCGAGCCCGGCCTCATCGCCGGGGTGACGCCGCCCGGCGGCTCGATCCTCGAGCTGGGATGCGGCGTGGGACGCGTGACGCACCCGCTGGTCGAGCGCGGTTTCACGGTGGTCGCCGTGGACGAGTCGCCCGACATGCTGGCCCACGTGCGGGGCGCGCGGACCGTCCTGTCCCGCGTGGAGGACCTGCGGCTCGGCGAGCGCTTCGACGCGGTCGTGCTGGCCTCGCAGCTCGTCAACACCGTGGACGACGCCGCGCGGCGTGCCATGATCGCCGCCTGCGCCCGGCACGTCGCGCCCGGCGGCGCTGTGGTCCTCCAGTGGATGCCCGCCGAGGCGCAGGACCGCTGGAAGGTCGGCACGATCCGCACGGAGGGCGACGTCACGATCATGATGTCGGCACACGAGGTGGTCAGGCCCGGCGTCTCGGCCGCGACCATGGAATACAGCCACGTCGAGGACGGCGCCAGGACGGTCTGGAGGCAGTCGTTCGAGTCGCTGCGGCTGACGGAGGACGACCTGGCCGCGGAGCTGGCGGCGGAGGGACTGCGCCTCGACCGGTTCCTGACGGAGGACCGCACCTGGGCGGTCGCCTTTACGACGTAGATCACACCAAGGCGTCGGTCTTCCATATTTACTGGAAAATGCTGGGACTGTTGGTAAAGTCGCGCCATGAGTGACCGGCTGGACGATCTCGAACGGCGGATCGACGAGCTGCGGGCGGGCGTGCGCAAGGCGATGCGCGCCAGGGACGGCGCCGCCGCGCGGGTGCTGCGGGCCGAACTGCGCAGCGCCGAGCGCGCCTGGGACGCGCTGGTGTGCGGACCGCCCGCCGAGGATCCTGCCGGGCGGCCCGCCAAGGAGGGGCCGCCGCGCCTGGTCACCGTGCGCGAGCAGGTGCACCAGGGGCTGCGGCTGCTCGGTGCCGCCGCCCAGCCGCGGCTCATCGTGGCCGTCAGCGAGGCGTTCTTCGGCGGCACCATCCGCAGCGGCCAGCTCACCAGCCTGCGCAGGGACGAGGAGCGCTCGTTCCGCGCCACGCCGTTCGGGCGGCCGTACTATCTGTGCGCCGCGCTCACCGACCGCCTCTCCCCCGCCCGCGGCCTGCTCACGCTGAGCACCTGGCCGCTGGAGCGGCGCGTGGTCGGCCCGGTCAGCCCCCGCGTCGACTTCCTCGCCTGCGCCATCGCGGTGGCCCGCGAGCAGGCGAGCAAGGAGCGAGAGCAGGGAGCCGAGCGGGGCAGCCGCTTATTGCTGCGCATGGCGCGCAACATCCCCGGCGCCACGGACGGCACGCTGGGCCCGCCCGACCCCGAGCGCGTGGCCCGCGCGGCCCAGGCCGAGCTGCGCGTCCACGTCGATCGCGACACGCGGGACCGCGCTGAGCTGGCAGAACGCGCCGCCGCGCAGCTCGGTGACGCCTCCAGGCTGTTCGGCGCCGCTACGCTGAGCACGATCAAGAAGGAGAACGTCAAGTGAGCGGCTTGAAGCGCGAGGGCGACCACGTGCACCGCCTGGAGGCGCTGCGGGGCACCACACCGCAGCAGCCGCACGACGCCCGCGCCATCGCGGCCCTGGCCGCCAACCCCGGCTGCGCCCGCCGGGCCCTGATGGACGGCGCCGGCATCGACAAGGACGCCGCCGCCCGCCACCTGGGCTTCCCCGCGCCGTTCGGGCAGTCGCCGTTCGCGATCACGCGCGGCAACATGTTCGAGGCGCAGGTGAAGGCCGACGGGTGCGCGGAGCTGCTGCGCATGCTGCGCGAGCTGCTCGGCCTGCCCGTCGCCGAGGTCGCCTACCACGACGTGGAGAACGTCGGCGCCCACCTGCGCCACGCCCACACCAGAACGCTGATCGACCGGGCCGCCCGCGACGAGCACGACGCCGGCACGCTCTACGACCATCCGCTGCTCACCCTCGACATCGCCGGCCACACCGCCTACCTGGAGCCCGACGTGGTGGCCTTCCAGCTCGGCGGGCGCTTCCACATCGTGGAGATCAAGTCGTTCGCGGTGATCGACGGGCAGGCCGACCCCGCGGCGGTCGCGGCGGCGGCCCGGCAGGCGGCGGTCTACGTGCTGGCGCTGCGCACGCTGCTGGAGGAGCTGGGCCACGACCCGCTCAAGGTCTCGCACGACGTGGTGCTGGTCTGCCCGGAGAACTTCGCCAACCGGCCGGTCGCCTCGCTGGTCGACGTGCGCAGGCAGCTCGCCGTCCTGCGCCGCCAGCTCACCCGGATGACCACCCTCGACCGGCTGCTCGCCGACCTGCCCGACGACCTCAGCCTCGACCTGCGGCCCGGCGAGGACGGCCGGCCCACCAGGCCGGTGGCCGAGCTGGCCGACGCGCTGCACAGGACCACCGCCCGCTACGCGCCCGACTGCCTGTCCACCTGCGACCTGTGCTTCTTCTGCCGTGACGAGGCCCGCCAGGAGGGCGCGTCCGACCTGCTCGGCCGGCAGGTGCGCGACGAGCTGGGCGGGGTGGCCTCGGTCACCGAGGTGCTCGGCCTCGCCGACGGCTCGCTCGACCCCGCCGAGGGGCAGGAGGAGATCGCCCGCCTGCTCCGCAACGCCGAACGCCTGCGCAGAGAGTGCCTGACGTGAACCCGATCCCGCCGCCTGGCCCGGCTCCCCTCCGGGAGAGCCCGGCATGAGCCTGCTGACCTCGCTCGCCCGGCTGCGGGCCCTCCAGGAGGGCATCGCGCAGCCCGTCGCGACCGTCAGGCACTGCCACCTGTCAGAGCGGCCCATGGTGTTCATCCCGCTGAAGCTGTCGGGCGAGGCCGCCGCGCCGCTGGCCGCCATGCTCGGCACCGAGCGCGACCGGCCGCGGCTGCTCGTGGTGACCCAGCCGCGCAACCGCGACCTGCGCTTCGCCTGGGCGGCCGAGGTGGCGGGGGTGCTGCTGCCGTACATCGAGGGGTTCCTGCACGACACCGAGACGGTCGAGCGCAGGAACGCCGACCCCTACGAGCGGGCGCTGGACGCGCCGCAACTCATCGTGCCCAACCCGGCCGGCGTGGCGTTCACCCGGCTGCTCGGCCGCTCGACCCGGTTCCGCCGCGCCGACGGGCCCTACCCGGTGCCGGAGTCGGTGCCGCTGCTCGGGCGGTGGCTGACCTATCTCGGGGAGCGGGCCGCTTACCCCGGCTCCTCGCTGATGCCGGCCGCGACGGAGGAGCTGGGCCGCCACTGGGCGAGCGGGCAGAGCTCCCTGGAGGACGCCAACCTGGCCGCGCTGCTGGGCTGGATCACCACCGGGCCGAGCGACGACGCCGAGGACCCGCTGATCTGGCCGCCGGCCGGGCCCGCCACCGATCCCGGGTTCGACGCCGAGGTGCTCGCGCCGGCGATCGAGAGCGAGTCGCCCGAGCGCATCACCGAGGCGCTGCGCACCCAGTTGGAGCCCACCTGGCGGCTGATGTGGCAGGCGATCGACCTGCTGGCCGGGCTGCCGGAGGGCGCGAGCGTGGCGCAGCGCTGGGAGCAGGACCGCGGCTCGTTCAGCGGCATGGCCGTGCACATCGCCGAGGGCGCGCCGCCGCAGCCCAGGCGTGACGGCGCGGTGGCCGCCGCGGCCAAGCTGGCCCGCATGGAGCGCGCGCAGGCCGCGTACGACGTGCAGCGCGCCTACGACGACCCCCTCGTCATGGCCGAATACCGGCTGACCGGCGAGGCGTTCGCCGGCGAGGTGGTCGAGACGGTGCCCGACAACACCGAGGGCGAGGGCCGCTCGCGCAAGCTCCGCCCGCTCGTGGTGATCAAGACCGACGATCCCGTACGCCTGCCGCCCGGCACCTCGCTCGGCACCCCGCAGCGCCGCGGCCAGGGCGCCGAGCTGGTGGAGGCCGCCCAGGGCCTGGTCACCCTGAAGATCACCAAGGGCATGGGCAGAGGCAGGACACCTGCGCCGGGCGCGGTGCCCGAGCTGGGCGAGCGGGTCTGCTACACCTCGCTCACCGACGACTTCCAGGGCTCCCCCGCCCTGCCCGAGGCCGAGGCCACGCCGTGGACGCACGGCGGCCCGCCGCAGGAGTACGTGCCCGACGACGAGGACGCCCAGGAGGACTGGTCGTGACCGACAGCCCCGAGCAGGTCATCAGGAACGTCCTGGCCGACCTGCCCAGGCACCGCGGCGTGGTGGTCGACTCGCCGCCCGGCGCGGGCAAGTCCACCCTCGTCGTACGCGCGGCCGCCCACATCGCCGCCACCGGCGAGCCGCTGATGATCGTCGCCCAGACCAACGAGCAGGTCGACGACCTGGTGGCGCGGATCTCCGACAAGCACCCGCACCTGACCGTGGGCCGGCTGTCGGCGAGCGGGTACGTGCCGCCGCTGCGCATGCTGGAGCTGCCCGGCGTCCGCGTCGGCACCCGCATCCAGGACCTCGGCGACCCGGACATCGTCATCGCCACCGCCGACAAGTGGGCGTGGATCGGCGACCGGGTGTGGCCGTGGGCGATCGTGGACGAGGCGTACCAGATGCGCTCGGACAAGCTGCTGCGCATCGCGGGGCTGTTCGAGCGGGCGTTGTTCGTGGGCGATCCTGGGCAGCTCGACCCGTTCTCGATCGTGGACGGCGACCGCTGGTCCGGCCTGTCGTGGGACCCGCTGCAGAGCGCGGTCGCGGTGCTGCTGCGGCACAACCCCGGCCTGCCCGTGCACCGGCTGCCGGTGTCGTGGCGGCTGCCCGCCTCCGCCGCGCCGGTGGTGTCGCGGGCGTTCTACCCGTTCACCGGGTTCCGCTCGGGCACCGGCGAGGGCGACCGGCGGCTGGAGCTGTCCACCGGCGGCATGGGCACCGTGCACGACCGGGCGCTGGAGGAGGCGGCGCGGTCGGGGTGGGCGCTGCTCGAGCTGCCGAACCGGCACACCGTGCGTACCGACGGCGAGGCCGTGCAGGCGGTGGCGCTGCTGGCCGAGCGGCTGCTGCAGCGCGGCGCGGTGGCCGGCTCGGAGCAGGGCGAGCGGCCCGTGACGGCCGACAGGATCGCGGTCGGCGCGGCGCACCGCGACCAGGTGGCCGCCATCCGCGCCGCCGGGCTGCCGCCCGAGATCACCGTGGACACCGCGAACCGGCTGCAGGGCCGCGAGTACGACGTCACCATCGTGCTGCACCCGCTGTCGGGCCGCCGCGACGCCACGGCCTTCCACCTGGAGTCGGGCCGGCTGTGCGTACTGGCGTCGCGGCACCGGCACGCCTGCGTGGTGGTGGCCAGGGCGGGCATCGCCGAGCTGCTCGACGCCCATCCGTCGGCCGAGCCGGTGCAGCTCGGGGTGCCGGTGAAGTTCCCCGACGGCTGGGAGGCCAACCAGTCGGTGCTGGACCACCTGGCTCGGCACCGCGTCTGAACGTGGGGGCGGAGCCGGTTGAGCGCGGCCTCCTACGGTTGCTCCTGCGGGTGAGCGTGGCGTTATGCGGCTGGTTTCGTGGCCAGGCCGCGTCGCCAGACGTCCATGATGAGGACCGGGCGCATGCCGGCCGACTCGTACAGGCCGAGTGCCGGGGTGGTGTTGTTGGAGTCGACGTGCAGGAGCGTGCCCTTGCGGCCGCGGGCGGCGTCGGCGGCGAAGGCGTGCCGCAGCAGGAACCTGCCGAGCCCCCTGCCGCGGAAGGCGGGCAGCACGGCGAGCGTGGCGATGTAGCCGCAGTCCTCGTCGGCCACGAACTGGTCGTTGCCGATGACCGCCGCGGCCGGGACGCCGTCCACGCGGGCCAGCGTGAGCTGCGACCAGTCGTTGACGGACATGGCCTGGCGGCGCTCGTACCACTGCTCGTAGCCGATGCGGACGAAGCCGAAGTGCTCGGCGAACCCCTCCTGGTGCACCGCGTGCGCCGCGCGCCGCACCTCCTCGCTCTCCCCCGTCTGCAGGGTGACGCCCTCGGGCACGTCAGGCGCCTTGACCGGCCCGTCGTGGTCGATGCGCATGCGGTGGTAGCAGGTGCCCGGCTCGAAGCCCAGTTCGCGGACCCCGGCCTGCTTGCGGAGGTCGTCGCGGTAGACGCCGATGTGCAGCGTGACGCTGTCGTGGCCGAGCTCGGCCCCCACCTCGGCGGCGCGGCGCAGCACCAGCGGCCACAGCTCGTCCTCCAGGCCCGGCACGCCTGGACGCACGATCACCTCGACGTCCACCAGGTCGCTGTCGCCGTTGCGGCAGGCCCAGGCGTACCCGTCGGGCCGCCCGTCCCGCGTGAGCGCGAGCCAGCCGTCCTGGTCGCGGTCGAAGCCAGGCTCGACCAGCTCGTCCTCGATGTCGGCGAGCGTGGTGTCGGGCTCGCCGATGATCGCCGTGTTGTACGCGCAGACGAGCTCGAAGATGCCGGTGGCGTCGTCCAGCCGGGGCCGCCTGATGGTGTGCATGGTGCCGATTGTCCCGAACCTGCTCCGGAACCGCCTCTCCTTTAACCCGCGCCGGCCGGAGGCGGACCGGGCCGCCCGTAGAATGAGGCCGAACTTACCGGCCGTCAAGTCGAAAAGGTGCAGAAGTGCGCGAAGACACCCGATCCCGGATCCAGGAGATCGCCCTGCGGCGCTTCACGGAGCAAGGGTACGAAGCGACCTCGCTGCGCGAGATCGCCGAGGAACTCGGGGTGACGAAGGCCGCACTTTACTACCACTTCAAAACCAAGGACGACATCGTCGCCAGCCTGGTCGAGCAGCGGCTGAGCGAGCTGGAGGAGCTGCTCGCCTGGGTCCGGAGCCGGCCGAAGACGGCGCGGACGCGCCGCGAGTTCGTCGAGCGGTACGCCGCCGGCGTGCGCGCCACCCGTCACCACGGCATCGCCCACTTCCTTGAGCGCAACCAGACCGCGCTGCGCGGCCACCCGACCCTGATCAGGATCCGCGAGCGGCTGGTGGAGCTGGCATCGGAGTTCACCGAGCCCGGCGCGAGCGCCACCCAGCGTGTCAGTCACTCGCTGGCGCTGTTCGCGCTGCACTCCGGCAAGTGGCTGATGAACGAGGACGGGCTGTCGGAGGAGGAGATCCACCAGGCGACCGTCGAGGTGGCGCTCCGGCTGCTGGAAACCTGAGCGGTTTCGGGCCTGACTCTGCCTATACGGACGATTGGGGCGGGATTTTCGGGGCAGTGGCTCGTCACGCATCCATATTGGGAGGAGACGTGGTGGAGGCTACGATAGCGCTCCGATTGCCCAGGGATGCGGCGAGCGTGCCGCTGATCAGACAGCTGCTGGACGGCACACTGCGCTCACTCGGCGTCGAGCCACAGGTACGCGACGACATCGAGCTGATGCTCACCGAGGCGTGCTCGAACGTCATCAAGCACGCGGGGCCCAGCGACGACTACACGGTCAGCGCGTCGGTCCACGACCACCTGTGCGTGATCAAAGTGGTCGACACCGGCAACGGCTTCGACCCGCGCAAGATGCTCGACCCCGATCAGACCTCCGAGCACGGACGCGGCATGCAGATCATGCGCGCACTCGCCGACGACGTCCGCTTCACCAACCGGCGCGAGCACGGCGCGGTCGTCTGCCTGGAGAAGCGCCTGCGCTACGCCCCCGGCGCGGCCGGCCAGCACTTGACCGCCACCTGACCCCCCTCACCTCCGGCCGGACACGCTCTTCTCAGACTCCCCAAGGTGGAGACGGCGGCGGATCCTGGGCGCGTGCCGGCTGAGCGTCGCCCGCCTGCGCTCGGGCACCCCCTCCCCGCACAACTTCAGCTCCAGCCCGGCCCCCGCACTCGGCTGAGCCGCCGCGACCGGCTCCACCTCCCGTCCGGGCTCCGCATCCGGCCTGGACGGGGGCGCCGGTTCCGGCCCCGCGTCCGCGTCCGAGCCTGCCGTTTCCGGCCCCGTGTCCGCGTCCGAGCCTGCCGTTTCCGGCCCCGTGTCCGCGTCCGGGCCCGTCGGCGGCTTGGATGGGGGCGCCGTGGCCGTCGCCGACCCCTTCTCCGCGGAGGGCTGCTGCGGTCGTGGCGCGTCGGCAGGACGGGCGGCAGTGCGGGGTGTGGAGGAGGAGTTGAGCAGGCGGTGGAGGCGGAGGCGGGCGGTGCGCCAGCGGGCCATCGAGGCGGCCAGCCCGAGCAGCACGAGCATGGCGACCGCCGAGATGAGCAGCACCGCGAGGACGATGAGGATGAGGACGACCGTCAGGGTCCCGATCAAGCCGAGCACTGTCATCATTTGCCGGACAATGCCCGCCCACCAGCGCTTTATGCCAGGATTTGAAGATAGATCGGGCTTACTTCGGCCCACCGTCGAGCTGCTCGGGCCACCCCGGCAGGAGATCGAGCCGCCGCAGGATCACACCCTCGCGCAACGCCCACGGGCACACGTCGAGCCGGTCCACCTCGAACAGGTCCATCGCCGCGTCCGCCACCAGCGCCCCCGCGGCGAGCTGCGCGGCCCGCCCCTGTGACACCCCTGACAGCCGGGCCCGCGCGGCCGCCTCCATGGTGGTGAGCTTGCCCGCCCAGTCGGCCATGTCCTGGCGGGACAGCGAGCGGGTGACGTAAGGGCCCTCGCCGGAGGGCGCCGCGCCGGCGATCCTGGCGAGTTGCTTGAAGGTCTTGGAGGTGGCGACGGCGCGGTCGGGGCGGCCGTGGCGCATGACGTCGCCGACCGTGCGGGCGATCTCGGCGCGTACGTGCTTGCGCAGGCTCCGCACCTCCTCGGCGGAGGGCGGGTCGGCGGTGAACCAGCCGCGGGTCAGCCGCCCGGCGCCGAGCGGCAGCGAGACGGCGGCGTCGGGCTCCTCGTCCACGCCCGCGGCGATCTCCAGCGAGCCGCCGCCGATGTCGAGGGCGAGCAGCCGCCCCGACGACCAGCCGAACCACCGCCGCACGGCCAGGAACGTCAGCCTGGCCTCGTCAGGCCCCGACAGCACCGCGATGTGCACGCCGCAGCGCCGCTCGACCTCCGCCAGCACCTGCTCGCCGTTGGCGGCCTCGCGTACGGCGGAGGTGGCGAAGCACAGCAGGTCCTCCACGCCCTTGTCCTCGGCGATGCGCACGGCCTCCTCGACGAAGCCGCCGAGCCGCTCGACGCCCTCGGGGCCCAGGTTCTGGTCCTGGTCGAGGTGTTCGGTCAGGCGCAGCTCGTCCTTGTGGGAGTAGGCGGGCATCGGCCTGGCGCCGCGGTGGGCGTCCACGACCAGTAAATGGACGGTGTTCGAGCCGATGTCCAGCACGCCGAGTCGCATGGGGAAACGCTACCGCCGCGCGGCTCTCGGGAGGTGACCAGGCCCGCCGCCGGGACGGCCGCGTGATCGCGGGCACGCTCCAGGCACTACCCTTCCTGATGGCATGACACGTTTGGGGGACCTTTGAGCGCTTGTTGTGGCCCGAGCAGGGAGGGCACCGCCGGGCCGTACCAGGAAGCCGTCCAGATCACCCGCAGGAAGCCCGTGCCGCGCGGGATGGTACGCATTCCCGGCGGAACGTTCCTCATGGGCGGCGACGACCCGGACGGCCGGCCCGAGGACGGCGAGGGGCCGGTACGCGAGGTACGCGTGGATCCGTTCCTCATCGACCCGGCCTGCGTGACGAACGCGCAGTTCGCCACGTTCGTCAAGGACACCGGTTACGTGACGGAGGCCGAGCGGATCGGCTGGTCGTTCGTGTTCGCCCAGTTCGCCTCCGCCGGGGTGATGGACGCGAGCGTGCCCGGCGCGTCCTGGTGGGTCGGCGTCGAGGGCGCGACGTGGCGCTCCCCCGAGGGCCCAGGCTCGTCGATCGGGAACCGGCAGAACCACCCCGTCGTGCACGTGTCGTGGAACGACGCCGTCGCGTACGCCGCCTGGGCCGGCAAGCGGCTGCCCACGGAGGCCGAGTGGGAGATGGCGGCCAGGGGCGGGCTGGAGCGCAGGCGCTACCCGTGGGGCGACGAACTGGCCCCGAACGGCCGGCCGCGCTGCAACATCTGGCAGGGCCGCTTCCCGACCGCGCCGAGCAAGGGGACGATGCCGGTCAAGTCGTTCCAGCCGAACGGCTACGGGCTCTACAACGTCGCCGGCAACGTGTGGGAGTGGACGGCCGACTGGTGGGGCACCGAGTGGCAGCCGTACGCCGACAACCCGCTCGGACCGCCCGGCGGCACGGCGAAGGTGATCAGGGGCGGCTCGTACATGTGCCACGACTCCTACTGCAACCGCTACCGGGTGGCGGCGCGCACGTCGAACACGCCCGACTCGTCCACCGGGCACACCGGCTTCCGCTGCGCGGCCATAGTCTGAGCCCATGTCACGAACCCTGCGACTGTTGATCACCGGCGGCGGCACCGGTGGTCACACCTATCCGGCCCTGACGACCCTGTCGGCCGTCCAGCGACGTCAGGTGCCGCACGACGTGCTCTGGGTGGGCACCGCCAACGGCCTCGAGGCCCGCATCACGGCCGAGCACGGCATCCCGTTCAAGGCGATCACCACGGGCAAGCTGCGCCGCCGCCCCAACCTCAAGGAGCTGGGCACCAACATCGCCGACGTGTTCCGCATCCCGATCGGGGTCCTGCAGGCGGTCGGGCACGCCGCCCGCTACCTGCCCGACGTGGTGCTGTCGACGGGGGGTTACGTGGCGGTGCCGATCGGGGTGGCGGCCAAGCTGATCCGCAGGCCGCTGGTGATGCACGAGCAGACGACCGTGGTGGGCCTGGCCAACCGCATCCTGTCGCGGCTGGCGACGCGCATCGCGCTGTCGCACGAGTCGTCGCTGGACCACCTGCCCGCCTCGGCCCGCGAGAAGGCCGTGGTGACGGGCAACCCGATCAGGCCCGAGCTGCTGCAGGGCAACAGGGCGGCGGCCTACGACCTGTTCGGGCTGACGTTCGAGGTGCCGCTGATCTACGTGACGGGCGGCGCGCAGGGCAGCAAGCAGATCAACACGCTGATCGCGGAGATCCTGCCGCGGCTGCTGCCGCACGCGCAGATCGTCCACCAGTGCGGGCCCGCCTGGATCGACCAGATGCGGGCCGTGCCGCTGCCGCCCGACCTGGCCGACCGCTACCACCCGGTGCCGTACGTCGGCAGCGAGCTGGCCGACCTGTTCGCCGCGGCCGACGTGGTGATCTCGCGCAGCGGGGCGGGCACGGTGTCGGAGCTGACCGCCATCGGCAAGCCGTCGGTGCTGATCCCGCTCATCCCGACCGGCGGTGACGAGCAGCGCAAGAACGCCGGCTACCTGGCCTCGGCGGGGGCGGCGCGGGCGCTGCTGGAGCCGCGTCCCACGGGCGAGATGCTGCTGGCCGAGCTGATGCCGCTGCTGGCCGACCCCGGGCTGCGGCAGACGATGGGGCAGGCGGCGGCCGAGCTGGGCCGCCTCGACGCCGCCGAGGTGCTGTGCGACCTGCTGCTGGAGACCGCCGGCCACGGCGCTCCCGAGGTCTACAGCCAGCGCTAGCGAGCCCCTGCCGGCGAGCCCGTCCCAGCGAGCCCGTCCCAGCGAGCCCGTCCCAGCGAGCCCGTGCCGGCGGGCTCAGGCGTCCATGTCCGTGCGCACGCCCAGGCGAGGGCCGGGCTCGCGGGTCACGGGTCGAGGGCGCGGAACGCCTCGCGGGCGGAGCTGACGCTCCGCCTCAGCGCCTGTTCCAGCCGGTCGGCGTCCGCGGCCAGGCGCTCCAGCTCCGGCACGGCGAACCCGTCGGCGCCCGTCTCGGCCACCAGTTCCTCGTACTGGTGCATGCGCCCGCGCAGCTCCTCGATCTGGTGGTGCGCCACGTACGCGCGCTCGGCCTCGGTGACGTTGGCGGCGTAGCGTTCGAGTGCCTCGACCCGGGCGAGCACGGCCTCCTCGCTGTTGTCGAGCGCGCGGGCGAGCGGCTCGGCCACGGCCGCGACCTCGGGGGTGAGGCCCTGCGAGACGGTCTCCCTGTGCTTGGTGCGCAGGGAGGACAGCTTGGCCAGCAACCGGGCGATCTCCCACTCCTGGGCGGGCAGCATGACGGCGTTGCGCACGTCGTCGAGCAGCCCGTCGGTGTTGACGCGGGAGCCGGTCACGGTGTCGATGGCGCGCTGGGCACGTTCCAGCAGGCGGGCGGCCGACTCGTCGAGGTCGCTCGTGAGCACGTAGCGGCCCTCGTACCAGCGCAGCTGCTCGTAGACCTCGCGCTCGTAGCCGGCCTCCTCGTCGTCGGTCAGGTCGTTGCGCGCGAACAGCACGATCACCAGCGGGATGCCGAGCACGACGAGCAGCAGCAGGTTGACGCCGATGCGCAGGGCGCCGAGGCCCAGCATCAGGCCGAGGAGGACCACCGTGCCGACGGACATCGCGGTGCGGACCCGCCGGCTGGAGACGCGCGGCCGCGGCTCGGGCACCCATCCGGCGCGCATCTTGAGCAGGACCCGGCGGCTTTCCCTGAGCAGCTGGGCGTCGTCGGGCGGCACACTTGGATCAATCACCATATCCGCCACAAACCCGGATCATAAGCCACGTCATTCATCAAGGTGGCGAAAAGCTTCATGCGCGGAGCTGACGCTGTCGCGTAACGCCTGCTCCAGGCGGCCGGCGTCGTCGGACAGCCGGCTCAGCTCCGGCACCCCGGCCCCCTCGGCGCCCGTCTCGGCCAGCAGTTCCTCGTAGCGGTGCAGCTTGGCGCTGAGGCGTTCGATCTGGCTGCGGGCGCGGTAGGCGCGCTCGGCCTCGGCGACGTGGCCCGCGTACCGCTCCAGGGCCTCCACGCGCGCCAGCACCGCCTTCTCGCTGCTGTCGAGCGCCCGCGCCAGCGGCTCCGCCACGGCCGCCACCTCGGGGGTGACGCCCTCCGCGACGACCTCCTGGTGCTCGGCGCGCAGCTCCGACAGCTTGGCCACCAACCGGGCGATCTCCCACTCCTGGGCGGGCAGCATCACGCCGTTGCGCACGCCGTCCAGCAGGCCCTCGGCGTGCACGTGGGAGGACATGACCTGGTCGATGGCCGTCTGGGCGCGCGACAGCAGGGCTCTGGCGGGCTCGTCGAGGCGGTCGCGCAGCACGTACCGGCCCGCGTGGCGGCGGGCGATCTCGTAGACCTCGCGCTCCAGCGCGTTGCGCCGCTCCACCTGCACGTCGGGTCTGGGCTTGAGCAGGACGGCCACCATGAGCAGGGCCGACCCCGTCATGATCACCACGAAGGGGGTGTAGCGCTCGGCGGTGAACAGCACGAGCCCGTACATCGCCGCGATGAGCGCGGTCACGGCCGCCGCCAGCCGGGCGGCGCGCGCCAGCGGGGCGCGGCCGCGATCGGGAGGCGCCCAGCCGGCGCGCATCCGCAGCAGCAGCTTGCGGTTGTCGCGGAGCAGCGTCCCGACGTCGTCGGGCACGGACGGATCGACGATCACCTTCGCATATCGTCCGGCCACGTTCTGAGTCCTTCGTACTGATCCTTGGTACGTCTTCCCGTCCGGTCGTCAGCTCTCCAGGTAGCGGAACGCCTCATGGGCGGACTTCACGCTGCGGCGTAAGGTGCGCTCCAGCACGTCGGCGTCCTGCGACAACCGGTCGATCTCCGGCACGGCCAGCTTGTCGGCGCCCGACTCGGCGAGCAGTTCCTCATAGCGCGGCAGCCGGGCGCGCAGCTCCTCGATCTGGCTACGGGCGTGGTAGGCGCGCTCGGCCTCGGCGACGTGGCCGGCGTACCGCTCCAGCGCCTCCACCCTCGCCACCACCGCGGCCTCGCTGCCGGCCAGAGCGCGTTCGAGCGGCTCGATCACCGCCGCCACCTCCGGCGCGATGCCTCTGGCCAGCAGGTCGCGGTGCTCCAGCCGCAGCGCCGACAGCTTGGCGAGCAGCCGGGCGATCTCCCACTCCTGGGCGGGCAGCATCGTGGCGTTGCGGGCGTCGTCCAGCAGGCCCTCGGCGTTGACGTGGGAGCGCAGCACCGTGCCGATCGCGCGCTGCGCCCTGGCCAGGACGGCCGCCGCCTCCGGGTCGAAGTCCTCGGGGAGCAGGTAGCGGCCGTCGAACCAGCGGGCCTGCTCGTAGACCGCGCGCTCCTGGGGGCGGTGGTCGTCCTCGGCGACCTCGCTCATGGACGCGATCTTCACCAGGACGATGAAGACGTACGTGCCGAGCAGCACGAAACCGGCGGCGGCGTACCGGGAGGCCAGCAGCACCGCCATCAGCGCGATCACGACCGGCGTGGCGGCCAGCAGCAGCGCGCTCGACGGCGTGCGGCGGCGCGCCGGGGCCACCTCGGCGGGCGGCACCCATCCGGCCTTGATCCTGGACAGCAACGGGGCGTTCGCGCGCAACATTCCGGCCACCTCCGGCGGAACCGCCGGGTCTACGACCACACCCACGTTCTGTCCTGGCACCCTGGCGCCCCCAACGCTCGTGATATTGGGATATTACGTTCGTTTCTGCCCAGGTGTCAGCCTCCGGAAGGTCAGTCCAGGGAACCACCAGTTCCGATCACCCAGCACCTCCATCGCCGCGGGCACCAGCACCAGCCGCACCACCGTGGCGTCGACCAGCACCGCGACGGCCAGCCCCACCCCCATCACGCGCAGCGCGCGATCATCGAAGGCGCCGAACGCGGCGAACACGCAGAACATGATGGTGGCCACGGAGGTGATGACCGCCGCGGTCCGCGCGAGCCCGTCGGCGACCGCGCGGGTGTTGTCCCGGTCCTTCAGATACTCCTCCCTGATCCGCGACAGCAGGAACACCTCGTAGTCCATGGACAGCCCGAACATGATCGTGAACAGCATCATCGGCACCCATGCGTCGATCGGCCCCGCCGTGCCGTGACCCAGCACGTCGAACTGGAACACCGCCACCACCACCCCGTAGGCGGCCCCGATGGACAGCAGGTTCACCACGATCGCCTTCAACGGCACCACCAGGCTCCTGAAGACGGGCACGAGCAGCACGAAGGCCGCCAGCAACACGGCACCGACCACCCACGGCAGCCGGTCGGCGGTGTGCTCGGCGTAGTCGGCGGCGGCCGCCGTGGAGCCCGTCACGAGGACGGGCGCGGGCAGTTCGGCGCGCAGGCGATGAATGAGCTGCTCGGTCCGCTCGTCCTGCGGCCCGGTGGCAGGGATCACCAGCGCGACCCGCCCTCCCGCAGGCTCCCGCGCCCCACGCTCCCCCGCCGCAGGCACCTGCGCGGCGCCGTCTCCTGCGGGAGACGCTGGGGCGGCGCCGTCTCCTGCGGGAGATTCCGGCGCGGCGCCGTCTCCTGCTTCGGGTGCCTGGCCGGCGTCGTTCTCCGCGGGGATCACCTGGGCGACGCCGGGGGTGGCGGCCGCCTGGCGGATGGCCGCGCGTAGCTCGGCCGCCGCCGTGGCGGGGGCGGCCAGGACGAGCGGGCCGGCCATGCCGGGGCCGAAGCCCTGGGCGAGCAGGTCGTGCGCTCTTCGGGTGGTGTCGGTGACCGGCCGGTTGCCCGCGCCGGACCAGCCGACGCGCAGCTGGGTGGCGGGCAGGGCCAGCGCGACGAGGGCGATCAGCGCGATCGCTCCCGCCGTCCAGGGACGGCGTTGCACGACCTTGCTCCACCGGTACGACCACGGCACGCTCCGAGCCGCCCGCCCGGGGAGCGCGAACCTGTCGATCCGCGCCCCGATCCCGGCCAGCAGCGCCGGGAGCAGGGTGAGCGAGGCGAGCAACACCATGGCCACCCCGCACCCGGCCGCCAGCGCCACCCCACCGCCCAGGGAGGGGCCGAGGAGGAGGATGCCGGCCCCGGTGGCGATCACGATCAGCCCGGCGAACGACACCGACCGCCCCGCGGTCCGCATGGCCCGCTCGACCGCGCCCTCAACCCCCACTCCCCCGATCCCCACCGCTCCTCCGGTACCCACCGCTCCTCCGGTTCCCACTGCTCCCCCGGCCCCAGCGGCTGCGGTGAGTTCGGTGCGGAAGCGGGTGACGATCAGGAGGGCGTAGTCGATGCCGACGCCGAGGCCGAGCATGATCGTGAGGTAGACGCCGAAGCTCGGTGCGCTGACGAGGTGGCTCAGCAGGCCGTACGTCGCCACGCCGCACGTCACGCCGACGATGCCGATCACCAGGGGGAGGGCGGCGGCGATGAGGGAGCGGAAGGCGACCAGCAGCACCACGGCGGCGGCCAGTAATCCGAGGCCCTCGGTGACGCCTCCCGGGGTGACGTCGGCGAAGTCGCCGCCGGACAGTTCCACGGTGAGGGCCGTCCCGGCGGGTGGCGGGAAGGCGTCCCTGACGTCCCTGATCGCCTGGGCGGTGGCCTGGTCCGGGTAGTCGAGCGGGACGGAGGCGATGGTGCCGTCCTGGGAGACGCGCCGCTCCTCGATGGCGGCGTGCGCGCCGGGGACGGCGTTCACGCGGGCGGCCAGGCCGGTGAGCGCGGCGCGTACCGGGGCGGACTCGATTCCGGACGGGGCGGAGACGACCAGCGCGCCCGGCGCCTCCTCCGCGGCCTCCCCCAGGAGCGCGGCGGCCTGCCGGCTCTCGGAGCCCGGCAGCGTGAAGTCGTCGTCCGAGGGCCCCGGCCAGGTGGCGGCGGCTCCGGCGAGCGCGGCCACGAGCACCAGCCAGAGCACCACGACCAGCCGTCTGTGACGGATGCAGAATCGGATCATGCGGCGACCGTAGAAGGCACACCCGCCGAAGGTCGTCACCCAGACGCGGTCGCACACCTGCACCTTCCGCGGTAGCTGCGGGTGCGGTCGTCGCCGGCCTTTCGCAGCGCTCCGGTGTCTCGGACTCGCCCGCGTTCCCCGATGCGGCCACCCGGCTCCACCTTTCGGGGGGCTGCGGAGGTGGTGGGGTCAGGCACCTGGGCGGATCAGGCCGGTTTCGTAGGCGAGGACGACCAGCTGGGCGCGGTCGTGGACGGCCAGTTTGGTCATCACGCGGTTGACGTGGGTCTTGACCGTGTGCGGGCTCATGGCCAGCTCCTCGGCGATGCGCGCGTTGGTGAGGCCGCGGCCGACGCGGGCCAGGACCTCGCGTTCGCGGCCGGTCAGCGGGGCGAGGCGGCCGGTGTCCAGGGCGGCGGGGCGGGCGGTGAACTCCTCGATGAGCCGCCGGGTGACGCCGGGCGACAGCAGGGCGTCACCGCGGGCGGCGACCCGTACGGCGTGGCGGATCTCGGCCGGCTCCGCGTCCTTGACCAGGAAGCCGCTGGCGCCGGAGCGCAGCGCCTCGTACACGTACTCGTCCAGGTCGAACGTGGTGACCACGACGACCCGCACGCCGGTCGAGGTGAGCGCGCGGGTGGCCGCCAGGCCGTCGAGCTCGGGCATGCGGATGTCCATCAGTACCACGTCGGGACGCAGCCGCCGCGCCTCGCGGACCGCCTCCGCGCCGTCGGCGGCCTCCCCCAGCACGCGGAGGTCGTCCTCGGTGTCGAGCAGCGCCCGCAGCCCGGCGCGGACGAGCGGCTGGTCGTCGGCCAGCAGGACGGTGATCATGTGGGCAGCCTGGCGGTGACGCGGAACCCGCCGCCGGGGGCGTTGCCGGTGGTCAGCCGGCCGCCCAGCGCGGCGACCCGCTCGGCCATGCCGGTGAGCCCGTGCCCGCGCCGCACCGGCCCGTCCCCCAGCCTGTCCCCCAACCTGTCACCCGGCCCGTCACCCGGCCCGTCACCCGGGCCGTCAGCCGGGCCGTCAGCCGGGCCGTCCTGGCCAGACGGGGCGGGCGGGCCGGACGCGGCGTTCTCTGAGGGGATGCCGCGGCCGTCGTCCTCCACCTGGACGGTCACCGCCCCCGGCTCGTACGTCAGCCGCACGGTGGCCGCGCCGGCGCCGGCGTGCCGCATGGTGTTGGTCAAAGCCTCCTGGACGACCCGGTAGACGGTCAGGTCGGCGGCCGGCGGGAGGGGACGGCGCTCGCCCTCCACGTCGAAGACCACCGGCAACCCGGCCGTCTCCAGCAGCCGCGGCAGCTGCGCGGACCCCGGCTGGGGCGCGTGCCCGGACGTGCCAGGACGCAGCACGCCGAGCACCGCCTTCATCTCGCCCAGCGCCTGCCGGCTGGAGGTGCGGATCACCTGGAGGGCGGCGGCGGCCTCGGGCGGGCCGCCGGCGCGCTCGACGGCCTCGGCGGCGACGGCGGCGTGCAGGGCGATCACGGAGACGGTGTGGGAGGTGACGTCGTGCAGCTCCCTCGCCACCCGCAGCCGCTCCTCCTGCGCCCGGCGCAGCGCCTCCTCCTCCCGGGTGCGCTCGGCCTGGGCGGCGCGCCGCTCCACCTCCCGCGTGTACGCCCGCCGCGCCCGCGACACCTCGGCCGGCTGCGCCACCACCAGCACGAGCAGCAGCCACACGAGCACGGCGAGCGCGACGTCGGCCTCCATCCTGGCGAGCGCCGCCACGCCGGGCACGGCCACGAGGAACGCCGCCCCGGCCCACCCGGCGGCCCTGCGCCCGGCGGCGATGGCCGAGAACAGCGCGATCAGCGCGGGCACCGGCCAGAGCGCGATCGCGTACCCCCGAAAGAAGATCACCGCCGTCGCGACCGCGCACACGGCGAGCGCCAGGTCCGGTCGCCTGGACAGCAGCGCGAGCCCGAGCGCCGTGGCGGCGAGCAGGGCGTGGCCGAGCAGGTCGAGCGGCCGGGCGTGCGGCTGGTTGCCGTAGGCCATGACGGTGGAGGCGTGCACGCTCACGGCCATGATGAGCACGAGGGCGGTGGTCCGCATACCGGCACCGTAATGCCCGCTTTCCGGCCCGCGCGATACCGCCGTCGCCGTACGAGCGGTACCGCACATGACGTACGTCATACGCCGCCGGCTGACGCACGGCACTACCCGCGGCCCCGCCCGCCCGGCGAAGGTGGGCGCATGAAGGGAAACGCGCTGGAGCTGAAGGCCGTGACCAGGACGTACGGCCAGGTCACCGCGCTCGGCGGCGTCGATCTGGACGTCGCGGAGGGCGAGACGGTGGCGGTGCTGGGCCCGAACGGGGCCGGCAAGAGCACGTTGCTGTCCGTCGCGCTGGGCCTGCGCGCCCCCGACGCGGGCACGGCCACGGTGCTCGGAGGAGCGCCGCTGGAGGCGCTGCGGGCGGGCCGGGTCGGGGTGCTGCCGCAGGAGTCGGGGCTGCTGGAGGACGTGCGGGTGGGCGAGCTGGTGTCGGCGGTCGCCGGGATGTACCCAGGGCGGCCCGATCCCGGGCGGGCGTTGCGCGCGGCGGGGATCGAGGAACTGGCCCGGCGTCCCGTCGGCCGGTTGTCAGGGGGGCAGCGGCAGCGGGTGCGGTTCGCGCTGTGCGTGGCGGGCGATCCGGAGCTGCTCGTGCTGGACGAGCCGACCGTCGGGCTGGACGTCACGGGCCGCCGCGCCCTGTGGCAGGAGATCAGGGCGAGGACCGCGCGGGGGCGTACCGCCGTCTTCGCCACCCACTACCTGACCGAGGCCGACGACTACGCCGACCGGATCGTGCTGCTGGCCGGCGGGCGGGTGGTCGCCGACGGGACGCCGGCCGAGGTGAAGGCGCTGGTCGGCGGCAACGAGGTGCGGTTCGCGCTCGGCGGCGCCGACCCGGCGGAGCTGGAGGGCCTGCCCGGCGTGCGGCACGTCAGCGTGGCGGGCCGCGACGTGCGGCTGCGGACCGGCGACTCCGACGCGACGCTGCGCGCCCTGTTCGCCGTCTACGCCGACGTCAGGGACGTGCGGGTGGAGAGCGTGGATCTGGAGAGCGCGTTCGTGACGCTGACGGGAGGGCGGGACTGATGGGGTCATATCTCAGGCTGGAGCTGGTGCGCGGGCTGCGCAACCCGGTGTCGCTGCTGATGCTGACGCTCTTCCCGCTGGGCCTCTACCTGCTGTGGACCAAGGTGCTCACCGTGGTGCCGCAGAGCCGGATGGACGACTTCGCGGCGTACTCGATGGTGTCGATGGCCACGTACGGCGCCATGGGCGGCGCGCTGTTCATCGGCGGCGCCATCGCGCTGGAGCGCGGCAAGGGCTGGCTCGACCAGCTCGCGGTGACCCCGCTGCCCGCGTCGGGCTACGTGACGGCCAAGCTGCTGAGCGGCGCGGCGACGGTGCTGCCGAGCATCCTCACCGTGCTCGCCGCCGGGGCGTTGCTGTCGGGCGTACGGCTGCCGGCCGGCACCTGGCCGCTGCTGGTGGTGCTGATCTGGGCGGGCGTGCTGCCGTTCGCGGCGCTCGGGGTCGCCTTCGGCTACACGCTGAAGGGGCAGGTCGCGACCTTGGCCCTGATGGTGGTCTATTTCGCCATGTCGGTGCTCGGCGGGCTGTGGCTGCCGGTCGAGGCCATGCCGGCCGGGATGCGGGCGGTGGCCGAGCTGAGCCCCGCCTACCAGGCAGGGTCGCTGGGCTGGCGGGCGCTCGACGGCCTCCCGCCGGCCGGGACCTCGCTCGCCGTGCTGATCGGCTGGACGCTGCTCTTCTGCGCGCTGGCCGGATGGCGTTACCGTCGGGCACTGTGACCTCGGTGCGGGAGTTCGACTTCAGCAGGGGCCGGGCGGCGGCGAGGGCCGGGGCGTGCGCCTGGCTGCTGCTGATCGTCTGGCCGCTGTGGGTGTTCGCGGGGACGGCCCCTGACCTGCTACGAGTGGTGGCGGTGCTGGGCTTGGTCGCGGTGTTCGCGGCCTGCTGGGTGCGGATCATGTGGCGGATGCTCAGCCACCGGGCCACGACGCCGGACCCGCTCGCGCTGGCGGGGCTGGCCGGCGCGGGGCTGGCGCTGCTGCCGCTGTTCGGGGCGCCGTGGGCGTACGTGTCGTTCGTGTACGTGGTCAGCGCCTGCGCCGCGACCCTGCGCACCCCGGCCTTCGCCGCCTCCGTGGCCGCGATCGCCGGGGTCGAGGCGGCGGCGCTGCTGTCCTTCGGCGTGCCGTTCCCGGGGGTCTGGTGGGTGCCGCTGGTCATCGTCGTGCAGGCCGTCACCGTTCACGGTATGCGCAACATGGGCCTGCTGGTGGCCCGGCTGGACGCGGCCAGGGCCGAGGTCGCCCGGCTGGCCGTGGAGAACGAGCGGCTGCGCTTCGCCCGCGATCTGCACGACACGCTGGGGCACACGCTGACCGCGATCACGGTCAGGAGCCAGCTCGCCGCCCGGCTCGCCCCGGCCGACCCGGTCCGGGCCGCCGCCGAGATGGGCGAGGTGGAGGGGGCCGCGCGGCGGGCGCTCGACGAGATGCGGCAGGCGGTCACGGGGTACCGGGCGGCGTCGCTGGCGCGGGAACTGGAGGGGGCGACCCGCAACCTGACGGTGGCCGGCATCGAGGTGACCTTCACCCCCGCCGACCGGCCCGTCCCCGCCGCCGCCGAGACCCTGCTCGCCTGGTCCGTACGCGAGGCCGCCACGAACGTCCTGCGCCACAGCCGCGCCCGCCACTGCCGCATCACCCTGCGCGCGGACGAGACGTGTGCCGAGGTGGAGGTCGTGGACGACGGCCGCGCCCGCCGGAGCACCGGGGACGCCGCCCCGGGAACCGGGAACGGGCTGGCCGGGCTGGCCGAGCGGGTCGGGGCCGCGGGCGGGCGCGTGGAGGTCGGGCCGCTGCCCGGCGGCGGCTACCGGCTGCTGGTGCGCGTGCCGCTGGAGCCCGGGCCGCAGACGGGAGCCGGCTCCGGGGCCGGGGCGGGCTCCGGGGTGGAGGCGGCGTGATCCGGGTGCTGCTCGCGGATGACCAGGAGCTGGTCAGGGGCGGCCTGGCCGCGCTGCTCTCGCTGGAGGACGACATCGAGGTGGTGGCCGAGGCCGGGCGGGGTGACGAGGTGGTCGCGGCGGCGCGGGAGCATGAGCCCGACGTGATCCTGCTCGACATCGAGATGCCGGGGATGTCCGGCCTGGAGGTGGCCGAGGAGTTGCGGGGGCATCGGGTGGTGATCGTCACGACGTTCGGCCGGCCGGGCTATCTCAGCAGGGCGCTGGACGCGGGCGTCGCCGGTTACGTGGTCAAGGACGCCCCGGCCGCCGAGCTGGCCGCCACCGTACGCCGGGTGATGGCCGGCGAGCGGGTCATCGACCCCAAGCTGGCCGTGACCGCGCTGACCACCGGCCCGAGCCCGCTCACCCAGCGGGAGGCGGAGGTGCTGCGGGTGGCGGCGGACGAGCCCACGGTGGCGGCCATCGCCAGGCGGCTGTTCCTCACCGAGGGCACCGTGCGCAACTACCTGTCGTCGGCGATCGGCAAGACCGGCGCCGCCAACCGCGCCGAGGCCGTCCGCGTCGCGGAGTCCCGCGGCTGGCTCTGACCCGCCGCACGCCCCCAGCAGGAGTCAGTCGCCCCGTAGGAGGGCGTTCTGGTGGATCTCCCACAAAGCCGTCTCCGGGATGCCCGCCTTGACCAGCTGCTCCCAGGTCGCCATCCGGTCGGCCGGGTCGTCGAGCAGGGTGCGCAGCAGGGGACGCAGGACGGCGCGGTCGCCGCCCTCCTCGTACCACATGGCGCCCAGGGCGCGGTACAGGGCGGGTGAGCGGACGCCGGCCGTCCGCATCAGCTCCTCCACGAGCGCGACCCGCTGGCGGAACGGCAGCGACTCGCCCGCCCCGAGCGCCCGCAGCAGCAGGTCGAGCAGCCGCCGGTGCTGCGGGTCGTGCCCGGTCGCGACCGCGGCGACGACGTCGCCCATGCCGGTGGGCTCGGCGCCGCCGCCGAGCACGACGTCCTCGCGGCCGTCCACGACGACGCGGCGGGCGGCGAGGGTGGTGACGAGGCCGGTCCAGCCCTCCTGGCCGAGCTGCCCCTTCCACAGATGGGTGAGCGAGGACCAGCGTTCGAGCGCGTCGGGGCCGGGCAGCAGCGCCGAGACCGAGACGGGCTGCTCGGACGCGGTGACGATGAGCAGGGTGAGGTTCGCCGAGTACGCGGCCAGGCGCCGGGTCAGCGGATGCCGGACGGGACGGAACCCGGTGAAGTGGCGGCGGGTCCGCTCGTGCAGGGCGCGGCGCAGCAGCCCGGTCAGCAGGTCGGCGCAGCGGGCCCGCACCACGGACGGCACCTCGGCCAGCAGCTCCAGGATGAACCCGACGGTCGGGCCGCGCTCGGCCAAGCAGGAGTGGGAGGTGACGGCGTACAGCAGGTCGTCGTCCACGGCCTGGACGATGGCGAGCGGCTCGTCCCCGGCCAGGCGGCGGCGCCGGTCGAGGTCGCGCAGCGCGTACATGGTGATCCAGGCGACGAGGAACTCGGCGAACGTGGAGTGCAGGAACGCGTGCCCGCCCCGGCGGACGAAGAAGAACCGCTCGGTGGCCTTGCGCGCCCAGCCGCCCGGCTCGTCCTCGTCGCGCGGGTCGTCCTCGCCGCCGTGGCAGAGGGCGGGCAGGTCGCGTTCGAGCTGCTCGTCGGTGATGACCTGGCCGCCGCGGGCCAGCATGGACAGCGCGACCGCCCCGAGCAGCACCAGCTCCTGGTCGATGGCCACCCGGTGGGCGCCGCCCGTCTCGCGCTCGGTGTAGTCGCGCAGCAGCACCTCGTACAGGCGGGCGCGGCCGAGCGGGCCGTGGTCGCGCTGGAGCGCGTTGCCGCCGGCGTCGTAGAGGGCGAGCAGCAGCAGGAGCAGCGGCTGCCTGGCCATCTCGCCGTGGGCCAGCGCCGCCTCGGGAGGCAGCGGGGTCAGGTCGCGGCGGGCGAGCAGGGCGCGGTTGGCCTGGTCCCAGACGTCGAGCCACTGGCGTACCTGGTCGTCGTCGAACGGCCGCAGCTCCAGGGCGAGCAGCCCGTCGGGGAAGCGGACCCGGTCGGCCACCACCGTCCTGCTGGTGACGACGACCGCGACGGGCCGGCCCAGCTCGGCCTCCCTGGCCTGGAACTCGCGTACGTGCTCCAGATAGTCGTAGCGGGCGGCGGCGCCCTGCACCAGCTCGTCGAACCCGTCGAGCAGGATCACCGGCATCGCGCCGTCGGCGGCGGCGACGAGGTCGGCGTAGGCCACCTCCTCCCCCAGCACCTCGGCCATGGCCTGCTCGATCTGCTCGGTGACGCCCGCCCGCGCCCGCACCCCGCGCAGCTCCACCCTGATCGGCAGGAACTCCGAACGGGCCAGCCGCGCGGCCAGCACCTCGGTCAGCTTGGTCTTGCCCGAGCCCGGCTCGCCGAGCACGAGCAGCGGCACCTGGGTGGCGCGCAGCGAGGTGAGGTGGCCGACCAGGAACGCCTCGGCGTCGGCCAGCATCCGCTGCCCCTCCCACCAGCCGCGCAGCGCGGGCGTGGACTCCTGGGTCAGCTCGGCGACCCGGCAGCGCGGGCTCAGGTAGCCCTCGCCGAGCAGCGGCAGGTAGACGTCCTCGGGCAGCTTGCCGACCACGAGCAGCGGCTGGTCGAGGGCGTTCGCGGCCATCCTGACGCGGTGGATCATGGGACGGTCGCCGGCGCGGGGCGGCGCCAGCTCGGCCAGCAGCCAGGCCACCCTGGACAGCGCGGTGGCGGGCGGCGGCGGCTCGGTGACCAGGCTGCGCACCCCGAACTCGTGGCTCTCCAGCGCCAGCGACCGGTAGTCCTCGTCGTAGATGCGCAGCGCGTGCGCGGGCGGGCCGTCGGCGAGCAGGCGGGGCAGCTGGAGCTGGTCGTCCACGGGCAGTTCGTCCCACAGGGACAGGCCGCTCACGTACGCGGCCAGGCATTCCGACATGCGCAGGTAGGCACGTTCCACGGCGGCGCGGGTGTCGGCGTACGGGATGTGCGGCTCGGGGGTGGGCAGGCGGACCAGCAGCAGTTCGGCGACCAGCCGGGCGAAGCGCTCCGCGGTGGGGACGCCGCGGGAGATCTGCTCGGGCCGGTCGAGCCGGTCGAGCGTGAACGGCAGCTTGGCCTCGCCGAGCGCCTCGAAGTAGGCGGAGACCACGACGGCGGCGTGCGCGGCGGCCAGGCGGCGGGTGCGGGTGTGCCGGTCGACGCCCGCTCTCAGCTCGGGCAGGCGGCGTACGACGTCCTCGCCGTAGGCGACGATGGCGTCGCGCAGGCCGCGTAACCCGGCCGCGAGCTGGGGCCCGCCGGACAGGGCCCAGCCGGTGCGCTCGGCCGCCGACGCCAGCCCGATGACCTTGACGAGCCTGCCGTCCTTGCATCCGAGAATCCTCAGGGCGTCGGCGTAGCTCGGGGTTTCGATCATTGCCTTCTCCCGGGGGACTGGGGATGTCCCATCATGCGTTGTCCGCCCCGATCGTGCAGGCTGTTCGCCAGGATGGTCGGGACCTGCCCGTCATGTACCCTTCATCGCCGTTTCGATCTCCGGCAGCGCCGCGGGATCCTCGATGGTGGACGGGGCGGTGTACGGGCGGCCGTCCGCGATGTCGCGCATCGTGGCGCGCAGGATCTTGCCCGATCGGGTCTTCGGCAGCCGGGACACCACGACGGCGCGGCGGAAGGCGGCGACCGGGCCGATGCGCTCGCGTACGAGGGCGGTCAGCTCCCGCTCGACCTCGACGGGGTCGCGGTCCGCACCCGCCTTGAGCACCACGAACCCCATGGGGAGCTGGCCCTTCAGCTCGTCGGCGACGCCGATCACGGCGCACTCGGCGACGTCGGGGTGTGCGGCGATGACCTCCTCCATCGAGCCGGTGGACAGGCGGTGTCCTGCCACGTTGATGACGTCGTCGATGCGGCCCATGACGTAGAGGTGGCCGTCGGCGTCGAAGTGGCCACCGTCGCCGGTGAGGTAGTGGCCGGGGTAGCGGTCGAGGTAGGAGCGGGCGAAGCGATCGGGGTCGCGGTAGAGGGTGGGCAGGGCGCCGGGCGGGAGCGGCAGCCTGACGGTGACCGCGCCTTCGGCGCCGGGCGGGCAGTCGCGGCCGTCGGCGTCGAGGATGTGGACGTCCCAGCCCGGCACGGGCTTGGTGGGCGAGCCCGGCTTGATCGGCAGCGGCTCGATGCCGACGCAGTTCGCGGCTATGGGCCAGCCGGTCTCGGTCTGCCACCAGTGGTCGATGACGGGGATGCCGAGCAGGTCGGAGGCCCAGTGGTAGGTGTCGGGGTCGAGGCGCTCGCCGGCCAGGAAGAGGTGCCGCAGGCCGGACAGGTCGTACTTCTTCGCGAAGGCGCCGGAGGGGTCCTCCTTCTTGATGGCGCGGATCGCGGTCGGGGCGGTGAACAGCGTGCGCACGCCGTGCGCGGCCACCACCCGCCAGAACGCGCCGGGGTCGGGGGTGCCGACGGGCTTGCCCTCGTACAGCACCGTCGTGCAGCCCGCCAGCAGCGGCGCGTAGACGATGTAGGAGTGGCCGACCACCCAGCCGACGTCGGAGGCGGCCCAGTAGACCTCACCCGGGGCGGCGCCGTACACGTTCGCCATGCTCCAGTGCAGCGCGACCGCGTGGCCGCCGTTGTCGCGCACGACGCCCTTCGGCGCGCCCGTCGTGCCCGAGGTGTAGAGGATGTAGAGCGGGTCGGTCGCGGCCACACTCACGCAGCCGGCCGGCTCGGCCGCCGCCACCGCCTGCGCCCAGTCGAGGTCGCGGCCGCCGGCCAGGTCGGCGCGGCACTGCGGCCGCTGCAGGATCACGCACCGCTCAGGCCGGTGCGCCGCCTGCTCCAGCGCGTCGTCGAGCAGCGGCTTGTACGCCACCACCCGGCTCGGCTCGATGCCGCACGACGCCGACAGCACCACCTTCGGCTGGGCGTGGTCGATGCGCACCGCCAGCTCCCTGGCCGCGAACCCGCCGAACACCACCGAGTGCACCGCGCCCAGCCGCGCGCAGGCCAGCATCGCCACCACGGCCTGCGGCACCATGGGCATGTAGATGACCACGGTGTCGCCGGCGGTGACGCCGAGGCCGCGCAGCATGCCGGCGGTCCTCGCCGTCTCCTCCAGCAGCTCCGCGTAGGTGTAGGTGCGGGTGACACCGGTGACGGGACTGTCGTGGATGAGCGCGGGCTGGTCGCCCCGGCCTGCCGCGACGTGCCGGTCGAGGGCGTTGTGGCAGGTGTTGAGCCGCCCGTCGGGATACCAGCGGCCGCCGGCGTACACGGTCCGCGGAGCCGTGTCCCAGTCGATGCCGCTTGCCGCCTCGCCCCAGAACGCCTCGGGCTGCTCGATGCTGCGCCGGTAGACCGCCTCGTAACCGCTCACCCGTCGATCAGAACAGCCGTGGGGCGATGGCGCAAGACGTGCCACGCGGGAGATCGGCGGGCCGTCGTTCGCGGTCGGCGGGCGGACGCGCGGGCGGTCGGCGGGCGGGCGGCGGGCGGGCGGCAGACGTCGCCGAGTCGCCGGTCCCGTCAGGTTCCCGTGGCGGGTGACAGGACCAGGCGGACGGCGAAATTGCGGTAGCCGGCCCGCTCGAACGCGCGCGCCATCGGCACGTTGCCCACGTCGGTGTCGGCCACGATCCGCTGGACGCCGCGCTCGGCGTGGGAGCGGGTGATCTCGCCGAGCAGGTCGTCCACGTAGCCCCGGCCGCGCTGCTCCGGCACCACGCCGATGTAGCCGACCACGGGTCCCGCGTCGTTGGCCGACGGCAGGGCCACCCCGACGAGGTCGCCGCTGTGGTCGCCGCTGTGGTCGCCGCTGTGGCCGCCGCTGTGGCCGCCGCTGTGGCCGCCGCTGTGGCCGCCGCTGTGGCCGCCGCCGGGAACGTACGCCAGCCGCCACCAGCTCCGGTCGCCGCGCATGGACCGGTTGTCGCGCACGTCCTCGCGGGCCTGCGTCTCCGGGTCGGTGACGGCCAGCGCCTGGCGGGTGTGGAAGTCGAGCGTGCCCACCGCCACCCGCCGGAACGCCGCCACGAACGCCTCGTCGTCGTCATCGGCGCGGAACACCAGGCGCTTCGACGGCTCGGGCACCGGGGCGTCGCCGGCGGTCCAGGCGTAGCGCAGGCGTTCGAGCTCCTCGGTCAGCCCGGCCCGGCCCGCCGCCTCCCAGCGCCAGCCGATCGCCGCCCGCGCCTTCGGGTCGTCGCGCCAGCCGTTGAGCAGGAACACGTGGTACGCGGGCGCCTGCCCGTACACGTCGTGGGCCCGGCGCAGCAGCTCGGCGGCCAGCCCGCGGCGCTCGGCCACGGACGGGTGGACGTACAGGCAGTCGAGCGCGAGCGGCCGGTCGCCGTCGGCGAAGCTCCACCAGACGGCGCGGGCCAGGATGTCGCCGGTGTGCTCGTCCTCGGCGAGCCAGATCCGGTCATAGCGGTAGTTGCCGCTCTCCAGGAACGACAGCAGCCGCTCCGGATGGGACCAGCTGATCGACTCGTCGACGACGCAGCCGAGCAGGCGGTCTAGATCGTCCTCAGTGGCGGGACGGAAACGCATGAATCCTCCGACAAGCAGAAGCGGGCGCGGAGCGCGCCCATGGACGTGCTGGACACCTCTGCGCCTCCTTTCTTCCGACTTTTCGGCATCGGAGGGCACTCTAGCTGAAATATCGCGACAGGATGTTCGGGTGAGCTCCTACGACGACGACACACTGCCCCTGCAGCCCCCGATCAGGCTGCCCGCCGCGGCCACGCTCGCATCCTCCGTACGATCCGCCCCGCTCTTCGAGGAAGCGGCCGGTGAGCTGAAGCCGGACGCCGAGGACGCCGAGGTGCTCGGCGTCTGGGCCGCGCACTGCCGCGAACGGCTGGCCGCCGACGAGGGGCTGCTGCTGGAGCTGATCAGGATGTTCCTGTCCAGGGAGCCGGTCACGGGCGAGCCGCCCGCCGCGCTGACGGGGCTCGGGCTGGTACGGCAGGAGGAGCCGCACACGCTGAGCTGGCTCGGCCTGTGGGTGGCGCGGCAGGTCATCGCCGAGACCACCGGGCAGGAGATCCCCGTCATGGGCTCGCTCTCCGAGGCGGACGCGGCGACGCTGCTGCACGGGCTGCGCGCGTACCCGGAAGCCGAGCGGGGCGAGGAGCTGGCCGGGTGGCTCAAGGACCGCGACCCCGCCGAGGCGGCGGACGAGCTGGCCGGCGCGCTCGCCGCGGTGAGCCCGCTGGCCCGCGCGGTCGGCGTGGAGGTGCTGTCCACGGCGCTCGGCGACACCGGGCGGCTGGCGCTGACCCGGCTGCTCGACCAGCCCAGGCTGGGCGCGGTGATCGCGGCGAGGACCGGGCGCGACAACCGGCGTCCCGCGCCCGAGGAGATCGCCTGGGTGCTGGTGGACATGGCGGCGGCGCTGCTGGAGTTCGGCGGGGAGATCGGGGAGGTGATCGAGTCGATGGCGATGGGCATGAACGCCGACGAGCAGGCGGGCACGATCGCGATCCTCGCCTTCGGCGACCACCCGTGGACGGGCCAGGTGCTGCGCGTCCTCATCGACCACCACCCGGACGACAAGGTGCGGGCCTCCGCCCGCAAGGCCCTGCGCCGCCTCCGCGGCCTGGCCGACGCCCACCTCTGACCCGCGCACGTGAACGGGCGAGCCCGCGGGACGGGCGGGGCTGCGGAGTGTCGATCACCGGTAGAGTCGGCTCGGTGACCAAGCATGCGATCTCCCCACAGACCGGCATCCTGGGTGACACGTTCGCCTGCGACTGCGGCGCGCTGATGGTCGGCCGGATGACGGCCGAGGTGCACGCCGCCGAGAGCGGGCTGTGCTCGGCCTGTCTCGGCACGACGCAGGAGGAGGTGGCGCCCGGCCTGGTGCGCCCCTGCACCTCGTGCGCCGGCTCCGGCCGCCGCAAGGAGCAGGTGACCTGGCAGCTCGCCCACGCCGAAGCCGAGCACCTGATCACGATGACCGTCGTGCGCGGGGTCGTCGCCGGGTTCGACGGCCCGTTCCACCTGTCGGAGGTGGCCGACACGGTCAGGAACGGCCTCGGCCTCCCCACGGGCCGCCTGCCCGTCGGCCCCCGCGTCCGCGACCTGCTGCTCCAGCTGCAGGCGGCGGGCGAGATCGCGATGGTGTCGGCCCCCGACGAGATGGTCGGCACGGACATGGTCCTCTACCGCGACCCCCAGTGGCAGCGCGTCCGCGCCATCGGGCTGTGACCTGAGCCGGCTCGCCCCGGCGGCAACGCGTCCGCGCCGTGGACCTGTGGCCTGCCGCCCCGCCCACTGCCCCCTCTCCGCACGGCGGCCCCCTCTCCGCACGGCGGCCCCGAGCGGGAGCTCGGGGCCGTGGGCGGTGGTGGTCAGTAGACGCAGGTGCTGCTCGACAGGACCTCGATGCCGGCGATCTTGCGGGGCTGCGCGTACGTCAGCGACTCGCCCGGCTTCAGGCACCTGACGGTGATCCCCTCGGCCGGGCGCACCCGTGCCGCGTAGGTGCTGAGGTTCTGGGCCCCCGTGACGGTGGCGCTGAGCGCCTTGAAACCCGGCTCGCCGGGGACGCAGAGGCGGCCGGAGGGCGAGACCGTGGTCACGCACACCGAACCGGCGGCGGCCTGCCCCGACGCGGACTGCGCCGCCTGTGCCGGCGCGGCCGACAGGGCGGTCAGCGACAGTGCGGCGACGATCGCTCCGGTGACGCCTCTGGCGAATGCGGACATCCTTGCCCCTTTCCCTGGACTTGCGCTGGATCCGCCGGAATGGCGGGCTGGTGTAGGGCGGGGAGAGGGAGGTCTCCCCGCCCGCTCAACCCTCCAATGGATCAGGCGTCTTGGCCAGGGCTGCGGCCGGGCATTGTGCGGTCATTACCGGCCCGATGCCGCACCTTCCACCCGACGGCCACCGGAGCTCAGCCGGGCAGGCGGCAGATGACCTCGCCGTGCAGGATGGAGAACCAGCCGTCCTCGGCCGCCGCCCACTCCCGCCACCCCGCCGAGATGCGCCGCAGGTCGGACTCGGTGGCGGCCCCGGTGGCGAGTGCCTGCCGGGCCATGGCGGAGGACAGGATGCGATCGGCCCACATGCCGCCCCACCACTCCCGGTCGGCGGGGGTGGCGAAGCACCAGGTGGAGGAGCCGGCGGTGACGTCGTCGAAGCCGGCGGCGCGGGCCCAGGACAGCATCCGCCGCCCGGCGTCCGGCTCGCCGCCGTTGCCGCGGGCGACCTTCTGGTAGAGGGCCAGCCATTCGTCCAGCGCGGGCACCCGCGGCCACCAGGTGAAGGCGGCGTAGTCGCTGTCGCGGGCGGCGACGAACCCGCGCGGCTTGGTGACCCGGCCCATCTCGCGCAGCGCTTGCACGGGGTCGCCGACGTGCTGGAGCACCTGGTGGGCGTGCACGACGCAGAACGTGTCGTCGGGGAAGGGCAGGTCGTGCACGTCGGCCACGGCGAAGTCGACGTTGGTCAGCCCCTTAGCGGTGATCTCGGCCCTGGCCAGGGCGAGCGCGTCGTCGTTCACCTCGGACGCCGTCACGTGTCCCACGCGGCCCGCCAGGTCGGCGGTGATGGTGCCAGGCCCGCTGCCCACGTCGAGGATCTTCATGTGCGGGAGCAGGTGGGGCAGCAGGTAGGCGGCCGAGTTCTCGGCGGTGCGCCAGCGGTGCGAGCGCAGCACGGACTCGTGGTGGCCATGCGTGTAGACGGCGTTCATCGGCGAACTCCCTCGGATCGGCGTACGGCTACCCTAACTCTCATCTCATCATTCAAGAGAATATGTCTCAGATTTCAAGACATAGCAGGACGTCCTTACCTGTTCTGCTAAAGCGGACAAAGCATCGCTATAGTGGAGGAATGAGTGAAGGGGTCCTGTCCAGCGGCCTGTCCATGGCCGAGCTGGGCCTGCGGATCCGCGGTGAGCGGCGGGCGCGCGGGCTGTCCATCGAGCGGCTGGCCGAGCTGAGCGGCATCAGCAGGAGCATGGTGTCGGAGGTCGAGCGGGGCGCCAAGACGCCGACCGTGCTGGTGCTCGACCGGCTGGCCACGGCGCTCGGCACGTCCATCTCGCGGCTGCTCGACGAGCCCGCGCACGGCGGCGTGCGGGTGCTGCGGCACGCCGAACAGCGGGTGCTGCGCGACCCGTCCGGCTGGGAGCGGCGGGTGCTGTCGCCGGTGCTGGGCGAGGTGGAGTTCGAGTTCATGCGGACGACCATCGGCCCCGGCGTGGACGCGGGCGAGTTCGCGCCGCACGCGCCGGGCTCGCGCGAGTACCTCGCCGTCGAGCAGGGCGTCCTGCTGCTGACGATCGACGGGCAGCCGTACGAGCTGGCGGCCGGCGACTCCGCGTACTACCCGGGCGACCGCCGCCATGCCTTCGCCGGCGACGCGGAGACGGGCTGCGTCTTCTACCTCGCCATGGAGCTGGCGCCTGGACACCACGGGAGGGAGGGGCACGATGGATGAGCTGCGGACGGTCGCCGATCTGGTCGCCGACCACCTCGACGGCATCGCCGGAAGGCCCGTGTGGCGGCCGGTGCCCGGTGACGAGCGGGCCTGGCTCACCGGGCAGGAGCTGCCTGAGACCGGCCGGCCGCTGGACGAGCTGCTGGCGGACACGCGGGAGCACATCCTGCCGTACCCGATGGGCAACGGCCACCCGCGCTTCTTCGGCTGGGTCAACCCGCCGCCGAACCGCGCGGGCGTGCTGGTCGAGCCGCTGGCCGCGGCGTTCAACCCGAGCTGCGCGGGCGGCGACCACGCGGGTCCGCACCTGGAGCGCACGGTCGTGCGCTGGCTCGCGGAGCTGGCCGGGTTCCCGCATCCGCCCGGCGGGGGGCTGCTGACCAGCGGCGCGTCCATGGCGACGGTGATCTGCCTGGCCGCCGCCCGGCAGCGCGCGGCGGTGGCCGACGGCTGGGACGTCCGCCGCGACGGGCTGTCCGGGCGGGCGCCGATGGTCCTGTACGTCACCGGTGAGGGGCACAGCTGCCTGCGCAAGGCGGCCGAGCTGCTCGGCCTGGGCGCGCGGCACGTCAGGACGGTGCCGGTGGACGAGGCGTACCGGATGGACGTGGCCGCGCTGCGCCGCATGATCGCCGCGGACCTCGACGCCGGGCTGCGGCCGTTCTGCGTGGCGGGCAGCGCGGGCACGGTGAACTCCGGCGCGGTCGACCCGCTCGACCAGATCGCCGACGTGGCGGCCTCGTACGGGATCTGGTTCCACGTGGACGGCGCCTACGGGGCGCTCGGCGTGCTGGCCGACGAGGCGGCGCCGCACTACCGGGGTCTCGACCGGGCCGACTCGCTGGCCCTCGACCCGCACAAGTGGCTGGGCGTGCCGGTGGGCTGCGGGTGCGCGCTGCTGCGCGATCCCGGGGCGGCGCGGGCGGCGTTCAGCCTGGTGCCGTCGTACCTGGTGGACGACAACGCGGGCGATCTGGGATGGTTCGCCGAGTACGGGCCGGAGCAGACCCGCCCGTTCCGTGCGCTGAAGACCTGGGCGACCCTGTCGCACCTGGGCCGCCGGGGCGTCAAGGACCTGGTCGAGCACACGTCGGGGCTGGCCCGCACGCTGGCCGCGATGGTCGAGGAGGCCCCCGACTTCGAGCTGCTGGCCCCGGTCACCACGTCGATCACCGCCTTCCGGTACGTCCCCCGTGCCGAAGGGCTCGACGCGCTCAACCGGGCGATCCCCTATGTGGTGCAGGCGCGCGGCAACGCGTTCATCACCGGCACCCGGCTGGGCGGGCGGGACGCGCTGCGTGCCTGCTTCCTGCACCCGGACACCACGGAGGCGGACCTCGCGATGCTGCTGGAGGAGATCAGGCTGGCCGCCAAGGACCTGTAACCTGGCGGGCGTGGTCACCGTCGAGGACGTCCGCCGGTTCGCGCTGACGCTGCCGCGCACGACCGAGCACCTCATCCACGACCGGGTGAAGTTCCGGGTGGGCAGGATCGTCTACGTGGCGTTCTCGCGCGACGAGACGATCATGGGGTTCGGCTTCCCGAAGGAGGAACGCGCGGCGCTGGTGGCCGCCGACCCCCGCACGTTCCTCCTGCCCCGCGAGTCGGACCTGCGCTACCACTGGGTGGAGGCGCGCATGGCGGCCCTGGAGCCCGACGAGATGCGCGAGCTGGTGCTGGAGGCGTGGCGGATGTGCGTGCCGAAGAAGGTGCGCCTGGAGCAGGAGCGCGCCGCCACCCCATAGTCGCCGGCACCCCGGCGCCGCCGGCACCCCGGAGCCGCCGGCGCCCCGTGGCGGTGCGGGTCAGCGCGAGACCGTGCGGTAGAGGTCGCGGGCGAGCGTGGTGACGCGCTTGACCGAGGCGTTCCACGTGCCGCCGGCCGGGTGCGCGGTGAGCAGCGCCATGACGTAGCGCTCGCCGGGGCCCACGAGCCCGGTCGTGTGCAGCACGGGGCGGCCGTAGTCGGGCACGCCCGAGCCGGTGGCGCGCTGCGCGATCCACGACAGGGGCGCCCCGATCGCGCCGCCCGCCGCGGCGGTGCCGGCGGCGTGGGTGGCGTTGCCCGAGCACCGCACGGGCGGCTTCGTGCCGAAGCCCGACCAGCCCTGCTTGACGGCGTGCGGCTTCGGCACGCCGTCGGGGATGCCGAAGGTCTGGTCGAAGCCGTCGGCGCCGCACGGCGTGGCCTTGCGCAGGTGGCCGAGGATGGTGTCCCTGACCCTGGGATCAGCCCGGTCGAGCAGGTAGCGGTAGGTGCGCACGATGTCGTACGCGCTGAGCGAGACGTACCCCCAGAACCCGGGCTTGGACGCGGGCGGCGGGGTGGTGTCGGCGAGGCCCAGCCTGCGCGCCTGCCGCACGATGATCTGCCCCTTGCCGAGCCGGTCCCAGAAGGCGGAGGCGGCGTCGTCGTCGCTGGACCGCAGCATGATCTTCAGCAGCTTGGCGTCGGCCGGCGGCACGGTCCTGCGGCCCTCCAGGTAGTCGATCGCGATGAGGATCTTGACGACGGAGGCGGCCAGCGGCGCGGCCTGATCCACTTCCACGCCGTCATCCGC
>NZ_JBFAQA010000031.1:0-144483 GCF_040677005.1 Nonomuraea sp. NPDC049421
TCGATCGAGAAGTCGTCGCGCGAGGCGAAGCCACCCGTGCCCGGGATGTACCAGCGGGAGGCCATGTTGACCTTGCCGGTGTTCGGGTCGGTGTAGGCGCCCTGGTAGCCCAGCCGCCGCTTGGTACCGTTGCTCGCGATGACCTCACCGAACGGGTTGTACGCGGTCGAGTCCACCAGCGCGTCGCCGGTGAAAGTGGCCACGACGTCGTCGTGCTGGTCGCTGAGCACGCCCAGCTGGACGCCGTTCTCCGCCAGGCTCACCAGCCTCCCGTCGGGGTCGCGGCCGAAGCGGGCCTTGACCGTGCCGGCCGGGTCGGTGACGGCGGCGATGTCGTTCTCGATGCCGGTGTAGACGAAGCGCTCCTCCTGCCCGCCCTGGGTGCGCGAGGCGAGGCGGCCGAGGCCGTCGTAGGTGTAGGTGGCGTCCCCGTCGGAGACCAGGTTGTCGAAGGCGTCGAACTTGAGCTGCTTGGTGACGCCGTTCGTGGTCTCGGTGGCGAGGGTGCCGCGCGGCGTGTACGTGTACTCCGTCCCGCCGCCCGACAGCAGCCGGTTGCGCTCGTCGTAGACGAAGGGCGTGTCCCCGACCTTGACCCGGTTGCCGGAGTCGTCCCACTCGTAGGTGGTCGTGGTGCCGTCGGGGGCCGTCCAGGAGGTCATCCGGTCGGCCTGGTCGTAGGTGTAGGTGTTGGTGCCCGCACCGGCCGTGCCCGCGGTGACCTTGGAGGTGAGGTTGTCGTTCTTGTCCCAGCCGTAGGTGATCTTCGCCAGCTGGCTGCCACTCGCGTTGCGCAGGGTGTGGCTGGTGATGCGGTCGAGGTCGTCGTAGCCGAACTCCTGCTTACCTCCGGGGCTGGCGGAGGTGAGCGTCCTGAGCCGGTCGGCGGCGTCGTAGTCATAGGTCAATGACCGACCACTGACCGCGTCGCTGAAGGTCTTCAGCCGATCGGCGGCGTCGTAACCGTACGTCGTGGCGCCGTTGACGTCCTGCTTCTTGGTCGCGTTGCCGTAGGCGTCGTAGGTGAAGGCCGCCGTCTGCGTGCCGCCCTTGGCGACCCTGGTGAGCAGCCCCCGGTCGTTGTAGTCGAGGGTGTAGTCACCGACGACGGTGTTGCGGCCTGCCGCGTCGTAGTCGAACGTCCACCGCGGCGTGTCCACCTCCGCGCCCGTGCCGCTCTGCTCGGTGAGGCGGCCGAGCGCGTCGTAGGCGTGGTCGACGCGCACCCCGCCGGGGTACCGCGCCGAGATCATGTTGCCGCCGGCGTCGTAGACGTAGGTCCACGTCCTGTCCGCCTCTTCCGGGTGCGCGGTGGTGGCCGGCTCGATCGTGCGCTCGGCCAGGCCGAGGCTGTTGTACGTCGTCCAGAACGCGTTGCCGCGACCATCGGTGGCCCTGGTCGGCGAGCCGGCGATGTCGTAGCCGTACGTGGTGGTGATCGACTTGTCGGCCGAGACCGGCTCGACCAGCTTGGTCAGCAGGTCCGTCGCGTCGTACGTGCTCCGGACCGTGTGGCCTTCCGGCGTGGTCTCCGAGATCTCGTTGCCCGCCGCGTCGTAGCCGTAGCTCGTCGTCCGCAGGACCTTGCCGGTGCTGTCTGCTTCCTTCAGCGCGGTGAGCCGGCCCGCGAGGTCGTACTCGCTGATCGCGGAGTTGCCCAGCGCGTCGGTGACCTTGGTGGCCCGCCCGGAGGGGTCGTAGGCGTAGGAGGTGGCGTTGCCCGCCGGGTCGGTCTCCTTGGTGATCTCGCCGGCCGCGTTCACCTGCCACGAGGTGGTCCGGTTGAGCGGGCCGACCTCCTTGGTACGGGCGCCGACGTCGTTGTAGGCCAGCTGCGTGGTGAACGCCTCGGTCGCGGGCTTGCGCTCCAGGACCGTCGTCCGCCACATGCGGCCGAGGTCGTCGTAGTCGCTCTCGACACGTGCCCCGGTCGGGTCGACGGCGGCGCGCAGCTCTCCGGCGAGGTCGTACTCGTACACCCACTGCCCGGCGGCCCGGCCTTCGACGGACGGCTCCGTCACACGCACCCGGTTGCCGAGCGCGTCGTACTCGGTCACCCAGGTCGAGCCGCGCGGGTCGGTGTAGCGCGTCACCTGGCCCGCCGGGTTGTAGGCGAAGGTCTCCTTCGGCGTCAGCGCCGGGCCGCCCGGCTGCTGGTACGGGAACCCGGTGATCGACACCAGGCGTCCCAGCCGGTCGTAGGCGGAGGTGGTGACGGCGCCGGCCTCGTCCACCTCGTGCGTACGCCGCCCGGCGCCGTCGTAGCCGAACTTCATGCTCGGCCGCGCCCGCCTGGGCTCGGCGCCGTACTCCTCCACCGCGACCTCGGGCGCCTTGACCTCGACGAGCCGGCCCGCCGCGTCGTGGCGGTAGTGGGTGGTGAAGCCGGCCTCGTCGGCGCCCGAGGCGTTGCCGCGCGGGTCGACCGACTCGACGATCAGGCCGCGCTCGTCGACCTTCCAGCGCGTGGTGACGTCCTCGTCGCCGTTCTCGACGGTACGCCGGACGAGCACGTCGTCGTCGTTGTAGGCGAACTCGACCGACTCGGCGCGGCTGGTGCCCGCGCCGGTCCTGGTCATCTTCGTGACGTTGCCGTTGGCGTCGTAGACGTAGGCGGTCTTGCGAGCCAGGTCCGCCGGGTCGAAGGTCTCGGACGTCACCCGCCCGGCCGCGTCGACCGTGTAGCTGATCTCCTCGATACGGCTCGCGCTCTGCGTGGGGGTGCCGCCGGCGGCCACGTGGACGAGGTTGCCGGCCGCGTCATAGGTGTTCTCCTCCACCACGACGTCGCGGGTGCTGGTCGAGCCGTTCAGCTTGGCTCCCTTGGCGACCACCCGGTGCAGCAGGTTGTCGCCGTGGTAGACGTACTCGGTCTTGCGGCCCTCTGGCAGCGAACGCAGGCTCAGGCGCCCGCCCGGGTCGTACGACAGCTCCTCCAGCACCACGTCCTTGGCCGGCTGGGGCGACACCGGGCTGCCGGTGTAGCCCTTGAGCGTCGTGCTGTGCAGCTCACCGCGCTGCGTGTAGGTGTACTCGAAGCGGTTGCCCAGCTCGTCCACCATGTGCGTCTGGTTGCCCATGGCGTCGTGGCCGTAGGAGACCGTGCCGCCCTCGGGGCCCGTCACCGTCGCCACCCGGCCGTAGTCGTCGTAGGTGTAGGTGATGGCGCGCTGCGGGTCACCGCCGGTGAGGTCGGAGGCGGTCTCGGTGAGCGCGTTGCCGTCCGGGTCGTAGGTGTAGGTCACCTCGGAGGTGTGGGTGGCGTCCGTGACCTCGTTCTTGATGCCGGGCCCCCGGGTGGACAGCAGCCGGCCGACGGCGTCGTAGGTGTACGTCGTCCGCACCCCGTCCGGATGCTCCTCCGTCACCTCCGTCTTTGAGGTCATCCGGCCCAGGGCGTCGTGGGTGTACCTGGTCACCAGCCCGGCGGGCAGCCGAACCTCGGCGTGGTCGCCCGCCGCCGTGTAGGCGTGGGTGGTCGTCTTGCCCCGGTAGTCCGTCTCCGTCTTCACCAGACCGGCGGGCGTGGTGCCGCCGCCGACGGCCGGCTCGGTGCCGTCGGTGTAGGTCACGGTGCGGGAGCGGCCGTTCGGGAAGTCCGACGTGGCCGGGGTCGTCTGCTTGACCTGCTCGCCGTACTCGTTGTAGTCGATCTTGGTGAGGTAGCGGTCGTCCGTCTCGCTCGACGAGCGGGCGTCCCGTACGTGGGTCAGCAGGTTGTTGCGCGGGTCGAGCGGCTTGTCCTTGTCCCACCAGTAGTCGCGGTAGACGTACTGGCAGTCGCCGGCCTTGCGGCAGGTCTTGATCCTGATGGCGTTGCCGCGCTTGTCGTGCCACTGCTGCGACACGGTGCCGTTGGGGTCGATCTGCTTGACGGCGAAGCCGCCGGTGTCGTAGTCGTACGTGGTCTTCCCGCCGGCCTGGTCGACCGTGTACGCCAGCCGCTTGTTGCGCAGCGAGTCGTAGGCGTACTGCAGGGTCTCGCCGCGCGGATCGGTGAGCGTGACCTTGTAGAGCCCTTCGAGCCAGTCGATCTCGAAGTCGCCGATCCGCCAGGTGCCGCCGTCGCCGTCGGTGTGCGTCTGGAGCGCGTCGCTCGACGGGTGGTAGGTGTTGCTGGCCCAGACCCGGCCGGAGGGCAGCGTGGTCTTGACGAGCTTGTGGCTGGCCTTGGCGCGGGCCGCGAAGTGCGCCTGCACCTCGGCCTCGGTGAGCGGCTTGCCGTACACGGCGAACTCGTCGATCGAGCCCTTGAACGCGAACGCGCCCGACGTGGTCTGGCCACCGGGGATGTCCCGCCAGGAGGTGGCGCGGTCGCCGCTGCCCAGGTAGGCGTCCGCGAGGTAATCGTCGTAGCGCGTGCCGGTCAGCTCCCCGACGAGCTGCCCGTCCAGGTACAGCTTCTGCTTTTCCCCGTCCACGGTGAGCACCACGTGGTGCCACTGGTCGTCGTTGACGGCGCCGGCGGAGGTGATCGGCGTGTAGCTGCCGTCGACGTAGCCGAGCTGGCCGCGCAGCTTGCCGTCTGTGCCCACGTACACCACGGGCTCGGTCGCGCCGAACTCGTAGCCGAACTCGCCGGCGGACAGGACGATGCCGTTCTGCGAGGTCTTGATCCAGCCCTCGATGGACACCGAGTTCTGGACCTTGTCCAGCATGTTCCAGGGCAGCATCATCGTGGACTTGGTGAACCCGGCCGCCGTGTCGGCGGTGCCCTCCAGGGCTCCCGGCTGCCCGACGGTGACGTTGTTGTAGATGCCCGCGCCGCCCTCGCTGCCCAGGTTCGCGGCCGGCTCGTTCCGGGCGTCGCCCAGCCGCCAGTACCCGAGCGGCTCGGCGTCGAGCACCAGGCCCTTGTACCGGGAGCCGTCGCCATAGGTGTAGGTGGTGCAGTTCGGCGCGGCGGCCGGTGAGCACACCGAGGTGAGGTTGCCGCCGGTGTAGGAGTAGGTCCAGGTCTGCGCCGTGCCGTCCACCGGGTCGGTGGAGACCGTGGCCACGCGGTGGCCGTCCCAGGTGAAGTGCAGAGCCCGGCCGCCGGGGCCGCTCACCGTGTCGAAGGTGCCGTCGGCATTGTAGGTGAGCGTCTGCGCCCGCCCGCGGTTGTCCTCGATCTTGGTCAGCCGGCCGTTCTCGTTGAAGACGTACGTCGTCGCGTACGTGTCCATGAGCCGCCAGCCGCCGCCCTCGACGTCGGCGAGCGTGTCCTTCCTGCCCGGCGGGGCCTGGTAGGTGCCGTCGCCCTTCGGCGCGAAGCGGACCCGGCGGCCGCTGGCGTACGTGACCAGCAGCCCGGTGATCGTCGAGCCCGAGCGCTCGGCCACGATGTTCATGTCCCAGGTGGCCGACCAGCCGGGGCCGAACATGCCGTCGGTCCGCGAGTCCAGACTGTTGTACGTGCGCACCACGGCCAGGTCGGGCCCCGCCACCTGCACCTGCGCGTCCACCACCGTGGTGGTGTAGTTGCCGGAGGCGAGCGAGAACTCCTTGCCGTCGCCGAGCTGCTCACCCAGGTGCGGGCTGTTGAACGGCTGGGGCGACTGCGTGCCGATGAGCTGCTTCTCGGACGTGGCCGTCGCACGGCTCTCCGGGTCCGTGACGCGGACCCACCACTCGTACTGCTTGCCCCATTCCAGCCAGCCGGCGGTCACCTTCCAGGTGTCGGCGCCCAGCATGTCCGAGGAGTTCCAGCAGGGCGGGTCGGGCGGCGGAGGGAAGACGACCTCGTCGGTCTCCTCCGGCTTCTCGCAGATGCTGTAGCGATAGCGCATCTCGATCCAGGGGCCGCCCAGCCGCGAGGCACGCACGGTGAGCAGCGGTGTCGTGCTGCCGACCAGCGAGCCCGCCACCGGGTAGACCGCGTCGATGAAGGGGAATGTGTCGGCCGCGGTCGCGACGTCCCGCTGTTCCGCGCGCTTGATCGCGGGAGGCAGCTCAGCTTCGGGTTCCTTGTCCGGTTTCAGCGCCGTACGCGGCCATCCGCCGGCGTCGCGGGGCAGGGCGCCCGGCACGTACGGGTCCTGCGTGTCGTCCGAGGCGGTCGCCGCGGTGGGCCGGCCCGTCATCTCGGGCAGGGCCTCGGCGCCGCGTAACGGTGCCTGCCGCGTCACGAAGCCGGTCTGCTGGACGCCCACCTCGGCGGCGACGGGCATGGCCGGTAACTGCAGCAACCCCGGCAGCCCGGCGACCAGGACGAGGGCCGCCGTCCGGGAGAAGAAGGCATGCGACAAGAATCTGCGCACGGCGCGTCACACTCCGAACCACAACGAGGGACGCCCCTGACCAGGGCGTCGGACGTCGCTCCACCCCACCGGCAGGCGCGTGCCTGACTCGTGCGGCTCTGGAGCTCTGACAGAACCGGGCAAAGCGTAACCAGAAGCCTGTCAGCGGGACAAGATCGACTTTGCTGTCGCATATGCACGGAATGTCACGTTCCGCATGGACCCCGGCGGGGGGTGAACCGGGGCCGGGGTCAGATCACGCGCTGATCAGCTCCGCCATCGTGAGGTCACGGAAGGCCGTGGCCGGCACGTCCTCCGACGGGCGCTCGAAGAGCGCGCCCGACGACCGGTGCGGCAGGTCCACCGTGCGGACGTGGCGGAAGCCGCGGCTGCGGTAGTAGTCCTGCAGCTGCGGGTTGCTCTTGGCGCAGTCGAGCCGCAGCCAGGGCAGGCCGGACGCGTACGCCATGGAGCAGGCCCAGTCCAGCAGGGCGTCACCGAGGCCGGAGCCGGCCCAGGGACGGGCGACGGCCAGCTTGTGGATGTAGAGCGCGGCCCCCGGGTCGTCGGCGGGTTGCCAGAACTCGGGGTCGGCGTGGTCGTCAAGGGCTATGGTGGCGACAGGCGGGGCCGATTCGTCGGGGTAGAGATACCTGAGCTCGTCATCGAGCAGGAAGAGCACGCGTTCGGCGATGAGCGGCTCGATCCGCTCGGGGCCGAACCCTCCCCGCGGCCACTGCCGCACTCCCCGCATATAGAGCCACTCGGCGGTGTCGGCGAGCAGCGTGAGTACGCCGGGAAGGTCCGCGGGTTCCGCTCTGCGCAGGGAGAGCGGGTGCAGGAGGGTGGTGGTGTGCATAGTACAAGCCCTTCGATGCCGTGGGTGTCCGCAGCGGCACGATGCGTGATGGCGCAATGGTGCGCTGGGGCGAAATGTGGCCATATACCCGACGTATATGGATAAATGGCGATTTAGGGGAGTATGCACGACTCCCCATGGCCAGCGAGGCGGCTAATTCTCGCTGCGCCCGGCCGGCGGGATCACCCCTTCACCCACGAGCTCTCAGCGGCGATCAAGCTCGTATCTGATCAGATGTTTGTCGGCTGGCAAAACCGACACGGCGACACGCACAGGCATGTCAGCCCGGTCGTACCCCACTCTGACGTACACCATGACCGGTGTACCGAGTTCGAGCTGGAGACGCTCTGCCTCCTCCTGGTTAGGCATGCGCGCCCAGATGTCGTCGACGACGCGCACCTGCGCATGGCCCAGCTCCTCCAGCACCCGGTTCGCCCCTCGCGCGATGTCACCGGGCCTGGCGATCTCGGAATCTGCGACTAGATCACGGGGAAAGTAGGAGTCGTTGGTGTTGTACGGCTGCCCGTCCACGAACCGCAGACGGCGTCTCACCACCGCCAGCTCCCCATCGGCCAGCTCGAGCCTGCTGGCGATCTCCTCGACCGGAGACACCGTCAGGACCTCGATGTACTGGCTGGGCGCCCGGCCTTCCTGCGCGACGGCGTAGGCGAAGGCCTCGCGAAGTTCCCCGCTGGGTTGTGGCTCCAGCTCCCGTTGCGGATAGATCAGTAACGGGCGCCGGTCTCGGACCACCGTGCCGCGCCGCGGCGTGCGCGTGACGAGCCCCTCGTTGACGAGTTCGCCGAGGGCCAGTCGCACGGTGTTCCTGCTCACCCCATGGTCTTCCATGAGCTGCGCCTCGGTCGGCAGCTGTGCCCCGGGGCCGAGGACACCCGAGTAGATGGCTCGACGCAACTCCGAAGCCACCTGCTGATACAGCACCGACCTTGCCACTTTCACCCCTTTTGTTCCAACAATTTAGACGATCTGGTTCTAGCAGGCCACAACCCCTTGACCGAACCCCCTTGACCGGCCCATCATCCATTCGTTGGTACAAATCCATCTAAAGGCCGGTGAGGGGGTGAAGGCCAGTGTTGCCGGTCCGCGCGGGTACGCCATACCTGCCCTGGCAGGACCCTCGCGAAGCAACGCGTTCACTGCGTTACGCGTCGCTCCGCCTGCGGTCAACCCACACCTACCAGAGCATGGGCGGCGGCACGCCCGCGCACACGGTGTCGGCTGAGCTGACCGCGAGATGCGCCGACGGATCCTTAGTCCGCAACGAGGAGGTTGGCGCCCCCGTCGCGCATTCCATCGATGACCCGGTCGGAGCAGCTCGACACATCGCACGTATCCGGCAGCTGGAGCCTTCGCGCTCCCCCATCGACTCCGTGTGCGGATCAACGGTTTAGGACTCCATCCCTCGCCGGAGTCCTGGGTCGTCGCACACGGGGCAGGAAGCGCGTCCTGGCGGGTCCCCCACGCCCGCCAGGGCGCGCTTTCCTCCGAGGGGACCGGCAGAACCGACGCCTCCATCTCCCGATGGGGGCCTTTCCATGTGCGGGGGGGCGGTGCGCGGGCGGGCATGCGAGCACCGCGTGACCTCCTCGCGGTCACGCGAGCCTTCGCGTACGCAACGCTCACGTCTGCCCCAAGTCCGCGCCGTCCGCGTCGACGACGCCTACTGCCTCATCATCAACCCTCAGGGCCGAACGTGGGGACACCTTTCGTGACGGTGGGACTGGTGGGATTTACGGGTACCAATCCAATTTCCGGCTCAAAGTCAGAAACCGGGAGGATTTACGGCGCCGTCCCCGCATCGGCACCCGCCCCTGGCCCGCTCCCGTCGCCGGCCGGCGCCCAGTTCAGCAGCGTCACCCCCGCCGCGACCTCGACATATTCTCCCGTCACCGGCTCCCAGGGCACGGGTGGCCGCGGCGCCCGCCAGTTCCCGTACACCAGGCAGCCCGGCACCGCCGCCAGCCGGACCATTACCACTAGGTATGGATCGCGTCTTCCCGGCACGAAGGGTTGACGGCTGACGATCCAGCTCTCCACCGTCCCCTCGGGCGCCACCTCCCGCCACTGCCACTCCTCCGTACGGCAGGCCGCGCAGAACGCGCGCGGCGGGAACCGGAGCGCGCCGCAGGAGCAGCACTCCTGCACCGCGAACCGCCCGTCCGCCAGCCGCTCCCACCAGGGCGCCGAGTCGCGGTCGGGCTGGGGCAGGTAGCCGGTCATCGGTCGCTCCTCCGCAGGTGACCGGTCAGCGAAGACTCCTCGCGAAAGCCGGTCAGCGAAGGCTCCTCGCGAAAGCCGGTCATCGGTCGCTCCTCAGGATCAGGGCGGAGGTGGCGGGCAGGACGTAGCCGGGCTGCGCCGTCGAGAGCGCCACCTCGGCCCCCGCCACCTGCCGCTCCCCCGCCTCGCCGCGCAGCTGGGAGACCGCCTCGGCGATGTGGTTGATGCCGTGCACGTATCCCTCCGACAGGAAGCCGCCGTGCGTGTTGACCGGCAGCGGGCCGCCGAGCGCGGTGGCGCCGGAGGCCACGTACGGGCCGCCCTCGCCCTTGGGGCAGAAGCCGTAGTCCTCCAGTTGCACGATCACCGAGTACGTGAAGCAGTCGTACAGCTCGGCCACGTCGATGTCGGCGGGCCCGAGGCCGGCCTGGGCGTACAGGCGGGGCGCCAGCTCGGCGGCGGCCGTCACCGTGGGGTCGGCGGCGCCGCCCGACAGGTGCGAGGTGCCGCCGCCCCAGGCCGCCGCCGAGATGAGGACGGGCGGGCGGCGCAGCGCGCGGGCGCGTTCGGCCGTGGTGACGACGACGGCGCACGCCCCGTCGGTCTCCAGGCAGCAGTCCAGCAGCCGGAACGGCTCGGCGATCCACCGGCCGGCCAGGTAGTCGTCCAGGGTGATGGGGGTGCGCATGAGGGCGCGCGGGTTCGCGGCGGCGTGGGCGCGCTGGGTGACGGCCAGGTGGCCGAAGTGCTCGGCCGTGGTGCCGTAGCGGATCATGTGGGCGCGGGCGTACATGGCGTACTGCTGGGGCGGGGCGACATAGCCGTACGGGGCCTGGTACTGCACCTCGGGGCTGACCGGCAGGGCGCGTCCTGTGCCGCCCATGCGGAACTCGGAGCGGGCGTTGATGGCGCGGTAGCAGACGACGGTCTCGGCCATCCCGGTCGCGACGGCCAGCGCGGCCTGGCCCACGACGGCGTGCGAGACGCTGCCGCCGCCGAACTGGTCGAGGTGCCAGGTGACGCCGGTCAGGCCGAGCGCCGGCGCGACGAGCGTGGGCGGGGCGGAGTCACCGACGCGGTGGGTGGCCAGGCCGTCCACGGAGTCGGGCGGCAGCCCGGCGTCCTCCAGGGCGGCGAGCACGGCGCGGCAGGCCAGAGTGAGCGTGCTGACTCCCGAGTCCTTGGAGAAGGGGGTCCAGCCGATGCCCGCGACGGCGGTGCGGTCGCGGAATTCAAGCAAGCGCTTGGGCACAATGGCACCGTAGGCAGCCGCTCTCGCCGCTGTCAACGCAGGTCGGAGGGCACGACTTGACAGCCGTTTCGGCTTCCCCCTAGCGTCCAAGCAAGCGCTTGGTAAGATTGAGCGCACAGGCGGACGAGGAGGCCCACCATGAGCACACACGCTGCCCGGCTCATCGCACCGGACGGCTGCCGCGGCCTTCCCACGCCCCATCAGCGCAGGATTCGCAACGGAGCCGCCATGGCCACGGGCCCAGCCCAGCCTGTCCAAAGCGGTCAGAACGGCCAGAGCAGCCGGCTGGACAGCCGCCGCTTCCGGCAGGTGCTGGGCAGGTTCGCGACCGGGGTGGTGGCGATCACCGCCGTCGATCCGGTGGACGGCCGGCCGTACGGGCTGGCCGCCAACTCCTTCACCTCTGTCTCGCTCGACCCGCCCCTCATCGCCTTCTGCGTGGCCCACACCAGCTCGAGCTGGCCCAAGGTGCGCGGAGCCAAGGTCGTCACCGTCAACGTGCTGGCCGAGACCCAGCAGGCCGTCTGCGTGCAGATGGCGGCCAAGGGCGGCGACAAGTTCGCCGGGCTGGCCTGGACCGGCTCCCCCGGCGGCAACCCCGTGCTCGACGGCGCGCTGGCCTGGCTGGACTGCGCGGTCGAGGCCGAACATCCGGCCGGCGACCACGTGATCGTGGTGGCGCGGGTGCTCCAGCTCGACACGCACGCCGACGGCGGCCCGCTGGTGTTCTTCCGCGGCGGCTACGGCGGATTCGCCGGGGGGTTCGTTGAGCCTGCGTGAGGAGGCGCGGGCCTTTCTGGAGGAGAGCCTGAGCGGCCCGTTCGCCCACGCGCGCGGGCTCGGCGGTCCCGGGCGCGAGCACGAGGGCCACGAGCTGCGCCAGGCGTGGGAACGCCACCTCGGCAAGCACGGCTGGACGTGCCTGGCCTGGCCCGAGCGGTACGGCGGCCGCGCCGCCTCGCTGGAGGACCAGGTCGCCTTCCACGAGGAGTACGCCAGGGCCGACGCCCCCGCCCGGGTCGGCCACATCGGCGAGGGCCTGATCGGGCCGACCATCCTGGAGTTCGGCACCGAGGAGCAGAAGGAGCGCTTCCTGCCGCCGATCCAGCGCGGCGACGAGCTGTGGTGCCAGGGCTACTCCGAGCCCGACGCCGGCTCCGACCTGGCGAACATCCGCACCAGGGCCCGCCTCGAAGGCGGTGAGTGGGTGATCACCGGGCAGAAGGTCTGGACGTCGCTGGCGCACGTGGCCGACTGGTGCTTCGTGCTGTGCAGGACGGAGGAGGGGTCGCAGCGGCATCGCGGGCTGTCGTACCTGCTGGTCCCCATGAAGCGGCCGGAAGTCGAGGTACGGCCGATCGTGCAGCTCACCGGCACCTCGGAGTTCAACGAAGTGTTCTTCGACGGCGCCCGCACGGCGGCGGGGAACATGCTCGGCGCCCCCGGCGACGGCTGGCGGGTGGCGATGGCCACGCTCGGCCACGAGCGCGGCGCCTCCACCCTCGGCCAGCAGATCGGCTTCCGCCGGGAGCTGCGGCGGGTCATCGAGACGGCGAAGCGCACCGGGGCGGCCGGCGACCCCGTGCTGCGCGACCGGCTCGTCCGGTCGTGGCTGGAGCTGGAGATCATGCGGCTCAACGCGCTCAGGATGCTGCGCTCCGACCGGCCGGGCCCCGAGGCGTCGATCGCCAAGCTCTACTGGTCGGAGTGGCACCGCAGGCTGGGCGAGCTGGCGCAGGCCGTACAGGGCCGGGCGGGGCTGGTAGGAGAGCTCGACGCGCTGCAGCGCCTCTACCTGTTCAGCAGGGCCGACACGATCTATGCCGGTTCGAGCGAGATCCAGCGCACCATCATCGCCGAGCGCACGCTGGGACTCCCCCGCTGAACGGAGCCGCATCCATGCCCACGTCCTACCCCAGAGCGCACGGCCTGCTCGACGGCCGGGTCACGCTGGTCACCGCCGCCGCGGGCGCGGGCATCGGCTACGCCACGGCCCGGCGCTGCGCGGAGGAGGGCGCCACGATCGTGCTCTCGGACCGGCACGAGCGCCGCCTGGCCGCCGCCGCCGAGGCGCTGACCGAGCTGACCGGCGTCAAGCCGCTGGCCGTGCCGTGCGACGTGACCTCGGAGGCGCAGGTGCTCGCGCTGTTCGACGCGGTGGTGGAGGCGCATGGGCGGCTGGACGTGGTGGTCAACAACGCCGGACTCGGCGGTACGGCCCCGCTCGCCGAGATGACCGACGAGCAGTGGCACGCCGTCATCGACGTCACCCTGACCGGCACCATGCGCTGCACCAGGGCGGCCCTGCGGCACATGATCCCGCAGGGCGGCGGCGTCATCGTCAACAACGCCTCCGTGATCGGCTGGCGGGCCCAGCGCGGGCAGGCGCACTACGCGGCGGCCAAGGCCGGGGTCATGGCGCTGACCAGGTGCGTCGCTCTGGAGGCCGCCGAGCACGGGATCCGGGTCAACGCCGTGGCGCCGTCGCTGGCGGTGCACCCGTTCCTCGCGAAGGTGACGAGTGAGGAGCTGCTGGCGGAGCTGGCGGCCAAGGAGGCGTTCGGGCGGTCGGCGGAGCCGTGGGAGGTCGCGAACGTGATCGTCTTCCTGGCCAGCGACTATTCCTCGTACATGACGGGCGAGGTGGTCTCGGTCTCCTCGCAGCATCCCTGACCGGCGCGACGCCTGGCGACCGACCAGTTGGTATGGCATGCTCCCAGAACATGACTCTGTTCTCCGTTGAAGGCAAGACCGTCGTCGTCACGGGCGGCTCGCGCGGCATCGGGCGCATGATCGCGGCCGGGTTCGTGGCCGCCGGCGCGGACGTGTACATCTCCGCCCGCAAGACGGCCGAGGTCGAGAAGACGGCCGCCGAGCTGGGCTGCCGGGCGGTGCCCGCCGACCTGTCCACGCCCGACGGGATCGACCGGCTGGTGTCGGCCGTGGAGGGGCCGCTGCACGTGCTGGTGAACAACGCCGGCGCCACCTGGGGCGCGCCGCTGGAGGAGTTCCCCGAGCACGCCTTCGACAAGCTCTGGAACATCAACGTCAAGGGCGTCTTCTACCTGACGCAGAAGTTCCTGCCGCAGCTGCGGCAGGCGGCCGGCGCCGACGATCCCGCGCGGGTGATCAACGTGGGCTCGGTGGACGGCATCAGGGTGCCGGCGCTGGAGAGCTACGCCTACTCCTCGACCAAGTCGGCCGTCCACATGCTGACCCGCCACCTCGCCCAGCGCCTGGCCAAGGAGCACATCACGGTGAACGCCATCGCCCCCGGGCCCTTCGACTCGAAGATGATGGCGTTCGCGCTCGACGACCCCGGCACCCGCGAGGCCATCGCGCAGAGCGTGCCGCTCGGGCGCATCGGCCGGCCCGACGACATGGCGGGCGCGGCCATCTACCTGTCGTCGCGGGCGGGGGCGTACCTCACAGGGGCGGTCATCCCCGTGGACGGCGGCATCACCTGCTAGCCCAGCAGCTCGCGCAGCGCCGCCGCGAACCGCGCCGGAGCGGCGGGGTCGAGGTCGAGGAAGAAGTACGGCTCGGTCAGCTCCAGCTCGATCAGCACCGGCTCGCCGCCGGGTAGCCGGACCAGGTCGATCCTGGCATAGAGAAGGTCATGGGGTACGGCGGTGAGCACCTTCTCGGCGAGTTCGACCTGGTCCGGGGCTGGTGTGCGCAGCTCAGCCCGCTCGTTGTCCTCGGTGGTGGCACCGGGGGCGAGCATGGGGCTGCGGCGTACGGCGTGGCTGAAGCGGCGGTTGAAGTAGAGCAGGGAGGTCTCGCCCTCCGACTCGACCATGTCGAGGTAGGGCTGGACCATCGGCGTGCGCCCCGCGGCCTCCAGCGCCGCGGCCAGCCGGGCGGCCTCGGCGCGGTCGGTGGTCCTGGTGGTGTCGCGGGCGCCGGCGGAGACGGCCGGCTTGACGACGTATTCCGGCCAGTGGGGCAGCTCTCGCGACGACCAGTGCGTGGGCACGATCGGCACGCCCAGCTCGCGCAGGTAGGTCTTGTCGGTGTTGGCGTCGATCACGGGGTACGGGTTGAGCAGCCGCGTGACCGAGGCCACGCGCCGCGCCCACCCGAGGAACTCCGCGCGCCTGTCCACGTAGTCCCAGACGCTGCGGACCACCACGGCGTCGTAGGCGCTCCAGTCGGCGTCAGGGTCGTCCCAGCGCTCGGCGCGCCCCTCGATGCCGGCCTCCCGCCAGGCCGCCAGCACTGGGGCGAGCTCGTCATCGGGCCCGTCAAACGTGGCATAAGCACAGATAGTCACGCAGGGATGCTAATACGCCGCGAGCCGGGCCATTTCCGGCCCGGCTCGCCGCGGTCGGGCCACGCCGCGGTCCGGCGGTCGCGCGGCGCGGCCCTGGCTGTGCTAGTCGACCACGTCGTCCACGACGACGTCGCTGCCGTTGGTGCCCGTCACGGCGTTGCCGTTGACGTTGTTGAAGCTGGTGGCGCCACGACCGCCGCTGACGTTGGCGTTGTAGACGTTGCCGAAGTTGTTGCCCGACTGCGAGGAGTTGGCGTTACGGCTGGAGTTGCCCGCGTTGGTGTCGGCGTAGGCGGGGGCCGACAGCAGGGTGACGCCGGCGGCGGTGGCGGCGATGACACCGGTCACGCAGAGCTTCTTCATCATGATGTGTCCTTTCGAGGTGCTGTTTTCTCGGACGTCAGCCGGTCAGTAGAAGATGTAGGTCACCGTGATCCCGCCGTTGGTCGCGGTCGGGGCGATGCCGTTGATGTTGTTGACGTTGGTCGAGAGCCCGTCGCCGTCGTTGCCGGCGAGGACGTCTCCGAAGGCGTTCCCCGACTGGGCCGAGTCGGTGTTGGCACTCCGGTTGACGGCCCAGTTGCCACCCGCCCAGGGGGCCGCCCACCGGGCCCAGTCGTCGTCAGCGTGAGCGGGGGTTGCGAGTAGCGCTCCGCCGACGGCCGTTGCGAGCACGGCCGCGACGGTCCACACCCTTCTGATCACATCTGCTCCTTCGCCATCCGAGGGGGAAGCCCGCCGGGGACGGCGGCCACCGGGCCCGATGGGCGCCGCCGGCCCCATTGGGGCTTCCTTGACCTCAGGGGATCAAGGTCAGTGCGAGCATATAACCATGCGTGGTCGAATGGTAGCGAGGAGTTATCAGAACATTGTTCGGAGCTTACGCTGACAAGGGGTGTCAGTGACCCGGGCTTACCGTCCGCGCATGATCTACGAACTGCGGCGCTACCGCATGCGCCCGGGACGGCGCGACACCCTGATCTCGCTGTTCGAGCGGGAGTTCGTCGAAGGACAGGAGACGGCGGGCATGCGGGTGCCCGGCTCCTTCCGCGAGGCCGGGGAGCCGGACACGTTCCCCTGGTTGCGGGCCTTTCCCTCCATGGAGGAGCGGCGCGCCTCGCTCGAGTCCTTCTACGGCGGGCCGGTGTGGCAGGCCCACCGCGACGCCGCCAACGCCACCCTCGACGACTCCGACGACGTGCTGCTGCTGCGGCCCGTCGGGCCCGAGCCGCCCCTGTCCGAGCGCCCGCCCGCCGGCGCCACCGACCTGCCGCCCGCCCTGTACGTCGCCACCGTCCACCACGTCGGGGCCGGCTTCGCCGGGTTCTTCGCTCGCGAGGTCGCGCCCGTGCTGGCCGAGGCGGGGGTGCCCGTGGTGGCGTGCTTCGAGAGCGAGCACGCCGAGAACACCTACCCGCGGCTGCCCGTACGGACGGGGGTGAACGTGTTCGTGTGGTTCGCCCGCTTCGACAGCCCGGAGAAGGAACAGGAGGTGGACCTCCCGATGATCACCCCCCACCTCACCGCCCCCTCACTCCGCCTAGGACTCCACCCGACGGCCCGCTCAACCATGCGCTGACCCGGCGGCCGCTCGCGCCTCCCGGCCGGGGGCAGGACGCTGGTCGGGGGGTCCAAGCGCTGGTCGGGGGTGCGGGCGCTGGTCGGGAGGCGGGAGCCGGGCGGAGGTCCGGGAGCCCGGCGGAGGTCCGGGAGCCGGGCGGGTCAGGTGGGTTGGCCGTAGACCGGTTCTGGGGGTGGGGCCATGGTCAGGAGGTCGGTGATGGCCGGGGCGACGTCCGCCGGGGCCCAGCGGGCGCCGCGGTCCACTTTCGGGCCGTGGCGCCAGCCCGTCGCCAGCGCGATCGTCCCGCCCTCCACCTCGAACACCCGTCCCGTCACGTGCGCCGACTCCTCCGAGCCGAGCCAGACGACGAGCGGTGAGACGTTCGCGGGGTCCATGGGGTCGAAGCCGGACGCGGGGCGGGCCATGGACTCCGCGAACACCTGCTCGGTCATCCTGGTACGGGCGGCGGGCGCGATGGCGTTGACCGTCACCCCGTACCTCGTCAGTTCGGCGGCGGCCACCAGGGTCAGCGCGGCGATGCCCGCCTTGGCCGCCGCGTAGTTGCCCTGCCCCACGCTGCCCATCAGGCCCGCGCCCGACGAGGTGTTGATCACCCTGCCGCTGACCCGGTCACCCGCCTTGGCCCGCTCCCGCCAGTACGCCGCCGCGTGCCGCAACGGCGCCGCGTGCCCCTTGAGGTGGACGCGTACGACGTCGTCCCACTCCTGCTCGGTCATCGAGACCAGCATCCTGTCCCGTACGAAGCCGGCGTTGTTGACGAGCACGTCCAGCCGCCCGTACGCGCTGACGGCGGTCTTCACCAGCCGTGCCGCGCCGTCCCAGTCGGCGACGTCCTCGTTGCTGGGCACCGCCTGCCCGCCGAGGTCGCGGATCTCCTCCGCCACGGCCAGCGCGGGCCCCGCCGAGCCGCCCTCGCCGCCGGGGCCGGTGCCGAGATCGTTCACCACCACGCGAGCGCCCTGCCGGGCGAACTCCAGCGCGTGCTCCCTGCCGATGCCCCGACCGGCACCCGTCACGACCACCACGCGCCCGGCACAGATACCCACACAGACCTCCCGAGAAGGATCAAGCACAAATACCAGCAAACGCCCCCAGAAACCACCCTCCGAGAGCAAGGCACGGCATGGACGCCACCCACGCGACTCCCCGCAGGCACGGCGCCGGCCCCGCCCGTACGGCTCCCCAGAGACGCGGAGCGAGCGCCTCCGGACAGCACCCATAGGCACGGAGTGACGCCCCGGTGGCTTCCCATAGGCGCGGGGTGGGCGCCCTTCGAAGTAGGCGGTCAAGGTGGGGTGGTGGTGAGGAGGTGCCAGGCGGGGACTTCGCCGCCGCCGTCCACCCGGACTTCGGCGCCGGTCACGTAGCCCGGGGCGGCCAGCCACAGGCAGGCGGCGGCGACGTCCTCCGGGGTGGCCGGGCGGCCGGCCGGGATCGCGGAGGCGTCCACGTCGCGGCCGCCGTAGTGGGCCGAAGCGTCGGGGGTGGCGGCCAGGCCGACGACGACCGTGTTCACGCGGACGTGGGGCGCCCATTCCGCGGCCAGGCAGCGGGCCAGGTGGTGCAGCCCGGCCTTGGCGGCGCCGTACGCGGCGGTGCCCGGCGACGGCCTGGCCCCGCTGGCGCTGCCGATCATCACGACGGCCCCGCCCACGGCGGCGAGCAGCGGGTACGCGCGCTGCGCCACCAGCAGCGGGGCCGTCAGGTTGAGCTCGATGACCTTGGCGTGCAGGCGCGGCGAGGTGCCCGCCAGCGGCGCGGGCGGCGACCCGCCGGCGTTGTTGACCACCACGTCGAGCCGCTCGAACCCGGAGATCAGCCGCTCCACGTCCTCAGGCACCCGCACGTCGGCCCGCACGAACCGAGGAGCCGGCAACTCTCCCCCCAGATCCGCGCAAGAAGCCCGCGGCCCTTCCCCCGGACTCACACGCGGCACCCGCGGATCTTCCCCTAGGTATGCGTGAGGAGACCATGACCCTCCCCCAGGATCCGCTCCCGCACGAGGGGGCCTCGGGTCTTCCCCCGGGTCCACGCGAGAAGCCCGCGGCTCTTCCCGCGACTCCGCACGAGGGGGCCGCCGGTCCTCCCCCGGGTCCACGCAAAGACCCCGCGACCCTCCCCGCGACTCCGCATGAGGGGGCCGCGGGTCTCCTCCTGGATCTGCGCGAAGAGGCCGCGGATCTTCCGCTGGATGCGCGGGAGGTGGTCGCGGATCTGCCCGAGGGGCCCGCGGATCTGCCTGAGGGGGTTGCGAGTCGTTTGCCGGGGGTGGGGTGCGGGCGCAGATGGTGACGGTGGCGCCGGCGGCTTGGAAGGCCCTGGCGATGCCGGCGCCGATGCCGCGGGTGCCGCCCGTCACCAGGACGTGCTTGCCCGCGTAGTCGTAAGAGACGGTCACGGGTGCTACCGTACCAAGCAAGCGTTAGGTGGAGGAGAGTGGATGGGGATCTCGCTGCTGGACGGGCCCGTCGCGGAGGTGGTCGTGGACGTGCCGCCGGTGAACGCGCTGGCCGTACGCCACTGGGAGGAGCTGGCGCGGGCCCTGCGCACGGCCGGCGACGACCCCGCGACCAGGGTGGTCGTGCTGCGGGCCGAGGGCCGCGGGTTCAACGCCGGGGTGGACATCAAGGAGATGCGCGACGCCGACGGCTTCACCGCCCTGGTCGGGGCCAACCGTGCCTGCCACGCGGCCTTCGCCGCCGTCTACGAGTGCGCCGTTCCCGTGATCGCCGCCGTGCACGGCCACTGCCTGGGCGGCGGCATCGGGCTGGCGGGCAACGCGGATGTGGTGGTGGCCAGCGAGGACGCCTACTTCGGGCTGCCCGAGGTCGACAGGGGCGCGCTCGGCGCCGCCACCCACCTGGCCAGGCTGGTGCCCGGCCATCTGATGCGGGCGATGGTCTACACGTGCAGGAACGCGACGGCGGCGCAGCTGCACGCGTTCGGGTCGGTGCTGGAGGTGGTGCCGCGCGACAAGCTGCGGGACGCCGCCATGGAGGTGGCCGGGCAGATCGCCGCCAAGGACCCGTACGTGATCCGCCGCGCCAAGGAGTCGCTCAACGGCATCGACCCGATCGACGTCAACCGCAGCTACCGCTTCGAGCAGGGCTTCACCTTCGAGCTGAACCTGATGGGCGTCGCCGACCGGCACCGGGAGCGGTTCGCGTGAGCAAGGTGATGACGGCCTCCGACGTGGCCGGCCAGGTGGAGAGCGGCATGACGGTCGGGATCGGCGGCTGGGGGTCCCGGCGCAAGCCCATGGCGCTGGTGTCGGCCCTGCTCCGCTCCCCCGTACGCGACCTCACGATCGTCTCCTGCGGCGGCCCCGACGTCGGCATGCTCTGCGCGGCGGGGAAGGTGCGCAGGGTGGTGGCCCCGTTCGTCACGCTCGACACCATCCCCCTGGAGCCGCATTTCCGGCGGGCCAGGCAGCGCGGCGAGATCGCGTTCACCGAGTACGACGAAGGCATGTTCATGTTCGGGCTGCTGGCGGGGGCGCACCGGCTGCCGTTCCTGCCGACGCGGGCGGGGCTCGGCTCCGACGTGCTGCGGGTCAACCCGGAGCTGCGGACGGTGCGGTCGCCGTACGGGGATGGAGAGGAACTTGTCGCGGTGCCCGCGCTGACCATGGACGTGGCGCTCGTCCACCTCAACAGGGCCGACGCGCGGGGCAACGCCCAGTACCTGGGGCCCGATCCGTACTTCGACGACCTCTACGCCAAGGCGGCGGCGCGGTGTTACGTCTCGTGCGAGCGGCTGGTCGACCCGGCCGACCTGCTCAAGGAGGGCCCGGTGCAGTCGTTGCTGATCAGCCGGTCGATGGTGGCGGGGGTGGTGGAGGCGCCGCGCGGTGCGGGTTTCACCTCGTGCGAGCCCGACTACGGGCGCGACGAGGCGGAGCAGCGGGTGTACGCCGAGGCTCCTTGGGAGGACTACCGTGAGCGGCTCGGCTGAGACGACGACCACGACCGTGACGCGGGCCGACGTGTGCGTGGTGGCGTGCGCGGAGGCGTTCAGGGGGGACGGGGAGATCCTGGCGGCCGGGATCGGCGGGCCCGTCACGGTGCTGGCGGCGCGGCTGGCGCGGCTGACGTTCGAGCCCGATCTGCTCACCAGCGACGGCGTCTGCCTGCTCACCGGCGACGTGCCCGCGCTGGGGGCGGAGCCCGAGGTGGTGGAGGGGTGGCTGCCGTTCCGCGACCACCTGTGGCTGGTGCTGAACGGACGCCGGCACGTCATGCTCGGCGCGAGCCAGATCGACCGGTACGGCAACACGAACATCTCCTGCGTCGGCGACTGGGCGCATCCCAAGGCGCAGCTCCTGGGGGTGCGCGGGGCGCCGGGCAACACGCGCTGCGACCCGACCAGCTATTGGATCCCCATGCACGGGCGGCGGGTGTTCGTGCCCGAGGTGGACATGGTGAGCGGCATCGGCACCGACCGGGGCGCGTACGAGCTGCGCCGCGTCGTGACGAACCTAGCCGTCCTCGACTTCTCCGGCCCGGGCGGGACGATGCGGCTGGTGTCGGTGCATCCGGGGGTGAGCGTGGCCGACGTGGTGGCGGCGACGGGGTTCGAGCTGGCCGGGGCCGACGGGGACGTTCCCCGTACGCGGGAGCCGGCCGCCGAGGAGCTGCGGGTGCTCGGGCGCCTCGACCCCGGCCGGCTGCGCGACCGAGAGGTGCCGGCGTGAGGACCGCGCTGACCTCGCTCGTCGGCTGCCGGTACCCGATCGTGCAGACCGGCATGGGGTACGTCGCGGGCGCCCGGCTCGCCGCCGCCACGTCACGGGCCGGTGGGCTCGGCGTCATCGGGGCGGCCACCATGTCGGTGCCCGAGATGACGGCGGCCGTCAGGCGGGTGAAGGAGCGTACCGACGCGCCCTTCGGGGTGAACCTGCGCGCCGACGCCGACGACGCGGCCGAACGGGTGGAGGTGCTGGTCAGGGAGGGGGTGCGGGTGGCGTCTTTCGCGCTGGCGCCGCGCCCTGAGCTGATCGCGCGGCTCAAGGACGCCGGGGTCGTCGTCATCCCGTCGGTGGGGGCGCGGCGGCACGCCGAGAAGGTGGCGGGGTGGGGGGCGGACGCGGTCATCGTGCAGGGCGGCGAGGGCGGCGGGCACACCGGGCCCCTTGCGACCACGCTGCTGCTGCCGCAGGTGGTGGACGCGGTCGACCTCCCGGTCGTCGCGGCCGGCGGGTTCTTCGACGGGCGGGGGCTGGTGGCGGCGCTCGCGTACGGGGCCTGCGGGATCGCCATGGGCACCCGCTTCCTGCTGACCAGCGACTCGCCGGTGCCCGACGAGGTGAAGCGGTTCTACCTGGCGGCCCGGGAGACCGTCGTGACCAGGAACGTGGACGGGGTCCCGCACCGGGTCCTGCACACCCCGTTCGTGGCCTCCCTTGAGCGGTCGCGGCTCGTACGGGCGGTGGTCAACGCGGCGCGCTTCAAGCGGCTCTCAGGGCTGTCGTGGGGGTCGCTGCTGCGCGAGGGGCGGCGTATGCGGCGCGGGCGGGAACTGACGTGGGCCCAGGTGCTCCAGGCCGCCAACACGCCGGTGCTGCTGCGGGCGGCCATGGTCGAGGGGCGGGCGGATCTGGGAGTGATGGCGTCCGGCCAGGTGGTCTCGGTGCTGGACGACCTGCCGTCGTGTCAGGAACTGATCGAACGCATCATGGCAGAGGCCGAAACCACCCTCGCCCGTCTCCCTTGACTAGAGGACGGTGATGCCGCGGGCGGCGAGGATGGCGGCGGCCTGGGACTGGGTGATGATGGCGCCGGAGAAGGCGCGGAGTTTGGTGTCGTCCGGTTCGCCGAGGTCGGCGCCTCTCAGGTCGGCCTTCGCGAACTTGGTGCTGAGGAGGCGGGTGCCTCGGAGGCGGCAATCCACCAAGGTCGCCTCGGTGAAGTCGCAGCCCGAGAGGTCGGCGTCGTCGAAGCGGACGCCTTCGATGGTCTCGCCGCGCAGTGAGCAGCCGCCGAGGTTGGCGAGGGTCAGGTTGCAGCGGGACAGCGTGAAGCCGGTGCCGCGCGAGCCGGTGAGCATGGCGCCGATCATGCGGCAGCCGGTGAACGACGCGTCGGTCAGCAACGCCCCGCCGAACTGCGCGGAGGACAGGTCGACGTCGGTGAAGCGGGCGTCGATGAGGTCGGCGTCGGCGAAGCGGATGCGCATGCCGCCCCCGCCGGTGAACACGGCCCCGTCGAGGTCGGCCTTGCGGAGGTCGGCGCCCTCCAGGACGCACGACTCGAAGCGGGCGCCGGCCAGCGGCGCGCCCCACAGGTCGGCCTCGGTGAGGTCGCACTCGCGGAAGACGTGGGTCTCGTCGGAGGAGAGCCGCTCGGCCAGCGCCTGGTGGGAGAGGTCGGCGCCGTCGAAGATCACCGTCAGAGGCTACCAGTCAGCACCTCGGCGGCGGCCTGTCCGCAGACCCGGGCGGACCCGTACGTGGCGATGTGCACGCCGCCCGAATCGGACCGTACGGGCAGCCCCATCTCGACCACGACGGCTTCGGGACGGACGCCGAGCAGGTGCCGCAGCGCCTCGGCCTGCCAGGGGTGCCGGTGCGCGTCCCTGACGACCACGACCAGGGGACGGTCGGCGGCGAGCGCGAGCAGGCGGTCCAGCTCGGCCCCCGTGGCCGAGCCGGCGGTGAGGCGGGTGACGGTGGTGCCGGGCCGCAGGCGGGCGAGCGGCTCCCCGACGCCCCACGGGGTGGCCTTGTCGATGGCCAGGTTCATCTCGGGGGCCAGCTCGACGACGTGCGGCGCAGGTCCGATGGGCAGCACGGTCGCGGTGGAGCGGCGGGTGACGCGGACGGCACGGCGGGCCGCCTCAAGGCCGACCCCTCCGTCGAAGTGGCGGGTCGCCTCCAGGCCCATCCTGCCGTCGGAATGGCGGGGCGCCTCAAGACCGACTCCGCCGCCGGAGTGGCCCCGGCTGCCCGAGGAGGCGGTCCAGCCGGCCAGCTCGCGGACCCTTCGAGCGGCGTCGGCCAGCCGCTCCTCGGGCAGCAGTCCGGTGGTGACGGCGGTCGCGATCGCGTCGCGGACACCGTCGGCGGTGGCCTCGTCGGCGTGCTCGCCGCCGACGCAGATGGCGTCGGCCCCGGCGGCCAGGGCTCGGGCGGAGGCGCCGCCGATCCCGTACGCCTCCGACACGGCCGCCATCTCGATGCCGTCGGTGATGATCAGCCCGTCGAACCCGAGCTCCTCGCGCAGCAGCCCGGTGAGCACCTTGGGGCTGAGCGTGGCGGGCCGCTCGGCGTCGTACGACGGCACGAGCAGATGCCCGGTCATGATCACCTTGACGCCCTCGTCGATGGCCTCGCGGAACGGGTGCAGCGCGTCCTGGATCCCGCTCTCGGCGACGACGGGCACGCCGTGGTGGGAGTCGACGGTGGTGTCGCCGTGCCCGGGGAAGTGCTTGGCGGTGGCGGCCACCCCGGCGGACTGCAGGCCGCGGACGAACGCGCGGGTGTGCCGGGCGACCAGGGACGGGTCGGCGCCGAAGGCGCGCAGGCCGATGACGGGGTTGTCGGGGTTGGAGTTGACGTCGGCCGAGGGGGCGAAGTCGATGGTGATGCCGGCCCTGGCCAGGTCGTGGCCGAGGTCGCGGGCCAGGGCCTCGGTGAGCCGTACGTCGTCCACGACGCCGAGCGCGTACCCGCCGGGCCTGCTGCTGCCGGTGGCCACCTCCAGCCTGGTGACCTCGCCCGACTCCTCGTCGGTACCGATGAGCACCGAGGGGTTCTCCGCGCGCAGCGCGGCGGTGAGCCGGGCGAGCTGGCCGGGATCGGCGATGTTGCGGGAGAACAGCGCGACGCCGGCGAGCCCGGCGCCGAGCCGGCGGCGCAGCCAGTCGGGCGGGGTGTGGCCGGTGAAGCCGGGGAAGAGCACGGCGTCGGCGAGGCGAAGCAGGTCACCGCTGAGGGACATGCAACGCAATCTAATAGGAAAGTTTCCTATTTGCTAGAGGCATTTTCTGACGTCAACCCGCTCCCGTCGATGCGAAACTCCGCCACTGTCCGTACGGGCGCGTCCCTGCGGTCCACGAAGTCCACCGCGCGGAAGGCCACCCGCAGCTCCCCTGGGTCCGCGACGCACGACAGGTAGCCGCGGCGGCCGTCGAAGAACTTGAGGTGCGGGTTCGCGGCCAGCACCGCGGGGCCGTCCGTGGCGGGCGGCCTGCTGCTGATCGACGAGCACACGAACTCCGCGCCCACCGTCGCCGAGCCGGGGTCGAGGAAGTCGGCCTTCAGCTCACCCGCCCAGGCGTTGTGCACGTCGCCGCTGACCACCACCAGGCCAGGGGCGCCCGCCGCCAGGATGCGGGCGCGCTCGGCCTGGTGGCCGTCCCACGAGTCCGTAGGCAGGTTCGGCGCCGGCCCCGGCACGAACCGGCGGGCGAAGAACAGCGGCTGCACCAGCACCCGCCACCGCGCCGGCGAGCCGCGCAGCCGGTCGAGCAGCCACGCCTCCTGCGCCGCCCCGAGCATGGTGGTGGCGTCCCGGTGCTGGCGGGTGTCGAGCACCATGAAGTCGGCGACCGTCCCGTACGTCCGCCTGCGGTACATCTGCAGCCCGCCGCCCTGCGGCCGCACCCTGATGGGCTGGTTCTCGTAGTACGCCCGATAGGCCACCTCCCGCCGGCGCAGGAACCCCGCGGACCCGTCACCCCGGCCCCGGTAGTTGTCGAGCACCTCGTGGTCGTCCCAGGTCGGCACCCAGGGCGCGGCGGCGTGGGCGGCCCGCAGGCCGGGGTCGGTGCGGTAGCGGGCGTAGCGCAGGCGGTACTCGCGCAGGGTGTTGGCCTCGCCGGGCAGCGGGCCCAGCGCGCGGACGACGGCGGCCGACTGCGGCGACTCGTAGATGTAGTCGCCGACGTGAAAGATCACGTCGGGTCGCTCGGCGGCGAGATGGCGGTAGGCGGTGTAGTGGCCGTGCTCCCAGCGCTGGCAGCAGGCGACCGCGAAGCGTACGGGACGGGTGGAGCCCGGGTCGTCGGCGGTCCTCGTGCGGCCCACGGGGCTCTGCTCGGCGCCGGCCCTGAACCGGTAGAAGTAGTCGGTGCCGGGCGCCAGCCCGGCCACCCTGACGTGCACGCTGTGCGCCCACGCCGGCAGCGCGTCGACGCGCCCTTGGCGCAGGCCCCGCGTGAAGCGCTCGTCTTCGGCGAGCTGCCAGTCCACCTCGACGGCCCTCGGCGGCATGCCGCCGGGCCGGGCGGGGTCGGTGGCGAGGGGATCGACGGCTAATCGGGTCCAGAGCAGCACGCCGTCGGGCATCGGCTCGCCGGAGGCGACGCCCAGCGTGAACGGGTCGGCCATGTCGTCATCCTGACTCCGCCAGGCGTTCGACGACGGTGACGTTCGCCTGTCCCCCGCCCTCGCACATCACCTGCAGGCCGTACCTGCCGCCGGTGCGCTCCAGCTCGTGCAGCAGCTTGACGGCCAGCACCGCGCCGGTCGCGCCGAGCGGGTGGCCGAGCGCGATGGCGCCGCCGTTGGGGTTGACGCGGGCCGGGTCGGCGCCGGTCTCCTTGGTCCAGGCCAGGACGACGGACGCGAACGCCTCGTTGATCTCGATGACGTCGAAGTCGCCGATCTCCATGCCGGTGACGCGCAGCGCGTGCGCGGTGGCCGGGATGGGAGCCGACAGCATCGTGATCGGGTCGTCGCCGCGGGCCGACAGGTGGTGGACGCGGGCGCGCGGGGTCAGGCCGTGCTCGCGTACGGCCCGGGGCGAGGCGACGAGCAGGGCGGCGGCGCCGTCGGAGATCTGCGAGGCCAGCGCGGCGGTCAGGCGGCCGCTCTCGGTCAGGGGCTTGAGCGCGGCCATCTTGTCCAGGGTGGTGTCCCTGCGCGGGCCCTCGTCGGTGGTGGCCCCCTCGTACGGGGCGATCTCGCGGCCGAAGCGACCGGCGTCGATGGCGTCCAGAGCCCTGCGGTGCGAGCCGTAGGCGTACCGCTCCATCTCCTCGCGCGACAGCTCCCAGCGCTCGGCGATCATCTCGGCGCCGGCGAACTGGGAGACCTCGCGGGTGCCGTACCGCTCGGTCCAGCCCTTGGAGCCCGAGAACGGCGTCTCGTGCCCGAGCGGCCGGCCCGCGAGCATGGCGGCGGAGATGGGCACCATGGACATGTTCTGCACGCCGCCCGTCACCACCAGGTCGGCGGTGCCGGACAGCACGGCCTGGGCGGCGAAGTGCAGCGCCTGCTGCGAGGAGCCGCACTGCCGGTCCACGGTGACCCCGGGCACCTGTTCCGGCAGGCCGGCGGCCAGCCAGCAGGTACGCGCGACGTCCCCCGCCTGCGGGCCGATCGTGTCCACGCAGCCGAAGATCACGTCGTCCACGGCCGCCGGATCGGCGTCCGTGCGGGCCATCAGCTCCTTCAGCACGTGGGCCCCGAGGTCGGCGGGGTGGGCCGCGGACAGGCCGCCGTTCCTGCGCCCGACCGGGGTGCGGACGGCGCCGACGATGTACGCCTCGCTCATCTCCGCATCGTAACAAGCGCTTGGTCTAGCCGGGAACGCCGTATGAGCTGGCACTGTTGTGTGAACAAGCGATTGTCTGAGGGCTCATAATGGTGACGTGACGACGCGAAAGAACTCCGGCACCACCACCGCCCCGGCGAAGCGCCAGCGCGCGACCTCATCGGGGTCCGCGTCAGAGCGCCGTGACCACCTCGTCAAGCTCGCCGCGGAGCTCTTCGCGCGCAAGGGCTTCCAGGCCACGACCGTACGCGAGATCGCCAACGAGGCCGGCATCCTCTCCGGCAGTCTTTACCACCACTTCGACTCCAAGGAGACGATCGTCGACGAGGTGCTGTCCACCTTCCTCGACGACCTCCTCGCCCGCTACCGCGCCGCGCTCGACTCGAGCCCCGACCCGCGCGCGGTGCTGGAGGAGATGGTCCGCATCGGCTTCGGCACGCTGGAGCCCCACCGCTCGGCCATCACCGTGATGCAGAACGACTGGAACTACCTGCGCCAGTTCGAGCGCTTCAACTACCTGGTCAAGGCCGAGGACGAGGTCGAGCAGATCTGGGTCTCGCAGATCAAGGCGGGGCAGGCGGCCGGGCTGCTGCGGGCCGACGTCGACCCCAAGCTGACCTACCGGATGATCCGCGACACGATCTGGGTGGCGGTGCGCTGGTTCCGTCCAGGCGGCAGGCTCAACACGGCCGGGCTGGCCGAGCACTACATCACCGTGCTCTTCGACGGCATCGCCACGGGCGACCGCACCACGCACAAGGGATGAGCCTCGGCAAGGCGGTGCGGCTGGCACTGCAGGAAGTGGCCGAGCCCGGCAAGGCCGAGACCATGCGGGCCTACATGAAGTCGGAGATGCCGTTCCTCGGCGTGAAGGCGGTGCCCAGGCGGTCGGTGCTGCGGGTGGTGTTCGGCGAGCACCGGCTGGAGAGCGCGCCCGAGTGGCGGCGCGCGGTGCTGTCGCTGTGGCGGGAGGCCGAATACCGCGAGGAGCGCTACGCCGCCATCGAGCTGTCCGGCCACCACCTCTACCGCGACTACCAGACCCTCTACACGGTCCCCATGTACGAGGAGATGATCGTCACCGGTGCCTGGTGGGACCTGGTCGACGAGCTGGCCACGCATCGCATCGGCCACCTGCTCGCCACCTACCCCGACTCCATGCGCCCGATGATGCTCGAGTGGGCCCACGACGCCGACCTGTGGAAGCGGCGCACGGCCATCCTGTGCCAGAACCGCTTCAAGGAACGCACCGACACGGCCCTGCTCTACGCGTGCATCGAGCCGAGCCTGTCCGACAACGAGTTCTTCGCCCGTAAGGCGATCGGCTGGGCGTTACGCGAATACGCCAAGGTCAACCCCGCCGAGGTCGTCCGCTACGTGCGGGCGAAGGGCCTGACGGGGCTCAGCAAGCGCGAGGCGCTGAAGAACGTGCCCGCCTCCTAGCGGGTCCACAGCGCGTCCTGCACGGCCTGGACGAGGGCCATCAGCTCAGGGGTGACCCGCTCCCTCGACCAGGCCAGCGCGTACGTGATGCGCAGCCCGCCCGCCTCCAGCGGCACGAACCGCACGTCGTCGCGCCGGACCGTGCGCACCAGCAGGTGCGGGATGGGCAGCAGCCCGGCGCCGGCCGCCACCAGGTCGAGCGCGGCGGCGAAGTCGTCGTCGGCCACCAGCCGCGGCCTGCCCGGCAGCCCCTGCCACGGGCGGCTCGCCGGGGTCAGCAGCACCTCGCCGCCCAGGTCGGCGGCGCTCGCCTTGGGGCGCGCGGCCAGCCGGTGCCCGGCGGGCACGGCCAGGTGGTCCACCGTGACGTGGAACCTGGCCGCCGTGACGAACTGGGCCGGCGCCGGCGTCGCCAGGATCGCGGCCGACACCTCGTGATCGGCCAGCGCCCGTGCCGCGGCCGTCCGGCCCGCCGCGCGCAGCTCGACCCCGATGGACGGGGTGCGGCTCGCGAGCCGTCTGGCGATCCTGGCCGCCAGTGCGCCGACGAGCGGTGGATAAGCCAGGTGAATGGTTGGTCTGGCCAGCCTGGCCGCTTCGTCGCCGAACGCGCGTACCGACTCGATCACCTGCTCCGCGTACGCGAGCAGCGCCTTGCCCTGGGCGGTGAGCCGCACCTCGCGGGCGCTGCGCTCGAACAGCCTGGTGCCGGTGGCGCGTTCGAGCCGGGTGACGGCCTGGCTCATCGCCGGCTGGGACATCCCCAGGTCGGCCGCCGCGGCCGAGAAGCTCAGCCGCTCGGCCACCCGCGTGAAGCACTGGATCTCCCTGAGCATAAGCAGCACCAATACATGGTGCACGACGTGGCGGCGGGTCGGCACCATGCCAGGGATCTGATCGTCCTTGCTGAGGGAGTCGAAACCCATGTCCCCAACCGCCGTCTTCCCCGCCTCCACGGTGCTCGGTCACCCGAGGATCGGGCCGCGCAGGGAGCTGAAGCGGGCGCTGGAGTCGTACTGGGCCGGGCGGTCCACCCGGGCCGAGCTCGACCGGGTGGGCGCCGAGCTGCGCGAGAGCACCTGGCGGCGGCTGGCCGAGCTGGGGCTCGACGGGCTGCCGTCCAACACCTTCTCCCTGTACGACCACGTGCTGGACACGGCGGTGCTGCTGGGGGCGGTGCCGAAGCGGTATCGCGACGCGGCCGACCCCTATTTCGCGATGGCCAGGGGCACCGAGGAGCTGGCGCCGCTCCGGATGACGAAGTGGTTCGACACGAACTACCACTACATCGTGCCGGAGATCGGGCCTGAGACGGTGTTCGAGCTGGACGCGGCCAAACCCCTCGGCGAGGTGCGCGAGGCGCGGGCCCTGGGGTACGAGACGCGGCCCGTGGTGGTGGGGCCGGTCACCTTCCTGCTGCTGGGCGGGGCGCTGGACCGGCTCGACGAGGTGCTCGGGCCCTATGAGGAGCTGCTGGCGGCGCTCGCCGCCGAAGGGGTCGCCTGGGTGCAGCTCGACGAGCCCGCGCTGGTCGGTGACCGGACGCCGGAGGAGCTCGACGCCGTGCGGCGGGCGTACGAGCGGCTGGGCGCCGCGGCGGCGCGGCCCGCACTGCTGGTGGCCGCGCCCTACGGCGACCTCGGGGAGGCGCTGCCGGTGCTGGCCGGCACGCCCGTGGAGGCCCTCGGGCTCGACCTGGTGCGCGGCGGCGTCCCCGCCGTCGATCTGACCGGCAAGACCGTGGTCGCGGGCGTGGTGTCGGGGCGCGACGTGTGGCGGACCTCGCAGGAGCGCGCGCTGGCGGCCCTCGCGGCCGTCCGCGCCTCCCGGGTCACCGTCTCCACCTCGTGCTCGCTGCTGCACGTCCCCTACACGCTGGCCGCCGAGCCCGGCCTGGACCCGGCGCTGAAGGAGCGGCTGGCCTTCGCCGAGGAGAAGGTGGCCGAGGTGGTGGCACTCGCCGCGGCGGACCGCCCCGCCGCCGGGCCCATCACTGAGGTGTCCGTCCCGCCGGCCGCTCCTGTGGCGCTGGAGGAGCGCGGGCCGTATGCCGTACGGGCCGCCGCGCAGCTCACGTTGCCGCCGCTGCCGACCACCACGATCGGCTCGTTCCCGCAGACCGGCGAGCTGCGCGCGGCCCGCGCGGCGGTGGTGGCAGGGACGCTGTCGCAGGCGGACTACGAGCGGCGGGTCGAGGCCGAGATCGAGCGGGTGATCCGGCTGCAGGAACGGCTCGGGCTCGACGTCCTCGTGCACGGCGAGCCGGAGCGCAACGACATGGTGCAGTACTTCGCCGAGCACCTCGACGGGTTCGCGGTCACCGCGAACGGCTGGGTGCAGTCCTACGGCTCTCGTTGTACGCGGCCCCCGATCCTGCACGGCGACGTCGCCAGGCCCGCCCCGATCACCGTGCGGTGGGCCACGTACGCGCAGTCGCTGACGGACCGGCCGGTCAAGGGCATGCTCACCGGGCCCGTCACGATCGTGGCCTGGTCGTTCGTCCGTGACGACCTGCCGCTGCGCGACGTGGTGTTCCAGGTGGCCGACGCGATCAGGGACGAGGTGCGCGACCTGGAGGCGGCCGGCCTGCGGATCATCCAGGTGGACGAACCGGCCCTGCGCGAGCTGCTGCCGCTGCGCCGCGCCGCCCAGTCCGACTACCTGAGGTGGGCGGTGGCGGCGTACCGGCGGGCCACGTCGGGGGCGAGCGACCGCACCCAGATCCACACCCACCTGTGCTACTCCGACGCCGACCAGATCCTCGCCGCCATCGACGGCCTGGACGCCGACGTCACCACCATCGAGTCCGCCCGCTCCGGCGGCCGCATCCTCGGCTCGGTCCCGGGGTTCGGGCGCGGGCTCGGCCCCGGCGTGTACGACATCCACTCACCCCGCGTCCCCGCCGTGGACGAGGTCGAGGCCCTCCTGCGCAGGACCGTCGAGGCTCTCCCGGTCGAGCGCGTGTGGGTCAACCCGGACTGCGGCCTGAAGACGAGGACGTACGAGGAGGTGGAGGCGTCGCTGACCAACGTGATCACCGCCACCCGCCGCCTCCGCGTGGAGCTCTAGGGGGCGGCGGTGAAGGCGGCGCGGCGGGCGGAGCTCTAGGGGCGGCGGTGGAGACGGCGCGGCGGGCGGAGCTCTAGGGGGCGGTGGTGAAGGCGGCGTGGCGGGCGGCGGCTTCGTGCTCGGTGAGCAGCGGCCGGGCGGCGAGCCAGGCCGCCGCCCCCGCGCCGTCCCTGGCCGTCGCGACCCGCTCACCGGCCAGCAGCTCCGTGACCGCGTCACGCACGGGCCCGTCGTTGGTCAGCACGCTGCCCGCGAGCACCACGGGCCCGGACACGTGCACCCGCCGCAGCGTGTCCACCAGGTGCCCGGCCGCCCGCCCGACGATCCCCTCCGCCACCGGGTCACCGGCCGCGGCGGCCTCGCTGACCAGCGCCGCCAGGGCGGCCAGCCCCATGTGGTCGGCCTGCGCCAGCCGCACGACCCGATCGGCGATCGCACGCGGGGTCTCGGGCCGTTCCTGACCGAGCACATGGGTGAGGACCAGATCGGTCAGGATGTCGCCAACGGCCGGGAGGTGGCCCCGGTCCAGGGACGCGATGACGGCCTTGGCCGCCTCGCGGCCGATCCAGAAGCCGGAGCCCAGGTCGCCGAGCAGCCAGCCCAGACCGTCCGCGATGTCGGCCACCTCGAAACCCGCCACCCGGGTGGCCACCGCGCCCGTACCCGACAGCAGCAGCGAGCCGTCGGGCTCGGCGGACCCGGCGGCGTAGGCGACGGTCACGTCACGGACGTAGCCGGGCGGCCGGGGGATGCCGTGGGCGATCCAGAGCTCGGCCAGCTCGGGCACCATCGCGGGCGTGTGCCCGGCCACACCCGCCAGCGAGGCGACGACGCGGCTCCCGTCGAGCGAGTCCAGCGCCTCCTTCAGCGCGGCGCCGATCGCGGCGACGGCCTTGGCGAGCCCGTGGGCGGTCGGGTTGCCGGCGGCGGCCCGCGCGTACCCCACCCGCCGGCCGTCGAGCGTGTGCACGGACACCCGCGTGGAGGTGGCGCCGGCATCGACACCGACCACTAGCGATTCAGTCACGGAACGAGTCTGGGGGTTGACGCGACCGGTAAGCAAGAATAATTTTCGCCAGAAGACCGGGTATTCGGAAGGAATATTCGTGACTTCAGGAGCGCTCGGGCGCGTCGAAACAGAACTACCCGGCTTGCCGGAGGCCCTACGCAGGGTCGGCGAGGTGATCCTCGGCGATCCGGCCGAGGCCGCGCGCTCGACCATCATCGCGCTGGCCGAACGTGCGGGCAGCTCGCCCGCGACCGTGACCAGGTTCTGCCGGGCCTTCGGGTTCTCCGGCTACGCCGAGCTGCGGGTCGCGCTGGCCACCGAGACCGGCCGCGCAGCGCAGGCCGGCTGGGGCGCGGGCGTCGGCCACGAGATCGGCCCAGACGACCCGCTCGACGCGGCCATCGAGGTGATGGCCGCCGCCGACACCCGGCTCATCCAGGACACCGCGGCCCAGCTCGACCTCGACGTGGTGGGCCGGGTGGCCGCAGCGATCGTGGCCGCGCCGCGCGTGCTCCTGGTCGGCGTCTCCACCAGCGGCAACGTCGCCACCATGCTCGAAGGGCGGCTGCGCCGCATCGGCATCCCCGTCTGGAGCGCGGGCGACGCCCACGTGGCGCTGTCGGAGGCGGCGCTGATGAAGGCGGGCGACGTGGCCATCGGGATCAGCCACCGCGGGCGTACCAGGGAGGTCATGGAGGCGCTCGCCGAGGCGGGCGGCCACGGCGCGCTGACCGTCGCCGTCACCTCCTTTGCCCGCTCCCCGCTCGCCGAGCTGGCCGACCTGGTGCTGACCACCGCGAGCAGGGAGACCACGTTCAGGCTGGGCGGGCTCGCGGCCGTGCACTCGCAGCTCTTCGTGCTGGACGCGGTGTACGTGGCGGTCGCGCAGCTCACGTACGAGCGGACGAACGAGGCGTTCGAACGCACGATCAGGGCCGTCGAGGGCCACCGGGTGGAGAGAGGCTGAATGACGCTCCCCGCGCGAGGCCTCCCGCGGCCGGCGTCCAGACCCACCCTCAGTCGATCGCTCAAGCCCCGTCCACCTGACGGGGCTCCACCACAGCGGACCATGAAAGGTCAGGAATAGCACCATGCCTCACACCCCCCGTATCAGCAGGCGCGAACTCCTCCGCGGCGCGGCGCTCGTGCCCGTGGCGGGCGCACTGGCCGCCTGCGCCACCCCGGCCGCCCAGCCGGCGCAGTCCAGCTCGGCCGCCCCCGCGGCGACCAGCGCGGCGAACCCGTTCGGCGTGGCCAACGACAAGCCGCTGGAGGTGTGGATCTTCGACGGCGGCTTCGGCCAGGAGTACGCCACGAACATCCACCAGCCGCTGTTCAAGTCGAAGTATCCGAGCGTGGAGATCAAGCACAACTCCACCAAGGAGATCACGAAGATCCTGCAGCCGCGCTTCGCCGGCGGCAACCCGCCCGAGGTCATCGACAACTCGGGCGCGAACTTCATGGACTTCGGCGCGCTCTCCCAGGACGGCCAGCTCCAGGACCTGACCCCGCTGCTCGACGCGCCGAGCTGGGACGACCCGAACGTCAAGGTCCGCGACACCATCGACCAGTCGGTCATCGACATCGGCATGTACGACGGCAAGTTCAGCGTGCTGGGCTACGTCAACTACATCCACGGCATCTGGTACTCGCAGAAGGTCTTCAGGGAGAACGAGTGGGAGGTGCCGAAGACCTGGGACGCGTTCCTCGCGCTGTGCGAGACCATCAAGAAGTCCGGCAAGATGGCGCCCTTCACCTATGCCGGCAAGTTCCCCCAATACCTGTACGAGCCGCTGCTCACCATGGCCGCCAAGATCGGCGGCAACGAGGTGCTGGTCAACATCGACAACCTTGAGGACGGCGCCTGGACGACGGAGGCCATGAAGACCGCCGCCGCGGCCTGGGCCGAGGTGGGTGCCAAATACCTCATGCAGGGCACGACCGGCCTCGACCACGTACAGACGCAGACCGCCCAGAACAAGTACAAGGTGGCCATGCTGCCGTCCGGCTCGTGGCTGGAGAACGAGCAGAAGACCACCACGCCGGACGACTTCGAGTACGGCATGTTCCCCATCCCCGACGTCACCGGCTCCGACAAGCTGCCGTACGGCACCCTGCACACCCAGCCGGGCGAGAACTTCATCGTCTCCTCGCGCAGCGCGCACTCGCAGGCGGGCCTGGAGTACCTGCGGGCCATGCTGTCGAAGAAGGCCGCCGGTGACTTCAGCGCGCTCGTCCGCACCATGACCGTGGTCAAGGGCGCCACCGAGGGCCGCGACATCTCCCCCGGCGTCACCAGCGCCTCCAAGGCGGTCGCGGACGCCGGCGACAACACCGTCTACTACCGCTGGTTCAACTGGTACGGCCCGCTCAAGGACGAGGCCATCGCCGCCACCGGCGAGCTGATGTCCGGCAACCTCACCGCCGACAAGTACCTCGAGCGCATCCAGAAGAAGGCCGACGAGATCAAGAACGACTCCTCGATCAAGAAGTACAAGCGCTGATGACCTTCAACAGGTATCGCCGCGGGCTGTTCATCACCTCGTTCCTGGCAGCCCCGGTGATTCTCTACCTGGTGTACGTGATTGCCCCGTACGTCCAGGCGTTCTACATCGCGATGACGGACTGGCGCGGCGTGACGGCCACGCCGCGGTTCATCGGCCTGGAGAACTTCCAGCGGCTGTTCGCCGACACCGCGTTCTGGAAGGCGGTCACCCACAACGCGGCCCTGCTCGTGCTGCTGCCGCTGATCACGATCGTGATCGCGCTGTTCTTCGCGTTCCTGCTGAACGTGGGCGGCAAGCAGGGCACGTCGGGCATTCGCGGCTCGAAGTTCTACCGGGTGGTCTTCTTCTTCCCGCAGGTGCTGGCCGTGGCCGTGGTCGCGGTGCTGTTCCAGCAGGTGTTCAGGCCCGACGGCAGCGGCATGCTGAACGGGCCGCTGATGGCGCTCGGGCTCGAACCCGTCGGCTTCCTGTCCGACCCCGACGTGGCGTTCTGGTCGGTGCTGAGCGTCATGGTGTGGCAGGCGGTCGGCTTCTACGTCGTGCTGTTCTCCGCCGGCCTCGCCGGCATCCCGAAGGACATGTTCGAGGCGGCGCAGATCGACGGGGCGAGCCGGATCAGCCTGTTCTTCCGCATCACGCTGCCGCTGCTGTGGGACACCGTGCAGGTCGCCTGGGTCTATCTCGGCATCCTCGCCCTCGACGTGTTCGCCATCGTCTGGGTGATGACCCTGCAGCACGGCGGCCCCGACCGCTCGACGACGGTCATGGCCGCCGAGATCTACCGCAACGCCTTCGAGTACTTCCGCTTCGGCTATGCCTCGGCTCTGGGCGTGGTGATGTTCTTCTTCACGGTCGGCTTCGCGATCTTGTCGCTGCGCCTGTCCCGGCGCGAACGAATCGAGTACTAGGTGACGACGATGACCTCGTGGACCGCGGCCAACTCGCGCAAGCTCGCGCGCGCCGAGCGCAGGAAGCGGTTGGGGCCGCTCGGGGTGCTGACGCACCTGGCCCTGCTGATCTGGACGCTGCTCGTGATGGTCCCGATCGTGTGGACGTTCCTCGCCTCGGTCAAGAGCGAGGACGAGATCTTCGGCGACGCCTGGTCGCTGCCCGCCTCGCTGCGCTGGGACAACTTCGCGCGGGCCTGGGAGCAGGCGCACATCGGGCAGTACATGCTCAACAGCGTCATCGTGGTGTCGTTCAGTACGTTCGGGACGATGCTCATCGGATCGATGGCGGCGTACGTGCTGGCCCGGTATCCCTTCCGCGGGAACCGGGCCATCTACCTGCTGTTCGTCTCGGGGCTGGCGTTCCCCGTCTATCTGGCGCTGACGCCGCTGTTCTTCGTCGTGCAGAACATGGGCAACCTCCCCCTGATCGGGCCGTTCATCGGCCTGAACACGCACGCGGGGGTGGTGCTGGTCTACATCGCGTACTCGATGCCTTTCACGGTCTTCTTCCTGTCGGCGTTCTTCAGGACGCTGCCGACCGCCGTGGGCGAGGCCGCGATGGTGGACGGGGCCTCGCACACCCGGGTCTTCTTCCAGATCATGCTGCCGATGGCCCGGCCAGGGATCATCAGCATCACGATCTTCAACATCCTGGGCCAGTGGAACCAGTACCAGCTCCCGCTCATCCTGCTGCAGGAGCGTGACAAGTGGGTCCTGACCATGGGCATCGCCGACATCTCCACGGCCGCCGGCTACGACCAGGACTGGTCCGCCCTCTTCGCCGCCCTGACCCTGGCCATCCTCCCGATGCTGATCGTCTACACGGCCTTCCAACGCCAAATCCAGGCCGGCCTCACCTCAGGAGCACTGAAGTAAGCGGACACGCCGCCCGGGCGGGCATCCGACGTGCAGGACACCCGCCCGGCAATGAATCGGCTTCTTGACGATCCGTGGAACAAAGCCGACTCGTGCTGAGGACGTGTCGTCACCTGGCGTCGCCGGAGCAGAGTTGCTCCCACATCGCCGTGGTGATGGCGCGGCGGCCTCGGGCGGCCTCGTCCACGAAGAAGGCGTCGCCGTGCCTGCGGGTCCTGCGGATGAAGCTCTCGCCGCCGTAGTCGCACAGCTCGTAGCTGATCGACTGGTACGGGCAGGTGAAGTCGCGTACGCGGATGGAGTGGCCCATCGGCCGGATGGGGGTCCACACCAGCTTCTTGTAGTCGGGGTTGGCGGGCGGGAGGTGCGTCGACAGACACCTGTCGTCATCTGGGATGGGGCAGATCGTCATGCCTGAACCATAGCTCTGGTCGTCTGCTCTTGTCTGGTTGCACAGGAAACTCTGTCTAGATAGACAGAGCGATATGGGCACTCTTGCCCGCGTTGGCCTATGTTGCCTACGTGCTCGACTACGAAGGCGACACGCACGTCTACATCCAGATCGCCAACATCCTCAGAGAGCGGCTGAAGAATCTGTCGGCGGGCGACCCGGTGCCGAGCGAGGCGGACATCCAGTACGAGTTCGGCGTCGCCAGGACGACGGCCCGGCGCGCGATCCACGTACTGCGTGAGGAAGGGCTCATCTACACCGTCCAAGGGGAGGGCGCCTTCGTCGGGCCGCCGGCGGGCGGGCCGCGCAAGAAGCGCAAAGTGCCGCTCTACCAGCAGATCGCCACGGAGATAGCGGGCGACATCAAAGCGGGGAAATACCGTCCAAGGCGGCCCATCCCCGGCGAGACGGCGCTCGTGAAGGAGCACGACGTGGCCCGCGAGACCGTCCGCAGGGCGATGGCGCTGTTGCGCGAGCAGGGCTGGATCTACACGGTGCCGCAGCGGGGCAGCTATGTGTCGCCCGAGGAGAAGTGGCCGAAGGACTGATCATGCCTGTCCGGCCGTAGGCAGACGTCTACGATACGAGCATGCTCGACCGTGACGGTCCCGTCCCCCTCTACGTCCAGGTGGCCGAGGTGCTGCGCGAGCGGATCGCGGGCGGGGAGTTCGGGGTCGGCGACGCGCTGCCGAGCGAGGCGGCGCTGGAGGAGGAGTTCGGCATCGGGCGCACGACCGCCCGCAACGCGGCCCGCGAGCTGCGCAGGCGCGGCCTGGCCCACACCGTACGCGGCGAGGGCACGTTCGTCGGTCCTGCGGGGGTGCCCAGGGTGAAGCCGAGCAGGGCGCTGTACGTGCCGATCGCAGCGGCGGTCGCGGCCCGCATCACCCGCGGCGAGCTGCGGCCGGGCCGCGCGGTCCCCGACGCCGGCACGCTGTCGCGGCACTACGGCGTCGCCAGGGTCACCGCCCGCCAGGCCGTCGCCCTCCTGGTACGCCAGGGCTGGGCGGTCGAGACTCCCCCGCGCGGCGTCCGCGTGGCCGACCCGTCCACCTGGCCCCGCGAACCCGAGCCCGCGCCGTCTAGCCTTTGACGGCGCCCGCTGTCATGCCTGTGCCGACGTTGCGTTGCAGGAACAGGAAGAGCAGCAGGGCGGGTAAGGCGAACAGGCTGGCGGCGGCCATGGTGGCGCCCCAGTCGGTGCCGAAGACGTCCCTGAAGGACGAGAGCCACACCGGCAGGGTGCGCTTGTCCTGGGCCTTGATGATGAGCACGTTCACGAACGCGAACTCGTTCCACGCGGTGATGAAGCCGAACAGGGAGGTCGCCATCAGGCCGGGTGCCAGCAGCGGGAAGACCACGCGGCGGAAGGCCGTCATGCGGCTGCACCCGTCCACCTGGGCGGCCTCCTCCAGCTCCGGCGGGATCGCGGCGAGGAAGCCGCGCAGCGTCACGATCGTGAAAGGCAAGGTGAACATGAAGTAGACGCCGGTCAGCATGGCGAGCGAGTCGAGCAGGTCGGTGTCGCGGGCGATGACGAACACCGGCACCAGCAGCGCCTCCCACGGCGCCATCTGCGCGGCGAAGACCGCCACCACGAACGGCCCGCGCCCACGCCAGCGCATCCGCGCCACCGCGAAGGCCGCGAGCAGCGCCACCACGAGCGCGATCAGCACCGCGCCCACGGTCACCAGGAGGCTGTTGCGCCAGTACGTCCAGAACCCCGGCGCGTTGACCGCCGTGACGAAGTGGTCGAGCGTCGGGTTCGCGGGCCAGAAGATGGGTGTGGCCGCCTGGATGTCGCGGGTGGGCTTGAAGGCCGTCAGGAACATCCAGTAGACGGGGAAGATCGTGGTCAGGAGCACGGCGACGGCCGTGGTGTTGAGCAGGACTCTTCTCATGAGCGGACCATCCGGCGCAGGTTGCTGATCAGGGCGGCGGCGAGCACGAGCACCAGCAGGATGGCCACCGCGGAGCCGAGGTCGTAGCGGTGCAGCACGCGGGCGACCTTGAACGCGTAGACGGGCAGGGTGGTCGTGGCGTCGCCGGGGCCGCCCTGGCTGAGCACCCAGATCTGCGGGAAGCACTTGGCCACCCAGATGATCTCCAGTGAGGTGATGAGCGCGAACAACGACCTGAGCATGGGGAAGGTGACGTGGCGGAACACCTGCCGGCCGGTGCCGCCGTCGATCCTGGCCGACTCGAACAGCTCACTGGGGATCGTGGTGAGGCCGGCGTACAGGGTGAGCGCGGCGAACGGCACCGACTGCCACACCACGAGCGCCACGAGCACGGCGAACGTGGCGGTGCCGTTCGCGAACCAGGTGTAGCCGGCGAACGAGTCGAAGCCGAGCGTGACCAGCAGCCAGTTGACGATGCCCAGCTCCGACTGGAACAACCACTGGAACACGGTGGTCGCCGCGATGATCGGCATGGCCCAGGCGAGGGCGAGCGCGCTCATCAGGGCGAGGCGCAGGCCGCGGCGCAGGTGCTGGAGCATGAGCGCGACGCCGGTGGCCAGGCCCACGATGAGCACCACGTTGATCACCGTCCACACCAGCGTGCGCAGCAGCACCTGCCAGAACTGCTCGCCGCCGAGCAGCTCGGCGTAGTTGTCCAGGCCGACGAACGCGGCCCCGCCCCTGATCAGCTCCCCCATGCGGAAGTGCTGCAGGGAGATCAGCAGCGCTTTGAGCAGCGGGTAGAGCAAGAGGAAGGCCCCGCCCGCCACCGTGGGCGCGATGAGCAGGTAGGGCCAGTACGAGCGGCTCCTCGACCACATTCAGGATCCGCTGTTCAGGGTCGTGGTGATCGACTCGGAGACCTTCTTCGCCTCGGCCGCCGGGTCGCCGCCGGTGAGCACGGCGGTCATGTACTGCTTGATCACGGAGGTGGCCTCGACGGCGGCCCAGTTGGGGGTGTTGGGGGTGGCGCGGCCGTTGGCGGCCGCCTTGGCCATGGCGGCGGTGCCCTCGTCGCCGTCGAGCACGCCGGCCAGCGAGGTACGGTTCGGGACGAAGCTCATGGTCTTGGCCAGCTCGGTCTGGAACTGCTCCCCCGCCAGCGCCTTGACCACCTCGTACGCCTGCTCCTGATGCTGGGAGGCGGCCGGGATGACGAGGTCGGAGCCGCCGGTGAAGACGGTGCCCGGCTTGTCGGCCGTCTTGCCGGGGACGGTGAAGAAGCCGATCTTGTCCTTGAGCCCGGCGTCCACCTCCAGCACGCGGGCGGCGATGCCGGGCACGGCGATGATCTGGGCGACCTTGCCCTGCGCGAACACCTCGTGCTGCGGCGGGTTGGCCTCGTCGGCGTCCTTGGGTCCCTTGCCGAGCGCCTGGAGCCGCTTGTAGAAGTCCATGGCGGCGAGCGCCTGCGGGGTGTCGAGCGCGCCCTTCCACCGGCCGCCCTCCTGGACGGCGAGGTCGCCGCCCTCGTCCCAGACGAAGCCGGCGAGGGCGTACCAGGTCTGGCCGGTCAGATAAATGCCCTGATTTCCGTCTTTGTTGAGCTTTGAGGTGATGTCCAGCCACTCGTCGCGAGTGGCGGGCGGCTCCTTGATCCCGGCCTTCTCGAACAGCTCCTTGTTGTAGACGACCACACGGTTGGCGGCGTACCACGGGATGCCGTACTGCTTGCCGTCCACGTTGCCCGGCTGCGCGAGGCCCGGCAGCCAGTCCTCGCCCTTGAGGTCGGCCACCTTCGCGGTCAGGTCGGTCACGCCGCCGCTGGCGCTGTACTGGGCGACCTGGGTGTTGCCGACCTCGATCACGTCGGGGGCGTCGGTGCTGGCCAGGGCCGCGGTGACGCGCTCGCCGATGCCGTCCCACTGCTGGATCTGGATGTCGAGGTCCACGTCCTGGTGCGCGGTCTCGTACTCGGTCTCGAACTTCTTCAGCAGCTCCTGCGTGACGCTGCCGTCCATGATCCAGACGGTCAGCTCGGCGGGGGCGTCCGGCGTGGCCGCCTGCGGCTCCTGGGCCGTGCCGCACGCCCCGAGCGCGAACACGGCCGCTAGGGCCAGGATGCGGTTCTTCATCGAAGACCTCCGAGGAAACCCCCGCCTTCAGGGGAGGGAGGAATCGGACCCCTGCAATGCAGGACAGGGGCAGGCGTTTCGCCGCCAGGAGAAACGCAGTTTCGAACAAACACACGATTCTTGGCTGATCGTTCGGTACGCTGCGAGGTGTGGCGCAGGTCGTGAAGCGGGCCTACAAGTACCGCTTCTATCCGACGTCCGGGCAGGCCGAGGAGCTCGCCCGGACGTTCGGCTGCGTCCGCCTCGTCTACAACAAGGCCCTGCAGGAGCGCACCCGCGCCTACGCGCTGGAAGGCCGCGTCTCCTACGCGGAGTCCTCGGCGCAGCTGACGGCGTGGAAGCGTAGCGGCGAGTTCGACTTCCTGTCCGAGGTGTCCTCGGTCCCCCTTCAGCAGGCGCTTCGCCACCTTCAAGCGGCCTTCGCGAACTTCTTCGCCAAGCGGGCCGGGTATCCGACGTTCAAGTCCCGCAAGAGGTCGCGGGCCGCGGCCGAGTACACCCGATCGGCGTTCCGCTGGCGCGGCGGCGCACTGACGCTGGCGAAAATCGACGCCCCGCTCGACATCCGCTGGTCGCGCCCGCTTCCCGAGGGGGCGGAGCCGTCCACGGTGACCGTGTCCCGCGACGCGGCTGGGCGCTGGTTCGTGTCGATCCTGGTGGAGGAGGAGATCGTCCCGCTTGCGCCGGTGGAGCGGTCGGTGGGGGTCGACGCGGGGGTCACGGCCCTGGTGACGCTGTCGTCCGGCGAGAAGATCGCCAATCCCCGGCACGAGCGTCGCGACCGCCGCACACTGGCCAAGGCCCAGCGGAACCTCGCCCGCAAGGACAAGGGGTCGAACAACCGGGCCAAGGCCCGCCTGAAGGTGGCGCGGGTGCATGCCCGCATCGCCGATCGCAGGAGGGACTTCCTGCACAAGGTCACCACTCGGCTCGTCCGTGAGAACCAAACGGTCGTGATCGAGGACCTGAACGTTCGCAACATGGTCCGCAACCGCCGCCTGGCTCGCGCCATCTCGGACGCGAGCTGGCGCGAGCTGCGGTCGATGCTGGAGTACAAGGCCGCCTGGTACGGGCGCACCCTGGTGGCGGTGGGCCGCTGGTTCCCCTCCTCCAAGCTGTGCTCGTCCTGCGGCGCCTTGCGGGAGAAGATGCCGCTGACCATCCGCGCATGGGCATGCGCCTGCGGCGTGGTCCACGACCGGGACGTGAACGCGGCCAAGAATGTGCTCGCCGCCGGGCTGGCGGAGAGCTGAAACGCCTGTGGAGCTGGTATAAGACCTCAACGAGAGTCCTCTCGGGCGGGCAATCGGCGGTGAAGCAGGAAGGCCCACGGGCGACCGTGGGAATCCCCCTCCTAAGGGAGGGGAGGGATGTCAAGATGTTCCTTTTCCGCTGGGGGGCGCCCCGCGCCCGCACCGGGCGGGCGCGGGGGTGTCGGTCACGGGTTGGGGACGGTGTCCTTGAAGGCGGTGCCCGCCGTCCGCAGCGCGGCGATGCGGGAGGTCACGGTGGCGGGCGCGACGACCTCGTTCGCGCTGAAGTAGACGTAGTCCGCCTGCTGCCGGTACGTCCGCGTCCCGCTCGCGCCCTGAAGATCGATGAACCACTGGTTGAACATGATCCACATGGGCGTCTCGGGGTAGTGGTCGCCGCCGTGGTCGGCGAACAGGCGGCCGTCCACGTAGTACTTGATCCGGCCGCCCGAGACCTGGATGACCAGGTCGTGCCAGCCGGCGAAGCTCGTGCGCTCCTCGGTGTGGGTGTTCACGGCCAGCCAGGGGTCGTTCCTGTAGGTCTCCCAGCTGGTGGCGTAGAGGATGTTCGACGGCTCGCCCCAGCCGCCGTTCGGCAGGTACTCGAAGTCCAGCTCGCCGTAGTCGGGGTCGAGGTCGTAGCGCAGCGGGGTGATGGTGAAGAACGTCTGCACCACGTGCTCGCCGTCGGGGCCGCTGGTGGGGGCGTCGCTGAAGCGCACGCGGGCGGCGTAGGTGCCCTCGCGGAACTTGCGCTGGGCGGTGGACAGCTCGGTCTGTACGGTGCCGCCGGCGGTGCCGTTCGTGGAGGAGTCGAGCGTCAGCAGGCCGCCGGGGAACGAGACGGCCGAGGGCGACCAGGTCGCGCCGGGCACGCCGGGGCCGCCCGACGCCGAGCGCACGGTCCAGCCGCGCTGGGCCAGCCGGGGGTCGGTCGAGCTCGTGTAGGTGAAGTCGTCGAACAGCTCACCGGTGGCGCCCGGGTCGGGGTCGGGATCCGGGTCTGGGTCGGGCTCGGTGCCGGTCGGGGTGCCCCAGGCGAGCCGGCCGTCCACGTGGACGGTGACCTTGTCCCAGTCGGCGTAGGAGGTGTTCGGCCCGTAGGAGTAGTCGTCGCTCTGCTGGAACGACTGCCAGTCCGCGCGGTAGAAGCGCAGCTGCATGTCGCTGGTGTTCTGGCCGGGGCTCAGGCTGCCGGAGGTGAAGCCGACCTCCAGGTACTGCTTGCCGCCCTCCTGCGGGGCGAACCTGCCGGTGATCGTGGAGCAGCCGGCCACGGCCCACGAGCAGGCGAAGCGGTAGGTCTCCGTACCGGTGAGGTAGTAGCGGATCTTGACCTGGCTGAGCGGGATCGTCGTGGTGCCGGTGTTGAACAGGCGCAGCCACGGCTCGGCCTGGGCGGTCGTGGCGCCGGGGGCGCTGGTGCGGTACTGGAGGCGGACGGCTTGGGCGGCGGCTGCGGGTGAGGCGATCAGGGTGACCGCGATGAGGACGGCGGGGAGGGCTAAGGAGACAAGACGTTTACCGAAATTTCGGGACATGGGGGGTGGGCTCCTTGCGGTTGTGCGGCTCCCGAGAGACGTGCGGGCATGCTGAAGACAGGTCGTGGCGCCGAGCCGGCGCCCGGAGTGGTGGGGGTCAGGCGCCGCGACGGGTCGGGGTCGGTCGGGTCAGGCGCCGGGGCGGGTGGGAGGGTCGGTCGGGGGTCAGGCGCCGCGGCGGATGCGGCCCGCGTACAACGCCTCCAGGCGGAGGTTGTGCTCGTCGCCTTCGGGGACGTTCGCCGACAGGTAGACGGGCGGCACCTCGCCGGCTTCGAGCAGGTTGCGTACGGTCTGCGTGACCACGAGCTGGGCCAGCAGCGCGGAGGTGATCGTGGAGACGGCGCCGGTGGCGCCTCCGTCGGGCAGGGGCAGCACGGCGTCGCCGTAGGGCGCGTGGTTGTCCAGGACGACGTCGGCCAGGTCGGCGAGCTTGCGGCCCGAGGGGTGACGGGACGCGACGGCTTCGCCGTGGGTGCGCGAGGTGATCGCGATCAGGTCGTGACCGCGCTCCTTGACGAGGGTGGCGAGCTCGACGACGACGCCGTTCACGCCGGAGTTGGAGATGATGACGAACAGGTCCTGCTGCTGGACGGGGGCCAGGTCGAGGATCTGGCGGGCGACGGCGGGGTCGCGTTCGAGGTCGTAGCGGTCCAGCTCGGAGGCGGGGGCGTCGCCGTAACGGACGATGTCTCTGAGCGCGAGCCGGTTGGTGGGCACGAGGCCGCCCGCGCGCCCGGCGATCTCCATGGCCACGGCCTCGGAGTGGCCCGAGCCGAACGCCTGGATGACGCCGCCGCCGGTCAGCGCCTTGGTGAACAGGTCTGCGGCGCGGGAGATCTCGGGGTCTTCGGGGATCGTCCGTACGAGGCGGGCGATGTGCTCCACGAAGTCCTGCGGATTGACAGTCATATATCCCCTTCTGGCAGACGATGTCCGGCGACCGCGCGGACGGTCACGTCGAACGCCTGCTTCGTCCGTTCATAGGTGCGCTGCGCCACCGACACGTACACGACGTCCAGCACCAGCAGCTGCGAGTGGATCGCGGCGAACCCCTCGGAGCGGAAGCTGGTCGCCCTGCTGGCCGTGGTGAGCACCAGCTCGGCCACCTCGGCGAGCGGCGAGCGCGGCTGCGAGGTGACGGCGACGGTGATGGCACCGTGGCTGCCCGCCTCCGCCAGCACCTCGATGACCTCGCGCGTCCTGCCGCTGTGGGAGATGCCGATCGCCACGTCGCCCTGCCCGAGCAGCGCCGCGTCCGTCAGCGCGGCGTGCGCGTCGGACCTGCTCCAGGTCGGTACGCGCATCCGCTGCAGCCGGTACTCCATCTCGCTGGCCACCGCCGCGCTGCTCGACACCCCGAACAGCAGCACCCGCCCCGCCCTGGCCACAGCCTGCGCGACCTTCTCGACCACGGCCAGGTCGAGCTGGTCGCGGGTCTCCTGGATGAGGCGGATGTCGTTGCCGGAGACCACGCCGAGCACGCGTTCGAGGCTGTCGTCGGGCAGGATCTCCTGGCCGATGTCGGTCTCCCACGTCTGCTGCGCGACCCGGCCCGACTCGGTGGCGATGGCCACCCGCAGCTCGGCGTACCCGGCGAAGCCGAGCGCCCGGCAGAAGCGGGTGATCGTGGCGGTGGACGTCCCGCTGCGCTCGGCGAGGTCGACGATGGTCAGCCGGACGGTCTCGCCCGGCGCCTCGAGGATGGCGTCCGCCACCTTGCGCAGCGCCTCGGGCAGGTCGGGCCGGTCGGCTCTGATGCGGTTCAGGAGGTCCACGCGGTGATAATTATGCTCAGCACCCGCCTCCGTCAAGGCCATCGGGTGATAATTCTTGTCACCAGGCGAGCACTGCGGCGCTTCCGTAGCTGCCGCCGAAACCGGTCACGAGCGCGGTCCCGGCGCCCGCGCGCAGCTCCCTGACAGCCTGGGCGACGTTGTTGAGGCCGTGCACGTAGCCCTCCGACAGCAGGCCGCCGTGCGGATTCACCCAGGCGTGCCGGCGCTCCAGCAGGTACGCCCCCAAGTCCCCCCGTTCGGCCAGCCCGAAGTCCTCAAGCTGGCGGGGCACCAGCCACGAGTACGCGTCGTAGGGCAACAGCGCGTCCACGTCGCGCGGCTTCATGCCGGACGCCTCCCACAGCATGGGGGCCACGTACGCGGAGAAGATCGCCGTCACGTCGGGGGCCCGGTCCATCCCGGAGCAGCCCGGCCCTCCCCCGCGCACCACGGCCCGCACCCTGGGCCCGCCGAGCGCGCCGCTGACCAGCAGGGCGCAGGCGCCGTCGGTCTCCTGGCAGCAGTCGGCCGTGCGCAGAGGCGTGCAGACGTACGGGCGGGCGAGGTAGTCGTCGAGGGTGAGCGGTTCGCGGCGCAGCGCCCTGGGGTTGCCCGCGGCGTTCCGCCTGGACTGGTCGACGACGGCGTGCAGGTGCTCGGCGGTCAGGCCGGTGTCGTGCAGGTAGCGGGTGGCGGCCAGGGCGAACATCGGGATCGGGCCGGCCATCCCGTACGTGAACTCCTCCTGCGGCCCGGTGCTGACCGCGTTCATGCGCCTGCCCGAGCGGCCGTTGAGCGCCCGGTAGACGAGCACGTGACGGGCCAGGCCCGCCTCGATGAGCAGCGCCGCGTCCCCCAGGATCGAGGCCGCCTGCGTACCGCCGCCGGCGATGTCGTTGTGCCAGCCGAGCCGCTCGATCCCGAGCGCCTTGGCGACCTGGACGACGGGCGCGGAGTCGTTCATGTGGTAGCTGAGCAGCGCGTCCACCTCGCGCGGCGCGATGCCCGCGTCCGCGCAGGCCGCCCGGCACGCCGCCGCGGCCAGCTCGCGCTCGCTCCGCCCGGACCGCCTGCTCAGCGCCGTCATCCCGACGCCGGCCACGGCCGCACGTCCCGCGAAGGGCCGCATCCACCCTCCTCCGCTCCGACCTAAGCCAGGCTAGCGCTTGCTTGGGACAGCGAAAAGAGATGACTGCGGAACTTCACGAAAGCTGTCCGGTCTTGTAATACGGAGGTGCGATCTACCGATAGCTCATCATCATCACGCCGAGGTGAGCGATGGATCTACGCTATGTCCGGTACGCCATGGCGATCGCGCGGGCGGGCAGTCTCCGACGGGCCGCCGCCGCCCTGCACATCGCTCAACCCACGCTGTCCGAGCAGCTCAGGGCGCTGGAGAAGGAGATCGGGGTCGAGCTGTTCAGCCGCTCGTCGAGCGGGGTACAGCTGACCGAGGCGGGCGAGGCGTTCCTGGCGCAGGCCACGGTCGCCCTCGACGCCTTCGAGCGCGCGGTCGTCGCCGCGCGCGGCAAGGGCACGACGGCCCGTCTGGGCGTCGCCGACGGGCTCGCCGACGTCGTCGCCCGGCTGCTGTCCCAGCTGCACACCGGCCGCTTACGCGTCGCGCCGATGGGCACCGCCGAGCAGATCGTCTCCATCGCCGACGGCACCCTGCAGGCCGGGCTCGGGTACGCGCCCGGCTCGCTGCCCCGGGGCGTGGCGCGCATGCTGGTCCACCGCTTCCCCGTACGCGCCCTGCTGCCCCGCGAGCACCACCTGGCCGGGTACGACGCCGTGTCGCTGGCCGACCTCGCCGGTGAGCCGCTGCTGATGCCGGAGTCGGACGCGGTGGCCGGAGCCCGCCGCTTCCTGGAGGGCTTCGTCCGCCACGGCCTGCATCCCCGCCTGGGTCCCGCCGCCGCCACCCACGACCTGGTGATCACGATGGTCGGGGAGGGCGCCGGTTACGCGCTCTGCGTCCACGAGGGCACCACCGTGCCGGACTCGGTGAGGTTCGTCCCGGTCAAGGAGGACACGCCGCCCATCGAGGTGGTCTTCCTCTGGAACCGCCAAGCCGACGTGCACGAGCTGGTGAGCGCCGCACGGCATCTCGCACGATCTGGATAGTACTATTATCCAATAATGCGCATCTCCGAACTCAGCGCCAAGTCCGGCGTGGCGATCCCGACGATCAAGTACTACCTGCGCGAGGGCATGCTGCACCAGGGCGAGCAGACCGCCGCGACCAGGGCCGAGTACGACGAGACGCACCTGCGCAGGCTCCGCATGATCCGCGCCCTCCTCGAGGTCGGCCGGCTCTCCGTCGCCTCCATCAAGCAGGTCATCGCCGCCGTCGAGGACGAGTCCCTGCCCACCCACCGCGTCCTCGGCACCGCCCACTACGCCCTCAGCCCCGCCGTGGACCCTGAGCAGACCGAGGAGTGGCGCTCGGCCCGCGCCCTGGTGGACGACCTGATCACGGAGCTCGGCTGGGACATCACGGAGGAGGCCCCCACCCGCGACGAACTGGCCCAGACCATCGTCAGGATGCGCCAGCTCGGCCTGTCCATCGACCTGGCCCCGTACGTGGAGGCGGCCCGCGGCCTGGTGTCGGAGGTGGAGATGGACCTGATTCCCTTCGACGGCCCCCGCGACGCCGCCGTGGAGGCCATGGTGCTCGGCACGGTCCTGTACGGCAGAGCCCTCGACACCCTGCGCCGCATGGCCCACGAATCAGAATCGGCCCGCCGACTCACCCCCTAGCAAGGACCGCCCCTCTTACACCGCTCCGGGCGGTGCCGCGGCTTCTGGCTGGACAGGTCGGAGCACGTGATCGGTTAGATCAGCTCATTGGCGCGCAGCACCTGGACGGCGTGCACGGTGGCCGCGCCGCGCCACTCCATGGAGCCGGCGGGTGAGAAGCGGGCGTAGTCGACCACCCAGCCGCCGTCGTCCTGCTGCTCGCCGGCCAGCCTGACCAGATCGGCGGCGATCACGGCGGGGTCGAATAGGGCGCGGGCCGCGCTGCCCGGGTAGGGGGCGAAGTCGAGGGGGCGCAGGGCCTCGTTCTCGGTGCCGCCTTCGACGGGCACCCTGCCGTCCTCCGGGATGTACGCGCCGAGCCGTTTGAGCAGGTCGGCGGCTGCGGGATGGCGGTCGTGGACGGCGTCGAGGAAGCGGACGGCGAAGGACAGCACGTACGCGTGCGGGCGCTCCTCCATGGCGCGGATGGCGTCGACGCAGTAGCGGGTGGCCCGCTCCAGCCAGGGGTGCTCGGCCACCGCCCGGTCGTGGGCGGCCACGCGGTGGGCGACGGCGGCGGTGACGGCGGTGATCTGCAGCGACGAGGAGGTGGGGTCGGCGCTCGCCCACCACGTCGCGGTGGCGGTGGAGACCCCGACCGGCAGGGCGAAGGGCAGGCCGCCGTCGGGCAGCGTCACGGACTCCAGCCAGTCGCACAGGGCCGCGGCGTGCGGCGAGGTGACGGGACCGGCCTCCTCGAAGACCTCGAAGGCGTGCAGGGCCGCGCCCGGCTGGCTCTCCGGCGAGCGCAGGTCGGGCTCGAGGCCCCAGCCGTAGCCGCCGTCGGGGTTGCGGTAGGCGTCGAGTGCGGCGAGTGCGCCCGTCGCGTCCTCCTCACCCATGAGCAGGCCGTAGCGGCGGCGGTCGAGGACGCGGGCGTGCCCGGCCAGGAAGCCGGGCACCGCGGACAGGTTCACGTTCATGCCTGTCATCGTGCCCAGTCCGCCGCCGCCCGGTCTTGTAGGTATCGGACACGCCGCCGGTGCGAGCATGGGGGCATGCGGGAAGAGCGGGCGCGGGAGATGTTCGCGGGGCAGCCGGTGGCCAGGATGGCGCGGCTGGCGGAAGACGGGACGCCGCGGATCGTGCCCATCACGTTCGCGCTGCTCGACGGCGCCATCGTGACGGCCGTCGATCACAAGCCCAAGACGACCATGCGGCTCGGCCGGCTGCGCGACATCGCCCGCGACCCCGCCGTCAGCGTGCTCGCCGATCACTACGAGGACGACTGGGCGCGGCTGTGGTGGGTGCGCGCCGACGGCACGGCAGAAGAAACAGCCGATCCGGGGATCCGCGAAACGGCTTTGGCCGTCCTCGCCGCCAAGTACGCCCAATACCGGGAGCGCCCGCCCGCCGGCGCCGTCATCCGCATAGAGGTGACGCGCTGGAGCGCGTGGGCGGCTAGTCCCTGACCGTGACCGGGCGTTTCAGCAGCCACAGCGCGGCGCGCTGGAGCAGTGTCCTGTGCACCTCGTTGTCGTACGACCTGGTGTCGTGGCCGAGCGCGTCGTACAGGACCCGCCCCCTGCGCACCGGCCTGGCCCACACCAGGGGCTGGCCGCTCGCCGACGAGGCCAGCGGCCGGACGTCGGGCAGCACGTCGAGGTCGCTGTAGACCTCGTCCACCACGTCGAAGTCGCGCAGGCCGTCCACGACCGGATGCCCGCCGTGCACCCGTACGCCCGTCCAGCCGAGCGGCGGGTGGTGCGACTTGGGCCAGACCCAGCAGCCGCCGAGCACGCGCGGCCAGCCCTGCCAGTCGTCGAAGCAGATCGCCGCCGAGTGCATGCACAGCAGCCCGCCGCCCTGGTCGAGGTGGTCGAGCAGGGTGGCCCGCGCGCCGGCGGGCAGGGTGAAGCGCCACTGGTCGCGCAGGCCGGAGAAGCGGTCCTGGGTCATCTGCCAGCGCAGCGCGTTGACCGTGATGAGCTGGAACTCCGACGGCTCGCTGAGCGCTCCCGCGATGTCCTCGGTGATCTCCGACTCGACCCCCACCTCGGCGAGCACCTCCGCGAGCGCGGCCGATGTGGCGGCGAAGTCGTGAAACAGGCCTCCAGAAAGGATGAGATTTCTCGCCACCCGCCCAGCCCATCATGCCTGCCGCGCCATTACCACCCGTACCGGCACAGCCGTACGAGCGGCCGGGCCCGCACGATCTATAGTCGGCCGTATGGATCTCGGCATCTCGGGCAAGGTCGCCCTCGTCACCGGTGGCAGCGCGGGCCTCGGCCTCGCGGCGGCCAAGAGCCTCGCGCGGGAGGGCTGCGACGTGTGCGTCAGCGCCCGCGACCCGGAGAAGCTCGCGGACGCGGTGGTGGAGCTGCAGGAGTTCGGCAAGGTCGTGCACGCGGTGCTGGCCGACGTGGAGGATCCGGCCGCCGCCCGGCGGGTGGTCGAGGAGACGCGCGACGTGCTCGGTCCCGTCGACATCCTGGTGGCCAACGCGGGCGGGCCGAAGCCGGGCCGCTTCGACGAGGTCGGGCTGGAGGACTGGGACGCCGCCGTGCAGCGCAACCTGCTCGGCATGGTCCGGCTGATGCACGCGGTGCTGCCGGAGATGCGCTCGCGCGGCTGGGGCCGGATCGTCACCATCACCGGCAGGTCGGCCCGCGAGGCGATCGACGGGCTCGCGCTGTCCAACGCCATGCGTACGGCCGTCGCGGGCGTGGTGCGCACCCTGGCCCGCGAGGTGGGCGGCGAGGGGGTGCTGGTCAACAACGTGATGCCGGGGCCCATCGAGACCGAGCGGCTGCGTCAGCTCGCCGGCGACGATGCGGCGCTGCGCGAGCGCGGCGCGGGCGTGCCGGTGGGGCGGGTCGGACGGCCCGAGGAGGTGGGCGACGTGGTGGCGTTCCTGGCCAGCGAGCGGGCGTCGTACGTGAACGGGGTGTCGCTGCTGGTGGACGGCGGCGAGGCCAGGGTCATCGCCTGAGCAGGGTGCCGACGACGGCGGCGGCCCACTCCTCGTCGCCGTGGCCGGGCAGGTCCACGAAGCGGGCCAGGTTGGCCCGGTGGAAGCAGGCGCCCATGAGCATCGACGCCGCCGCGTCCGGGTCGAGACCGGCGTCGACGCGGCCGGCGCGCTGCTCGTCCCGCAGGACGCCGGCCAGCACCTGGATCGGCACGTGCGGCCCGGAGCCCCGCTCGGCCAGCATGGCGCGGAACCCGGTGATCAGCGCCGGGTCGCCGAGCAGGCCGCCGGCGATGCCCTGAGCGCGGGTGTAGAAGCCCAGCGCGGCCAGCGTGAACGTGACGAGGTTCGCGCGCAGGTCGCCCCGGCCGACGGCGGCGCGCAGCTCCTCCAGCGCCGGGCCCAGCGCCGGCATGCGCTCGATCACCACGGCGAGGAACAACTCCTCCTTGCCGGCGAAGTGCTTGTAGAGCAGCGCCTCGGAGCACGCCGCCTGTCTCGCGATGCGCTTGGTGGTGGCGCCCGAGATGCCGAACTCCTGAATCGCCTGCTCAGCGGCGTCGATGATGCGATCGCGGGTGCCCATCCGCCCATGATATGAGCGGTGTCTCGCCCATACCCGAGCACATGACATCCTTCCTAGTAGGAGCGCAGGAAAGGGCGAATCGCATGGACAAGCCGGTCATCGTGACGGTGGATGACGATCCAGGCGTCTCGCGGGCGGTCGCCCGTGACCTGAGACGCCGTTACGGGCAGGAATACCGGATCGTCCGCGCCGAGACGGCGAGGGACGGCATCGACGCCGTACGCGAGATGCGGCTGCGCGGCGACGAGATCGCGGCGATCCTGGCCGACTACCGCATGCCCCAGATGAACGGCGTGCAGTTCCTCGAAGCCGCCATGGACCTCTACCCCTACGCGCGCCGCGTGCTGCTGACCGCCTACGCCGACACCGACGCGGCCATCCAGGCGATCAACGTGGTCGACCTCGACCACTATCTGCTCAAGCCGTGGGACCCGCCGGAGGAGAAGTTCTACCCGGTGATCGACGGCCAGCTCGACGCCTGGCTGCGCACCGACCGGATCGAGCGCTCCGAGCTGCGGGTGGTGGGCGACCGGTGGTCGGCGCCGTCGTACAAGGTGCGCGACTTCCTGGCCCGCAACCACGTGCCGTACCAGTGGCTGCTGGCCGATGACCCGGAGGGCGCGCAGCTGGTGAAGGCGGCGGGCGACGACTGCCATCTGCCGCTGGTCGTGACGTCCGACGGCACCACGCTGGAGTCGCCCGACCAGGCGACGCTGGCCGCGGCGGTCGGGTTGTCCACGACGCCGGCGACCGACTTCTACGACCTGATCGTGGTGGGCGGCGGGCCTGCCGGGCTCGGGGCGGCCGTCTACGGCGCCTCGGAGGGGCTCAACACCGTGCTGGTGGAGGCGTACTCGTCGGGCGGGCAGGCGGGCCAGAGCTCCCGCATCGAGAACTACCTGGGCTTCCCCGACGGCGTCTCAGGGCAGCAGCTGGCCGACCGGGCGCGCAGGCAGGCGCTGAAGTTCGGGGCCGAGCTGCTGACCCCGCGCAAGGTGAGCAGCCTGGAGGCGCGCGGGCAGGCACGGGTGGTCGGGTTCAAGGACGGCGGGGAGATCGCGGCGCACGCGGTGATCCTCGCGACCGGCGTCACCTACCGGCGGCTGGAGGCGCCCGGCCTGGAGGACTTCGTGGGCCGCGGCGTCTACTACGGCGCCGCGCTGACCGAGGCTCCGTCGTGCAAGGACACCGAGGTGTTCATCGTCGGCGCGGCCAACTCGGCCGGGCAGGCCGCCGTCTACTTGTCGGGATTCGCGAGCAAGGTCCACTTGTTGGTGCGGGGTGACGGTCTGGAGAAGTCCATGTCCCACTACCTCATCGAGCAGATCGCCGCGCTCCCCAACGTCGAGGTGCATCTGCAGACGCAGGTCGCCGGCGCGGCCGGTGACGGGCACCTGGAGCGGCTCACACTGTCCACCAAGGGCGAGGAGCGCACGGTGGACGCTCAGTGGTTGTTCGTGTTCATCGGGGCCCGGCCGTACACCGACTGGCTGGGCGAGACGATCGAGCGGGACGCGCGCGGGTTCGTGCTGACGGGGCCCGACCTGGTGCAGGGCGGCAAGCGGCCGCGAAACTGGCCGCTGCGGCGGGAGCCGTACTACCTGGAGACCAACGTGCCCGGGGTGCTGGCCGCGGGCGACGTGCGCGCCGAGTCGATCAAGAGAGTGGCCTCCGCCGTCGGCGAGGGCGCCATGGCCGTCGCGCTCGTGCACCGCTACCTGGAGAAGCAATGATCGACATCGACGAGCTCCGCAAGCTGTTCCTGTTCGAGCGCCTCAGCGACGAGCAGCTCTCCAAGCTCGCGGCCAGCGGCCGCGTGCAGACCTACGCCCAGGACGAGGACGTCGTCCGGCAGGGCGAGCCCGCCGAGTGCTTCGCGGTGCTGCTGGAGGGCGAGATCCAGATGATCAGCGAGACGGTCAGCGCCGGCACCGTCGCGATGCCCCGCACCTCCCAGCCCGGCGTGTACGGCGGCGCCACCGCCGCCTACCTCGGCGACCGCGCCCCGCTCACCTACCAGCACACTCTGCGCGCCACGGCGCCGTCGCGGATGTTCATGCTGCCGGCCAAGAAGTTCGCCTACATCGTGGCCGAGTGGTTTCCGATGGCGATGCACCTGCTCGACGGGCTGATGTCGGGCGGGCGGATGCAGCGGGAGATCATCGACAGGCGGCAGCGGCTGACCGCGCTCGGCACGATCACCGCCGGGCTCACCCACGAGCTGAACAACCCGGCCGCGGCGGCCGTGCGGGCGGTGGGCGAGCTGCGCTCGCTGATCGCCGGATCGCGGCTGCAGCTGGCCCAGCTCGCCGAGGACGGCATCCCGCCGGAGAAGCTGCGGGCGCTGATCGAGGCGCAGGAGGCGTGCACGAGCAGGCTGGGCGAGCAGCCGCAGCGCTCACCGCTGGAGATCTCCGACGCCGAGGACGAGCTGGGCGAGGCCCTTGAGGAGATCGGCGTCGACGACGCGTGGGACCTCGCGCCCGCCCTGGTCAGCGCCGGTTTCTCCGGCGATGACCTGCAGAAGGTGCGCACGAAGGTCGGCGAGGAGCACACGCCGAAGGCGCTGCACTGGCTGTCGGAGGCCGTCGAGATCGCGCAGATGCTCAACGAGGTGGCCGAGGCGACCGAGCGCATCACCACGCTCATCCGCTCGGCCAAGCAGTACTCCCAGATGGACCGGGCCCCGTTCCAGCAGGCCGACGTGCACGAGCTGCTCGACAGCACGATCGCGATCTTCCGCGGCAAGATCCCGCCCGGCATCACCGTGGTCACCGACTACGACCGTACGCTGCCGCCCATCCCCTGCTACGCGGGTGAGCTCAACCAGGTCTGGACGAACCTCATGCACAACGCGCTGGACGCGATGGGCGAGGAGGGCACGCTGACCATCCGCACGGCGTACGACGAGGACGAGGCCATCGTGGAGATCGGCGACACCGGTCACGGCGTGGCCGAGGCGATCAAGGACCGCATCTTCGACCCGTTCTTCACGACCAAGACCGTGGGCGAGGGCACGGGACTGGGGCTGGACATCTCGTACCGGATCGTGGCGGGGCGGCACGGCGGCGAGATCAAGGTCCGCTCGACGCCGGGCGACACGTGGTTCGAGGTACGCCTGCCGCTGCGTGAGCCCGCCGCCACTGGCTGAGTTTTTACTCCGACTTGTCAGGACGTCTTCTGACCGCATGTAATGGGTGACCGAAATGCGGAAAGGAGATGACCCGGTGGCGACCCCCGAGACGATGACGGGATCGCGTTCGCTGAACGCGCTGCTCACGATGCTCGGGGGGATCGAGCGGCTGGGGAACCGGCTGCCGCATCCGTTCTGGCTGTTCGTCATCCTGAGCGTGCTGCTGTCGCTGCTGAGCTGGGCGCTCGCGGCGGCCGGGGTTTCGGCCGTCAACCCGGCCACCGGCGAGACCGTCGCGGCCAAGAACCTGCTGTCCGTCGAGGGCGTACGGATGATGGTCGGCGACGCGATCGAGAACTACACCTCGTTCCCGCCGCTCGGCACGATCCTCGTCGTCATGCTCGGCGTCGCGGTCGCGGAGCGGTCGGGCCTGCTGGCCGCGGTGCTCCGCTCCGGCGTGTCGCGGGTGTCGCCGCGGTGGGTGACGTTCGCGCTGTCGTTCACCGGGATGGTCGCGCACGTGGCCTCCGACGCCGCGTACGTGGTGCTCATCCCGCTCGGCGCGCTGGCCTTCCGGGCGGTCGGCCGCAGCCCGATCCTCGGCATCGTGGTGGCGTTCGTGTCGATCTCGGCCGGTTACGACGCCAGCCCCGTCGTCACCCCCGTGGACGCCATCCTGTCCGGCCTGACCACCGCCGCCGCCCACACGATCGACCCCGGCTACACGGTCACGCCGCTGGCGAACTACTTCTTCTCGCTCGTGTCGTCCCTCGTGCTGGCCGCCGTCATCACGCTGGTGACCGAGCGAGTGCTGGCCCGCCGCGTCGAGTCGATCCCCGTGGACCCCGACGCCGACGAGGACGACCTCGGCTCGCTCAAGCTGACCCCCGAGGAGCGGCGGGGGCTGCGGGCCGCGCTGATCACGCTCGTGGTGTTCGCCGCCGCGCTGACGGCCGCCGTCCTGCCCTCCGGGTCGCCGCTGCGCGGCGAGGGCGGCAGCATCGTGCAGTCGCCGCTGCTCACCTCGATCGCCATCTTCCTCGGCCTCGCGTTCCTGGCCGTCGGCTGGGCGTACGGCAAGGCCGCCGGCACCGTCACCCGCAGCGGCGACATCCCCGGCTTCATGGTGCACGGCGTACGCGAGATGGCGCCGATCCTCGTGCTGTTCTTCGCGATCTCGCAGTTCCTCGCCTACTTCAAGTGGACCGGCATCGGCCAGATCCTCGCCATCGACGGCGCCGGGCTGCTGAAGTCGGCGGGGGTGAGCGGGCCGGTCGTCTTCCTCGGCATCCTGCTCGTGGTCACCGTGATCAACCTGGTGGTGACCAGCGGGTCGGCCCAGTGGGCGCTCGTCGGCCCGGTGTTCGTGCCGATGCTGATGCTGCTGGACATCCCGCCCGAGTACACCCAGGCCCTCTACCGCATCGCCGACTCCTGCACCAACGCGATCACCCCGATGAGCCCCTATTTCGTGATGGCGCTCGGCTTCCTGCAGCGTTACCGCCGCTCGGCCGGCATCGGCACGCTGGCCTCGATGACGATCCCGCTCGCGCTCACCCTGCTCGTCGTCTGGACGCTGCTGTTCTACGTCTTCTGGTGGCTGGGCGTGCCGCTCGGCCCCGGAGCCCCCGTCCCCTAGTACACCCGTTGGAAGGATTCTCGTGCTGATCACCGACTGGACCCGGCAGGCCCTGCCGGCCATGCTCGACGACCTCAGGGCCGTGGTGGAGCTGGAGACCAACAGCTACGACAAGGCCATGCTGGTCAAGGGGCTGCGGGCGATCAGGGCGCGGGTGGTCGGCCACCTGGGGACACCGGACGACGAGATCCTGCACGAGGGCGGCCAGCACGGCGACATCCTTGAGCTGTTCTACGAGGGCACCGCGCCCGGCACGATCCTCATGCTCAGCCACTATGACACGGTCTGGCCCACCGGCACGCTCAAGAGCTGGCCGTTCACCGTCGTCGAGGGCAAGGCCACCGGGCCCGGCGTGTTCGACATGAAGACCGGGCTCGTGCAGTCGATCTGGGCGCTGCGCGGCCTGCGCGAGCTGGGCCTGCCGCACCCGAGCGTGCGCTTCCTGTTCAACGGCGACGAGGAGATCGGCAGCCCGGCCTCCCGCGAGCACATCGAGGCGGCCAGCGAGGACGCGCTGGCCACCCTCGTCTTCGAGGCGTCGCTGGACGGGGCGCTCAAGACCGCGCGCAAGGGCGTCGGGCTGTTCAACGTGAGCGTCACCGGGGTGGAGGCGCACGCGGGGCTGGATCCGTACGCGGGGGCCAACGCCGTCCACGCGCTCGCCGAGCTGGTCACCACGCTCGCCGGGGCCGGCTCGCGCGAGCGCGGCACGACCGTGAACGTCGGCCTCATCAGCGGCGGCACCGGCCGCAACGTCACCGCGGGCCGCGCCACGTGCGGCATCGACGTCCGCGTGACCGACCCGGCCGAGATGGGCCGCATCGACGACGTGTTCGCCGGGCTGCGCGCCTCCGACTCGCGCGTCACGATCTCCGCCACCGGCGAGTGGAACCGGCCTCCGATGGTCCAGAACGCCGCCTCGCAGCGGCTGTTCAAGGAGGCGCAGGGGGTGGCGAACGGCTTCGGCTGGGCCCTCGACCAGGCGTCGGTGGGCGGGGCCAGCGACGGCAACTTCGTCTCGGCCCTGGGCCGCCCGGTCCTCGACGGCATGGGCGCGGTCGGCGACGGGGCCCACGCGCGGCACGAGCACGTCCTGGTCGAGCACATCCCGGAGCGCACCGCCCTCACCATGGGCCTGATCACCGCCCTGGCGTAGGTCCCCTCTTCGCGGCAGGTCCGCTGGAAGCCCCTGTGATACGCTCCCAAGCGAGCGCTTGGTTTTCCGTTGAGGGGCGGCCGCCGTATGAAGTTCTCGACCTTCCACCTCTTCCACCGCTTCGACGGGCAGAGCTTCAAGGACGTCTACGACTACCACCTGGAGCTCATCGAGCTGGCCGAGGAGCTGGGGTTCGACGGGGTGCGGCTGGCCGAGCACCACTTCCGCGACTACGGCGTGGCGCCCAACCTGTTCACCGTGCTCGCCCACGCCGCCGCCCGCACCGAGCGGCTGCGGCTCGGCACCGGGATCGTGGTGCTGCCGCTGCACAATCCCGTGCACGTCGCCGAGGAGGCGGCGCAGGTGGACGTGCTGTCCGGCGGCCGGCTCGAACTCGGGATCGGGCGGGGGTACCAGAGCTACGAGTTCGAAGGGTTCGGGGTCGACCTGGCGGAGGCGCGGGACCGGTTCAACGAGGCGCTGGAGGTCGTCGTCGGGCTCTGGACGCGGGAGTCGTACCAGCACGAGGGGAAGTTCTACCGGACCGGCACCGAGGTGTCGCTGGTGCCGCGCCCGCTGCAGGACCCGCACCCGCCGCTGCACGTGGCGGCCGTCTCTCCGGAGACCGTCACCATGTACGCCGAGCGCGGCCTGCCCATCCTGGCCGACCCCGCGGCCCCGTTCCGTAAGGTCGTCAAGGCGGCCGGGACCTGGCGGGAGACGGCCGCGCGGGCCGGGCATCCGGTGGCGGAGGCCGAGCTGGTGGTGGCGCGCAGCGTGTACGTCGCCCCCACCCTGGAGCAGGCCCGCGCCGACCAGGAGAGGTTCGAGGCGTCGTTCGACCGCTCGCGCATCTTCAATGAGCGCAGCGCCCCCATCGACCCGCGCACCGGACGGGCCGCGCAGGGCTTCGAGTACTACCAGGACCGCTACCTCAAGGGCGGCACCGTCTCGCCGGACTTCCGCTGGGAGCAGCTGGAGGTGATCGGCGACCCGGCCCGGGTGATCGAGCAGATCGCGCTGCTGCGCGACGCCGGGTTCGGCAACCTCCTGTGCGACTTCGGCAGCACCCGGCCGATGCCGCTGGAGGACATGAAGCGGGTCATGCGCTTCTTCGCGACCGAAGTCATGCCGGCCTTTGGAGGCGGACGATGATCCACAGCCTGACCCTGTCCGACGTCCTCGCCGAGCACGCCCGCAGCAGGCCGCAGGTCACGGCGGTGGTGGACGGCGAGGTCCGGCTCACCTACCCGGAGCTGGACGAGCGCGTCTCCCGGCTGGCGGCGGCGCTCGACGGTCTCGGCGTCGGGGCCGGTGACCGGGTGGTGTGGCTCGGGCAGAACGCGTACGCGGTGCTGGAGCTGCTGCTCGCCTGCTCCCGGCTGGGCGCGGTGCTGTGCCCGGCGAACTGGCGTCAGTCGCTCGACGAGCTGCGGTTCGTGCTCGGCGACCTGGCGGCGGCCGCGGTCGTGTGGGAGCCGTCGGACGTCACCACGGCGCTGCGCGACGAGGCGGGCGGCGCGTGGGTGCGCGCGGGCGAGGAGTACGAGCGGCTGATCGCGGGCGCCGAGCCGAGGGAGTTCGGGCAGGTCGGTGACACCGAGCCGGTCCTGGCCCTCTACACGGCGGCCTTCTCAGGACGTCCGAGCGCCGCCCTGCTCAGCAGCGCCGCGCTGCTCGCGCACGCCACCACCCTGCTCGTGGTCCGGCGGATGGAGCCCGGCTTCACCTTCCTCAACAACGGGCCGCTCTTCCACGTCGGGACGATGATGTTCTGCCTGGCCACGTTCCAGATCGGCGGCACGAACGTCTTCGCCCCCGCCTTCGACCCCGAGGAGGTGTGCCGGTTGGTCGACGCCGAGCGGGTGACGCAGGCGTTCCTGTTCGGGCCGATGATCGACGCCGTCGCGAAGGCGAACGCGGGCGGCAAGTACGACCTGTCCTCGCTGCGCTTCGTCGCGCACTCCGCCGAGTGGGACGACATGATCACCGTGGACGACTCGCCGTGGTGCCGGTCGAAGATGGGCGGGTACGGGCAGACCGAGGTGGGCGGGATGCTGACGTTCCTCGGGCTGGCGGAGGGCGGGGCCGGGCTCGCGGGGCGTCCTTCGCCGCTGGCGCAGGTGCGGATTTTGGCGCCGGACGGGAGCGAGGTGCCGGTCGGGGAGGTCGGGGAGATCTGCGCCCGCGGCAAGACCCTCTTTACCGGATATTTCGCCCGGCCCGACTTAAATGCGGAAAAGTCGCGGTACGGCTGGCACCACACCGGCGACCTCGGCCGCCGCGAACCCGACGGCACCCTCACCTTCATCGGCCCCAAGCTGCGCATGATCAAGTCGGGCGCCGAGAACATCTACCCCGCCGAGGTCGAACGCGCGCTAAAGACCCACCCCGCCGTGGCCGACGCCGCCGTCATCGGCGTCCCCGACCCCGACTGGCACCAGACGGTCAAGGCCGTCGTGTCCCTGAAGCCGGACGCCACCGCCACGGAGGACGACCTGATCGCGCACGTCAGGGGACTGCTGGCGGCGTACAAGCGCCCGCGCCATGTGGCGTTCGCGGACACGATCCCCAAACGCGGCTTCACCCCCGACTACGACACTCTGGACGAGGCACACGGCGGCGGCAACTACCCGGGCACCTGACGTTCACCCGGCGGGCCGGGGTAGCGGGAGGCCGGCTTCGAGGTGGGAGAGGGCGCGGTCGAGTTCGGTGGTCGCGTCCATGGAGGGGTCGTTGACCCACTCCAGCCAGACGCCCATGATGACCCCGACGATCGCGCCCGTGACGTCGCGCAGCTCGGGGTCGTCGGCGGGGCGGCCCTCGCGTTCCGCGAGCGCGTCGCGCAGCTTCTTGAGCACGCCGGTGACGTTGCCGAGGGTGGCCGCCCACAGCTCGGGCACGGTGAGCATGAGCCGCTCGCGTTCGAGGCCGTCGATGCGCTCCTCGGCCGTCTGCCCCTCCAGGACGGCCCGCATCGCCAGCCGTACGGCGGCCACCGGCCCGGCCTCCGGCGGCACCCCGCGCAGCGCCTCCATGAACGGCGGGAACTGGTCGACCATCACCAGCTCCTCCTTGGTGGCGAAGTAGCGGAAGACCGTGCTGGTCGCCACCTCGGCCGCCGCGGCGACCTGCTCGACGGTGGTCGCCGCGTAGCCCTGCTCGCGGAACAGCCGCAGCGCCTCCTTCTGGATGAGCGCCCGCGTCCTGGCCTTCTTCCGCTCGCGCAGCCCCGGTCGGTCGGTCATGACTCCGCATTCTCGACGATCTCGGCATCCCGCGTCCAATTGATAGCGAACTATCAAATGAGAGCGTACTCTCAAAATATGCGACTTCCCCTCGAACGAGACCCGCAGCACCCCTTCGACCCGCCCGCCGGGCTGCGCGGCCTGCCCCCGATGACCAGGCTGGAGCTGGCGGACGGCCACCTGGGCTGGCTGGCCACCACGCATGAGGCGGCCAGGACGGTGCTGGCCGACCCGCGCTTCAGCGCCCGCCAGGACCTGCGGCGCGCCGCTGTGAGAGCCACCATGCCCCCGGGAGCCACGCCGCCCCCGGGCTTCTTCGTGGCGATGGACCCGCCTGCGCACACCCGTTACCGCCGCCTGCTCACCGGCCGGTTCACCGTGCGCAGGATGCGGCTGCTGGAGCCGCGCATCGAGCGCATCGCCGCCGACCATCTGGACGCGATGGCCGCCGCGGGGCCGCCGGCCGACCTGGTGCCGGCGTACGCGCTGCCGATCCCGTCGCTGGTCATCTGCGAGCTGCTCGGGGTGCCGTACGCCGACCACGACTTCTTCCAGGACCGCAGCACCCGCATAGCGCTGCCGGACAGGGACGCGCAGGGCGCGATGGCCGACCTGGCCGCCTACCTCGCCGACCTGGTCGGCCGCAAGCGCAAGGAGCCGGGCGACGACCTGCTCAGCGAGCTGACCGGGGAGCTGACCGACGAGGAGCTGACGAACGTGGCGCTGATCCTGCTCGTCGCCGGACACGAGACCACCGCGAACATGATCGCCCTCGGCGTGTTCGCGCTGCTGCACGAGGGCCTGGCCTACGAGGAGGGCGCCGAGGAGGAGCTGCTGCGCTGGCTCTCGGTGGTGCACCTCGGCGCCCCGGCGCGCGCGGCGCTGGAGGACGTCGAGGTGGCCGGCGTGACCGTGCGGAAGGGCGAGACGGTCGCGCTGTCGCTGCCGGCGATCAACCGGGATCCTGCGATGTTCGAGGACCCGGAGGCGCTGCGGCTCGACCGGGCGCAGGCGCGGCGGCATCTGGCGTTCGGGCACGGGGTGCACCAGTGCCTGGGCCAGCAGCTCGCCAGGATCGAGATGCGGATCGGCTACCGGGCGCTGTTCGCGAGGTTCCCCGATCTGCGGCTGGCCGTGCCCGCCACCGAGGTGCCGCTGCGCACCGACGCGGCCGTGTACGGCGTCGCGAGCCTGCCCGTCACCTGGGTCACAGGATCGCCAGCGGGCTGAGCGGGCTGCCGGTGCCGCCCTCGATCCGCAGCGGCGCCGCGACGAACACGAAGTCCGTACGTCCCCTCGCCGCCAGCTCCTCCAGCCACACCATCTCGATCAGGTGGATGCCGTGCCGGTGCAGGAGCAGCAGGTGCAGGTCGTCCTCGACGGGCTCCTGCGACATGCCGCGCCCGTCGAGCCCGCCGACGGCGGCGTTGTCGCAGGCCACGGCGGCCACGTCGTGCCCGGCCAGCCAGCGGCCCGCCTCGGCGGACAAACCTGGCTGTCCCGACCAGTACTCCTCGCGCGACCGCTCCCACACCAGCGGCCACCCCGTACGCACCACCGCCACGTCACCGGGGCGCGGCGTGGCGATGGCGGCCAGTTCGGCGGCCGAGACGCGGTGCCCGGCGGGCAGGTGGCCCAGCCCGAGGTGACCGGGCACGTCGAAGAGCACGCCCCTCGCCACCACGCCGCCCGCGTGCTCGATGCCGCACCTCGTGGCGCCGTACGAGCGGACGCGGGCGGCCGGGTGGCCGTTGTAGAGCTCGTCGCCCGACCACATGTGGCACAGCGCGTCCATGTGGGTGGTCGTGCCGTGGTGGCTGACGAGCAGGGCGTCGTCGGCCACCCGCAGGCCGGGGCCGACGGGGCGGGCGCCGGCCGCGTAGTCGCCGCCGTCCACGCTCATGAAGTGCTGCGGCAGCGGGCGGCCCGGCAGGTGCGGGACGGTGCCGGGCGCGGGCGACGAGGTGGCGCCCCTGATGGGCAGGGCCAGGTTCAGCACCTCGCCGGTGGTGGCGCTGCGCAGGGCGTCGAGCACCACGGACGGGGTGAGCAGATTCAGGGTGCCGCGCTGATCGTCTGGGCCGAATCGTCCCCAATTGTTAGGCTCGTGGATCACGTAAGCACTCCCTTTCCCCGCTGGAGGTCCGATGTACTGCGACCCGCGCTTCGCCCGCGTACGCGAGGTGTTCGAGCGGCACTTCGCCGACGGCGAGGAGCTGGGCGCGGCCTTCGCCGTCTATCTGAACGGCGAGCCGGTGGTGGACCTGTGGGACGGCGTCGCCGACCGGCACACCGGGCGTCCCTGGGAGCGCGACACCCCCGTCTTCGCCTACTCCTGCACCAAGGCGGTCACCGCGGCCGTGCTGCTGCGGCTGGCCGAGCAGGGCCGCCTCGACCTGGCCGCGCCGGTCGCGGACGTGTGGCCCGGGTTCGCCGCCGAGGGCAAGGGGTCCGTGACGGTCGAGCACCTGCTCAGCCACCAGGCCGGGCTGCCGGTGGTGGAGGAGGAGGTGCCGGTGGAGGAGTTCGAGGACCAGCCGGCGATCGCGGCGCGGCTGGCCGGGCAGCGGCCGCTGTGGGAGCCGGGGACGGCGCACGGGTATCACGCGCTGACGTACGGGTTCCTGCTCGGCGAGGTGGTCGGGCGGGTGACGGGTGAGTCCGTGGGCGAGCTGGTGGCGGCCGAGATCGCGGGGCCGCTGGACCTGGAGCTGTGGGTGGGCGCGCCCGATGCGGTGATCGAGCGTACGGCGCGGCTCAAGGCCGGCGAACGCCCCCGCCGCGACCCCGCCGAGCAGCCCACTGAGCAGCCCACTGAGCGGCCCGCGCAGACCGGGCCTGCCGCACAGCCCGGGCCCAGGACCGGGATGCAGATCGTCGAGACCGGGAAACGGACGCAGGACGTGCTGGCCGAGGTGCAGCGGGCCGCGCTCGACCCCGCGAGCCTGATGAACAGGGCGCTCGGCAACCCCGCCATGCACCGGCTCAAGGGCGGCGCGAACCATCCGGTGATCCTGCGCGCGGGCTGGCCGGCGGCGGGGCTCGTCACGACCGCGCGGGGCCTGGCCGGGTTCTACCGGGGGCTGATCGCCGGTGACCTGCTGCGCCCCGAGACGCTGCGGGACGCGCTGCGCCCCCGCGTGCACGGCCCCGACAAGGTGCTGCTGCTGAACACGTCGTTCGGACTCGGGTTCATGCGGCCGTCGCTGACGTTCCTGATGCCGTCGAAGACCGCGTTCGGCCACTCCGGGATGGGCGGCGCGATCGGGCTCGGCGACCCCGAGCGCGGCCTCGCGATCGGCTACGTGATGAACAGGATGGCCGACGCCCTGACCGGCAACCTGCGCGGGATGCGGCTGGTGCAGGCCGTCTACGACGCGGTGTAGGCGCATGGCGGGGTCAGTGCATGGTCACGCCGCCGCTCACCGACAGGATCTGCCCGGTGATGTACGCGGCGCGTTCCGTGCACAGGTAGGCGACCAGCCCGGCGACGTCGGCGGGGGTGCCGAGGCGGCGCAGCGGGATGCCGCGGGCGATCTTGTCGACCAGGCCGGGCTCCGCCTCCGCCACCCGGCGCAGCATGGGGGTGTCGGTGGGGCCCGGGCAGACCACGTTGGAGGTGACGTTCGCCCTGGCGGCCTCCCTGGCCAGCGTCTTGGCCAGGCCGAACAGCCCGGCCTTGGTGGCCGCGTACGCGCCCTCGCCGCCCGAGCCGGCCCGCGCGCCGTCGGAGGAGACGAACACCAGCCGCCCCCATCCCCCCGCCGTCATGCCCGGCAGCAGCAGCCTGGTCAGCAGCATCGGGCCGCGCAGGTTGACCCGCCACATGAGCTCCCAGTCGGCGGGGTCGCTCTCGGTGAACGGCCGCACGATCGACACCCCGGCGTTGTGCACGAGGACGTGCACCTCCCCCACCGCCGCCGCGAACGCGGAGACCGACTCGGGCACGGCCAGGTCCACGCGGAGCGCCCGCGCGTCCGGCAGCCCGGCGGCCGCCTTCGACGCCCCCGGCAGGTCCACGTCGGCCAGCACCACGCGGGCGCCGAGCGCGGCCAGGTCGGCGCCGATGGCCGCGCCGATCGCCCCCGCCCCGCCGGTGACGACCGCGACCCGCCCGTCCAGCCGCAGCCCCTCCATCACGTCCACGCCTCGACCAGGTCGGCGGTCGTCGTCCGGGTGGCCAGCAGGCTGATCGTGTGCTTTAGCACCGCCCGCGCGTACTCCTCCGGGACGCCCGCGACCGCGTCGGTCACCACGCGCACCCGGTAGCCCAGGTTGACCGCCTCCAGCGCCAGCCCGGGGATGCCCAGGTTGAGCGAGACGCCGACCGCGACCACCTCGGAGACGCCCAGCGAGCGCAGCGTCATGTCCAGGGAGGTCCCGGTGAACGGGGAGAAGCCGTGGTGGCGGCGGCTCTCCAGGTCGCCGGGGTCGAGCAGCTCGGGCAGCACCTCGGTGGCGGGGGCGCCGTCCAGCATGTGGGCCGGGTCCTTGAGCAGGGAGACGATGAACGGGCAGTTGCCGGTGTGGGAGCCGGCCCGGTCGGGGCGGAACGCGGCGGTGCAGTGGATCACCGGCAAGCCGGCCCGGCGGGCCGTCTGGAGCAGGCGGGCGGCGTTGGCGATCACGTCGTGCCGGTCGCATGCCGCCACCAGGTCCGGAAATTTCGTGAGATCGCCGACGACGCCCCGCTGCATCTCCATCACCAGCACCGCCACGCGCTCCACCGGCGACCTCCACCTGTTGTTAGCCGAGCGCTTGCTTGGTACGCCGCTCAGCATAACACCGGCACATCCCTCCATCTCTGATTAACGCGGGGCGAAATATCTCCGGTCGTGACAACCCGAACCCCGGGTGAGACCGTCAAATCGAAGACGGCCGTCTGATGGGGGTAGGACTTGGTCCCTGGGTACCGCGAAGTACGGCAGCTCGGCGCCGGCCGCACCGGCCGCGTGTTCCTCGCCACCTATCAAGAGACCGGCGCGTACGTGGCCATCAAGTACCTGAACGCCACCCTGCGCAGGGACACCGCGTTCATGGACCGCTTCCGGTCGGACACCCACCGCCTCGTCGAGATCGACTCCCCCGACGTGGTGCGCCTGTACGAGTACGTCGAGACCGCCACCAGGGCCGCCCTCGTCATGGAGCTGGTGGACGGCGTGTCCCTGCGCACGCTGCTGGCCGAGCACGGCAGGATCACCCCCGAGGCGGCGCTGGCCGTGGTCAAGAGCACGCTGCTGGCCCTCGCCGCCGTCCACGAGCGCGGGGTGGCGCACCGGGACGTCACGCCGGGCAACATCCTGGTCCAGGCCGACGGCACGACCAAGCTGACCGACTTCGGCGTCGTGGTGCACGCCGAGGAGCCCGGGGTGCCCGCCGGCAGCCCGCCGTACATGGCGCCCGAGTTATGGACGCAGGGGCGCGACGGGCCGCCGGCCGACGTGTACGCGGCCGCGTGCGTGCTGTTCGAGGCGGTCAGGGGGCGGCCGCCGTACCGGGCGGAGAACGGCGACGGCGAGCAGGACGTGCCCGCGCTGCGCGACAGGCACCTCGTGGAGCCGGTGCCGGTGGAGGTCGCCCCCGACACGCTGCGCGACCTGCTCAGGCGCGGGATGGCCAAGGACCCGGCCGTCAGGTACGCCTCCGCCCGGCAGTTCGCGGCCGAGCTGGAGGAGGACGCCGCCGCCGGGTACGGCCCCGACTGGGAGAAACGCGGACGGCGGCACCTGGCGGAGCTGGCCACCCTGCTGGCGTTACGTTTCCCGCTGGCGCGCACCTCCCCCGCTCCCTCGAACGGCCTGCGGTCCCGGCTGCCCAGGCTGCCGCCCCAGCTCTGGATCGCGGGCGGCGCGGTGGTCGCGGCGGTGGTCGCGATCCTGGTGTCCGGCGGCGGGGTGCCACCCGGCCCGGGGACGATCCTGCTGCCGCCGCCCGAGGTCCGCGACGAGCCGGCTCCTGCCACCACGAGCCCCACGCCCACCCGGTCGAGCCCCGCGCCCCGGCGGACGGCCGCCTCTCCGGCCCCGTCCGCCGCCCGGACCGCCGCCCCTCCCTCCTCCCGTCCCACCCGCAGCGGGCAACCCGGCACGTCCGCGCCCATGGCCTCCGTGCGGGCGGCCACGATCCTGCGGTGGAACGGCACGGCAGGGACGATCGGGGTCTCGGCGGGCGGCAGGGGGGCGGTGCGGCTGCGGATCGCGTACACGAGGAGGGACGGCGACGGCGGGGCGGCGCGGACCGTCCGGCAGGAGAGCCGCACCCTGCGCGGCCGCACCTCCTACACCAGCGCCGTCACCCACGACCCTGGACGGGTGCCGTGCGGGGAGCAGGCGCACGTCGGGATCCTCGTGATGACCGAGCCGGCGGCGGGGAACGGGCCGCAGGTCAGCGAGGTCGCGCTGACCGGCCCCGACTGCCCCGCGCCACCCACCCCCACAGCCACCCGCCCGCCCCCGCCCACCACGGAGCCGCCACCCAGCCCCTCGGCCCCACCTGCCGCCCCACCCTCCAACGGCCCAAAGGCCCGCTCCTCAGCCGACCCACCCACGGTCGGCCCCGAGGCCCGCTCGCCCGCCGATCCGGAGGCCGGCCTCGCCACGCCGACCCTCTTCCGCAACGCGCCGGAGCCTGGTTTCGAGTCGCCGGCCGATGCCAGGGCGGGGGCTGAGCGGTACCGCTGATCGGGCCTTGCCGGGCAACCAAGCGTGCGCTAGCTTGGCAGGCACGATGAGCGGTGACACCTCTGCCTACCGGGCCGCCTGCGCGCGCGGCGAGCTGGTCATCCAGCGCTGTACGGCCTGCGACCGCCGCATCCACCTCCCCGAGCCGGTCTGCCCCTGGTGCGGCGGCCGGCAACTGGTGTTCGACCCCGTCTCGGGCGACGGCGTCGTGCACACCTACACGGTCGTGCACCGCTCCTTCTCCCCCGCCTACCAGGGCCGCGAGCCGTACGTGATGGCCTGGGTCGACCTGCCGGAGGGCGTGCGCGCGTTCGGGCACGTGATCGGCTGCGAGCCCGGGCAGGTGCGCATCGGCCTCCCCGTACGCGTGACCTTCCACGACGACCTGCCCCACTGGAGGCCCGCGTGAAGCTGGGCAACGTGCTGATCCCCGTCGCCGACCTCGACGCGGCGATCGCGTTCTACGGCCTGCCGGTGAAGTTCCGCGACGGCGACAAGTTCGCCGCGCTCGACGGCGGCGGGGTGACCGTGGCGCTGGCGGGGCCGGAGGAGCACGTCGCCGGGTCGGTCGCGGTGTCGTACAAGGTGGCGGACGTCGATCGCGAGGTGGGTGAGCTGGTCGCGCGCGGCGCCGAGGTGGTGCGGGAGCCCGAGGCAGGGCCGCACGAGAGGCGGGCCGTGCTGCGCGACCCCTCGGGCAACGTCTTCGTGCTTTATTCGCCCCTCTGAGATGGAGGCACCCCCCATGGCACGACCGGCACGATCGCCGTACGGCAACTACGGGCACGCGATCCTGACCGCGAGCGCGATGCGCACGCCCGACCAGGTGGCGCTGACGTACTGCGGGGAGCGCAGCTTCACCTACGACCAGCTCAACAGGAACGTCAACCGCCGCGCCAACGCCCTCATCGCCGCCGGGGTCACCCCGGGCACGCGGGTGGCGGCGCTGCTCAACGAGACGTTGCAGGTGGCCGAGGTCTATCTGGCGCAGGCGAAGATCGGGGCGGTGACGGCGGCGCTGAACCCGTACTGGCCGGTCGAGACGCTGCGCGACGTGGTGGCCGCCTCGGGGTGCACGGCCTTCGTGCACGACGCCACCGTGGCCCCCGTGGTCGAGGCCATCAGGCCGGAGCTGCCGCGGGTGACGACCTGGATCGACGTACGGGAGCTGCCGGAGGCGTCCGACGCGGAGCCGCCGCTCGGCGGGTCCTACGACGACCCGCTCGCGCTCTACTACACCTCGGGCACCACCGGCCTGCCCAAGGCGGTCGTGCACACCCACGCCTCGTCGCTGGCCACCGCCCAGATCTGGCTGGACGTGCCGCGCGGCCCCGACGCGGTGTTCGGCACCGGGGCGATCATCTGGGGCATCGGCTTCCCGGCCATCGTCGGCCCGGCCCTGTACGCGGGCATGCGTCTGGTGCTGGAGCAGGACTGGGGGCCGGAGAACTTCCTGCGCGTGGTCCCGCGCGAGCGCGTCACGCACGTGTCGCAGATCCCGTCGTTCTACGCGGCCCTGCTGGCCTCGCCCGCGCACGAGGAGGTGGACCTGTCGTCGATCCGGGTGATCATGCTGGGCGGTGAGCCGCTGACGGCGTCCATGCTCGACCGCATCAAGGCCAGGCTGCCGCAGGCGGGCATCTACTCCTATTACGGGCAGACCGAGGCGCCATACACGTGCATGGGGCGGGTGGACGACGGCTCCACGCCGCTCGGCTCGTCCGGCCGGGCCCGTACCGGGAACGCCGTGCGCGTCACCGGCCCCCAGGGCCACCGGGTGATCGACGAGGTCGGCGAGATCAACCTGGCCGGGCCGCACCGGATGGCCGGCTACGACGGGCTGCCCGACCGCACGGCGGAGGTGCTGCGCGGCGAGTGGTACGTCGGCGGTGACCTCGGCACGCTCTCCCCCGACGGCGTGCTGCGGGTGCTGGGGCGGCGCGAGGACTCCATACTCAAGGGTGGCGTCTGGACGCAGCCGACCGTCATCGAGGACGCCGCCTGCGCGCTGGACGGCGTGGCCGAGGCGGGCGCGGTGGGGACCCCTGAGGGGGCCGCCGAGCAGGAGGTGCTGCTGGCCGTGGTGCCGCGCGCCGGGCACACGCTGGACCCGTCCAAGCTGGCGCCGGCCCTGGCCGACGCGCTGCCCGCGCATCAGCGGCCCGACCGCATCGTGGTGACCGGCGAGCTGCCCCACACCCAGGACGCCTCCGGCGGGCCGGGCAAGCTGCTGCGCAGGAAGATCCGCGAGCTGCCCGGGCTGCGCGGGTAGAGCGTGGACGAGCACGAGGTCAAGGCGCTGATCCGGGAGGCCGGGGTGCCGGTGCCGCGCGGGGTCGTGGTGACCGGCGACGACTTCTCGGCGGCCGGGGAGCTGGCCGAGCCGCTGGTGCTGAAGGCGTTCGGTCCCGGGCTGACGCACAAGACCGAGGCGGGGGCGGTGGTGCTGGGCCTGCGCCACGCCGGCCTGGCCCCTGCGGCCCGCCGGCTGCGCGAACGGCTGCGGCCTGCCGGTTTCCTGGTCGAGGAGCAGGTCCCCGCCGGGGTCGAGCTGATCGTCGGGCTGGTGCGCGACCCCGCGTTCGGGCCCGTGCTGCTCGCCGGGCTCGGCGGGGTGTGGACGGAGGCGCTGCGCGACACCGCCGTACGGCTCTGCCCGATCTCCGAGGAGGACGCCCACCGCATGCCCGCCTCCCTGCGCGGCGCCGCCGTGCTCCGCGGCTGGCGCGGCGCCCCGCCCGTGGACGAGGACGCCGTCGTCAAGCTCCTCATGGCGGTGGGCGGGCCCGGCGGATTGTGGGAGCGGCTGGACCTGGGCGAGTTCGAGTTGAACCCGGTCATAGCAGGCCCGTCAGGCGTGGTGGCCGTCGATGCCCGCTACCTCCCCGTGTCCCCCGCCCCGCCGATCCCGGCAGCCCCCACGACCGACTTCCTGCCGCTCTTCGAGCCCAGGGCCGTGGCCGTGGTGGGGGCGTCCACGGGCAGGCCGAACTTCGGGAACATGTTCCTCGGGTTCTACCGGGGGACGGGCGTCCCGCTGGTCGCGGTGCATCCGAGCGCGGAGGAGGTCGCGGGAGTGCCGGCCGTGCCGTCGCTCGACCGCGCCGACGTGGACTACGCGCTGGTGGCGGTGCCCGCCGAGCGTTGTGCCGAGGTCGTGCGGCAGGCGGCGGGAGTCCCGTTCGTGCAGGTGATGAGCGGCGGGTTCGGCGAGGCGGGACGGCCTGAGCTGGAGGCCGAGCTGGTGGCGGCGGCGCGCGCGGCCGGCGCCCGGCTGCTCGGGCCGAACTGCATGGGCGTGTACTGCCCCCGAGGCGGTCAGACGTTCGTCGGCGGCGGCACGGGCCCGGCGGGCTCCGTCGCGCTCATCTCGCAGAGCGGCGGCCTGGCCGGCGAGGTGATCAAGGTCGGGGAGCGGCGCGGGCTGGCGTTCAGCCGGGTCGTCACGGCCGGGAACGCCGCCGACGTCACCCCGGCCGAGCTGCTGCGCTGGCTCGCCGAGGACCCCGAGACGCGGGCGGCGGGGCTGTACCTGGAGGACCCGAGGAACGGCCGCGAGCTGTACGAGGCGCTGCGCGACGCGGACCTGCCCGTGGTGCTGCTGGTCGGCGGACGTACCGGGCAGGGCAGGCAGGCCGCCGCCTCCCACACCGGCGGCCTGGTGAGCGACGAGCGGATCTGGGCGGCGGTGGCCGAGCAGGCGGGCGTGACGCTGGTGACGTCCCAGGAGGACCTGATCGGGGTGCTGGCGTTCTTCCAGGCGCACGGCGGTCGCGCGGTCGAGGGCGACAGGACCCTGGTGGTCGGGCCGAGCGGGGGCGCGAGCGTGCTCGCCGCGGACGCGTTCGACCGGGCCGGCGTCCGCCTCGAACCGCTGCCCGCCGACCGCCTGGCCGCGCTGCGCGGACTCGGGGTGGTGACGGCGGGCAACCCGCTCGAAGTGCCTGTGGGTCCGATGGGCAGGCCCGGTCTCGTGGCCGACGTGATCGACGCGCTCGCGGGGCCGTACCGGGACGTGGTGGCGCACGTGAACGTCACGGCCTTCTTCACGTACGGGGACGCCGCCGAACCCCTGTACGCCTACGCGCAGGCCCTGGCGGGGGCCCAGGCCGCGCACCCGCACACCAGGATCACGCTCGTCATCAGGAACGCCGAGTGCGCGCCTCCGGGCGTGACGGACGAGGTCGGGCGGATCGCGGCGGCGGCCGGGATCCCCGTCTACCGCACGATGGAGGCGGCCGCCGTGGCCGTCGCGGCAGGAGGACGCCATGGGGCTGCTTGACGGCAAGGTCGCGCTGATCACCGGCGGTGCGCGGGGCATGGGCGCGGCCCATGTGCGGCTGTTCCTGGCCGAGGGCGCGCGGGTGGTGTTCGGGGACGTGCTGGAGGAGGAGGGCAAGGCGCTGGCGGCGGAGACGGGCGCGGTGTACGTGCGGCACGACGTGACCCGTCCTGAGGAGTGGGAGGCGGCCGTGGGGGCGGCCTTGGAGGCGTACGGGCGGCTGGACGTGCTGGTGAACAACGCCGGGATTCTGAAATTTCGGCGTATCGCCGACATGTCGCTCGAAGACTTCGATCAGGTGATCGGCGTGAACCTCAGGGGCACCTGGCTCGGCATCAAGTCGGTCATCGAGCCCATGAAGGCCGCCGGGCGCGGCTCGATCGTGAACATCTCCTCCATCGAGGGGTACGTCGGCGCGGAGGGGCTGTCGGCGTACTCGGCCTCGAAGTTCGGCGTGCGCGGCGTGACGAAGTCGGCGGCGCGGGAGCTGGCGAAGTTCAAGATCAGGGTGAACTCGGTGCACCCTGGAGCGATCAACACCTCCATGGTCATGGACCCTGAGCTGGTCGGCGAGGTGGACGCGGAGGCGTTCGTCAAGTCCATGGTCATCAAGCGGTTCGCCAAGCCGGTGGAGGTCTCGCACGTGGTGGCGTTCCTGGCCTCGGACCGGGCCAGCTACTGCACGGGGAGCGAGTTCACCGTGGACGGCGGGCTGCTGACCGGCGCAGGATACTAAGATCTCACCACAAGGTAGATCTTTTAGTGTTAAACCACCTAGGGTCGGACATTTCTGGCAACGTTACTGACCTGCTGGTTTCTACCCCGTGAGGGCCCTTGCCCCCAGGGTGCGTGCTTGAGCTAAGGTCACGACACGATAACCTCACTCATCACGGAAGACGACAGGCCTCCGGTTTTGTCACACCAGTCCCGGGTTACCCCCTTTACCCATGGCTGGTGGGTCAAACCCGGTCTTGCCCGGAAGGTTCCCCCACACTTCCATGACGCCAGAGATCCAGAAGTTCATAGAACTGCTCGAGAGCCAGATCGGCTACTCCGAGAAGTCGGGCTCGTACACCAAGTTCGGCGCCTGGTACGGCAAGAACATCGAGTTCGACGCCGACTACAGTTCCGCGCCGTGGTGCGACATGTACCTCTCATGGGCCGCGCACAAGCTCGGCTACGAGGACTGGGTCGGCCAGTTCGCCTGGACCGTCGAGCACGCGAAGTGGTTCAAGAAGCAGGGCGCGTGGGGGAAGAAGCCCGAGGTCGGGGCGCTGGTCTTCTACGACTGGAGCGGCTCGGACGACATCGACAGGATCGACCACGTCGGGGTCGTGACCAAAGTCGCGGGCGGCCGGATCCACACCATCGAGGGCAACATCGACGGCGGCGTCGCCAAGCGCAAGGAACGCGACACGAGCAAGGTCGTCGGTTACGGCTACCCGCACCGGGTCAAGGAACGGCTCGACAAGAAGGCCAGGAAGAAGGCGCAGAAAGAGGCCCAGGAGGCGCTCAAGGAGGCCGGGAAACCGGGAAGCGAGGTTGGCACGATCCAGCTTCCCGAGCAGTCGCTCACCTCGCAGATCCCCCGGGGCGACGACGGCCGCTCCGCTCAGGTGCCGCTGTCCGGTGACCGCATCCAGTCCCTGACGCCGGGCCAGACCGACGAGGGAGCGACCGGCCAGACCGAGGGCCAGACCCCGGAGCAGGCCCAGTCCGACCCCCACGGCGCTCCGCGCTCCTCGTCCTCGTCCTCGGACGCGCACGCGGACGCCCCGGCGAAGACGTCCAAGTCCTCCTCGAAGGAGACGGCCAAGTCCCGTACGGGAACGGGCGACTCCGCCGCCCGCCCCGCCCCCACCGCGTCGGCCCCGGCCGAACCCCAGGTCGGCGCCTCCACCGGCGCCGCCAACGGAGCCCCCGCGAAGAAGGGCAAGCACGCCAAGCCCACCACGGCCGACACCGAGGCGGCGACCAGCGAGCCCCTCCCGTCCCACACCGACGCCTCCGCCACCGGGCCGCTGCCCGTCGTCAACACCCCGACGCTGGTCGGCTCGACGCTGATCGCCGCGCTGACACTGCTCGCCGTGGCCAAGACCCGCCGCCAGCGCTCGGCCGCCGCCGCGGCCGCCGCACCGGCCAGGCCGCCCCGCCCGTCCCGCGCGAAGGGCCGCCGCCGGCGCGGCAGGACGGCCCCCGTCCTGGCGACGGCCGACCGCCGCACCACCGTGGACCTCCGGGAGACCCCGGAACGCCTCGCCACCGCCGCCGCCCTCCGCACCCTCACCCCCGCAACGGCCTCCACCGCCACCCCGGCGACCGCAAGCGCGGCCTCGACCACGATGGCCTGGCCCCTCCCGGAATCCACCGACCCCACGGCCAGGCCGGCCACCGGCCGCGCCACCTTCGGTCCCCGGTCGATCTCCTTCGACGGCACCCCCTGGCCCGACGCTTTCGACGCCCCCTCCTCCGGCGTGCGCGCCGGCTTCGGCTCGGACGGCCACTCCGCGGACACCGGCCTGCACGGTGGTTCGGCGGCCGCCGGGGACGCGTGGGACGGTTCCCGCCGAACGGGGGCAAAGAACGCGGGGGACGGTTCCCGCCGTCCGGCCGGCAGGGACTCGGCCCGGCACGCCGCCTCCAGAGGCAGGGCCCGCCATGCGGCCTCCAGGAACGCCGCCCGCCACGCCGCAGCGAAGGACGCCGCCGCACGCGAGGCCGCCCACCACGCCGCCGCAAGAGAAGCGGCCGCCAAGGAAGCCGCCCAGCACGCCGCCGCCCGGGAAGCCGCCCGCCGCATCGCCGCACGCGAGGCCACCGCACGCGAGGCCACCGCAAACGAAACGGCCGGCCACGAGGCGACCGCCCACGAGCTGGACGCGCGTCAGGCCGGCGCACGTGAGGCCGGGGCACGTGAGGCCGGCGCACGCGAAGCAGCCGCACGTGAGGCCGGCGCACGCGAAGCAGCCGCACGTGAGGCTGCGGCCAGGGAAGCGGCCGTCCGTGAGGCTGCGGCCCGAGAAGCCGCCGCACGTGAGGCCGCGCAGCGGGCCGCCGCGAGGGAACTCGCCGCCCGGCAGGCCGCGCGCCACGCCGCTACCAAGGAGGCCGCCGCGCGGGAGGCCGCCCGCCATGCCGCCGCCAGGGAAGCCGCCGCGAGGGAGGCGGCCCGCGACACGCTGAGGCACGGCGCCCGCCACGCCAGGCACCGCAGGCTCCCCTTGGAGATCCGCCCCTTCGACCTGACCACCGACACCACCCCGCACGGCCCGGCCACCGCCCAGGGCTCCCACGACCACCGCGCCCCGACCGTCTGGGGAGCCGACGAGCCCCGTAGCGCCCCGCACGGGTTCCAGGACCGCCGCAACGCCGCCGCTTGGGGAGCCGACGAGCCCCGTAGCGCCCCGCACGGGTTCCAGGACCGCCGTGACGCCGCCGCTGCGGGGCCGCGCGAGTCCCGCAGCACCACCGGGTGGGGACCTTACGATCCCCACGGCACCGCAGCCCGCGAGTCCCACGACGCGGCCCCTTACGAGCCCGCCTTCCTGGCCCCGCCCTACGAGCCGGACTTCGACAGGTCCCGCTACCGGTTCACGGACGACACGGGTCCGCTGGAGGTCGTGCTCGACACCGGCCCCCTGGACCGGGTGGTCGACACGAGCCCGTTCGAGCGCATCGTCATCCCCGGCGCGACCAGCACGTTCGACGCCTTCGCGCCGCCCGCGCGGTCCGGCGGCCTGCTCACCGTCTCGGAGCCCGCGACCACCTACCGTGGCCGCCGCCGTCGCCGCTCATCGGACGAGCACCCGGCGTTCCCCTACACCGACGCCCCGCCCAGGGGCCGCCGCCACCGCCGCACCCGCCCGGAGGACGAGCTGACCGCCGGCACCGCCGGCCGTCACCGCGCCTGACCACCCCATGCGGGCGGTCAGGCCGAACCGACGGGCGCGTGAGGCCAAAGCTGGTGGCGGTCAGGTCGGGGGCGGCGGGCGTGTGAGGCCGTAGGCGGTGGCGAACCGCGTCAGGTGGGCAACCGCGTCGCGGCTGCGGGTCCAGGGACGTACGATGAGCCGCTCGACCCCGAGCCCCGCCCACTCGGCGACCTCGTCAGGAGACCCCAGCTCGTACGCATGAGCCGTCACCGGCACCCCTTCACGCAGCCGCGCGAGGGCGGCGAGGCGGGGCCGGATCGAGGCGGGCGTGTGCGGCATGCTGATCCACCCGTCGCACAGCAGCGCCGCCCGCCGCAAAGCAGCGTCCGACTCCCCGCCGGCGAGCACGGGCAGGCGCGGCTGCACGGGCTTGGGCTCGAAGGCGACCTCGGGAAAGGAGTAGAACCTCCCGCTATGGGCGACCACCGGCTCGCTCCACAACCGCCGTACGACCTCGATGGCCTCGTCCAGCCGCGCCCCCCTGCTCTCGAACGGCACCCCCGCCGCGTCCCACTCCCCCCGATACCAGCCCGCCCCGACCCCGCAGACGGCCCGCCCGGCGGAGACCACGTCCAAGGTGGCGAAGGCGCGGGCGGAGGCGAAGGGGTGGCGCAGGGCGAGCAGCTGCACGGCGGTGCCGAGCTTGACGTGCGAGGTGAGGGCGGCCAGCCAGCACAGGTACGCGGGCGCGTCGAACAGCGGCGTCCCCGGCTTGATCCCCGGCGAGGTGGCGCCCGGGTAGTGAGCGGTGGACAGGTCGGTGGTGAAGACGAGGTGCTCGGGCAGCCACACCGACTCGAACCCCAGCTCGTCGGCCGCCACCGCCACGTCCTTCCACGCGGCGGGATGCAGCAGCCCGAGCGGGACGCCGAACTTCACGGGTACCTCCGAGGGGAGCCGTCGACGATGGCGGCGCGCAGGCGTTCGCGGTGGTGGGCGGTGGTGCCGTACGCACTGGACAGGGACCACGCGCGGGCCAGCCAGAACCGCAGGTCCAGCTCGTCGGTGTAGCCGATCGCGCCGTGCACCTGCAGCGCCGTCCTGGCCGCGAGCGTGGCGGCCGCACCCGCGGCGGCCTTGGCGGCGCTCGCGTCCCGGTCCGCGCTCGGCAGCGCCTTGTCCGCCGTCACCGCCGCCCGCCACACCAGCGGTGCGGCGAACTCGACCGCCACCGCCACGTCGGCGAGCTGGTGCTTGACGGCCTGGAACGACCCGATCGGAGCCCCGAACTGGGTGCGGGCCCCGGCGTAGTCGACGGTGGTGGACAACAGATGCCTGGCCACCCCGACGAGCTGCGCGGCGGTCGCCACGACACCGGCACGCAGCGCCGCCCGCACGTCTCCGCCGAGCGGCTCACCCGGCGTCCCGGTGGTCACCTCGAACAGCGGCCGGCCCGGATCGGGCCCGGGACGTGGGCTGAGGCACACGGACGCGGCGGGAAACGACCGGGCCGCGCCGTCCCGCACGACCACGATCAGATCGGCGAGATCGGCATCAGCCGCGTAAGCCTGCCCGGGCGGCAGCACCGCCACGGTCACCGGCTCAGCGCCGCCCAGCAGGTACGCCCCCACCACGGCGGTCTCCACGACCGGCCCCGGCAGGCAGGCCCGCCCGGTCTCCTCAAGCGCGGGCACCACGTCGATCAGCCGCAGCCCCAGCCCGCCGGCCTCCTCGGGCGACAACACCTGGAAGAACCCCAGCCCGGCGAGCTGCTTCCACCCGGGCCGCCGCTCGCTGCGCAGCGCGGCGGGCGGGCAGTGCGCACGCAGCACATCCCGTACGTTCGCGGCCAGAGCGAGCTGATCGGCGCTGAAAGCGGCATCCATCATCTTCGAGGGAGTCCGAGGAGGCGTTCTGCGACGATCGTGCGCTGGATCTCGTTCGTGCCCGCGTAGATCGGCCCCGCCTGCGCGAACAGGAACCCGTCGAGCCACCCCTCCGCCCCCGCCCGGTCGCCGAGCAGGTCGAGTGCGAGGGCGTGCATGCGCAGGTCGAGCTCGGACCAGAAGAGCTTGCCCAGGCTGGCCTCGGCCCCGATCTCCTCTCCTGCCGCGATCCTGCGCGCGGTCGCGTACGTGTGCAGCCGGTACGCCTCCGCCTCCACCCAGCACCGCGCGGCCCTGTCGGCGAGCGCCGGGTCGGCGCCGGCGGCGAGGGCGACGAGCCGGTCGGCGGTGGCGAGGAAGCGGCCAGGGCTGCGCAGGGTGAGGCCGCGTTCCGACGAGGTGGTGGCCATGGCGATGCGCCAGCCGTCGCCTGGCCGGCCGAGCACGAGGGAGCCGGGCACGTACACGCCGTCGAAGTGCAGCTCGGCGAAGCCCGGCAGGCCGTCGAGCTGGGCGATGGGCCGGACGGCGACGTCGGGCAGGGGGAACAGGAAGTAGGTGAGGCCGCGGTGGCGTTCGCCCGAGGTGCGGAAGAGGCCGAACCCGTGGGTGGCGTACGCGGCGCGCGAGCTCCACGTCTTGTGTCCGTACAGGCGCCAGCCGCCGGGCACGGGCTCGGCCCTGGAGGTGAGCGCGGCCAGGTCGCTGCCCGCCTCGGGCTCCGACCACGCCTGGGCCCACACCTGCTCGCCGGAGGCCATGCCGGGCAGCCAGCGCCGCCGCTGCTCCCCGGTGCCGAACCGCATGAGCGAAGGGCCCAGGAGGAAGATGCCGTTCTGGGTGACGCGGGCGGGGGCGCCGGCGGCCCAGTACTCCTCCTCGAAGATCAGCCATTCGACGAGGGAGGCGCCCCTGCCGCCGTACTCCTCGGGCCAGGAGACGACGGACAGCCGGGCGGCGGCCAGCTCCGCCTCCCAGGCCCGGTGGGCGGCGAAGCCCTCGGGGGTGTCCATGGACGGGAGGCGATCGGGGACGTGCGCGCTCAGCCACTCGCGAACCTCGGCGCGGAAGTCCCGCTCGGCCGGGGAGAAGTCGAGATCCACGCTAACCAACCTAGCGCACGCTTGGTACACTGGCCAGGCTAGGCTGACGTCGTGCAGGGACTGCTGCTGCGCCTGTCCACGCTCGACGCCGACGCCGAGAGCGCGGTGCGCGTCATCAGGGGCGCGGCGGCGGCCCTGCACCCGCACCACAGCTCGCTGGCCGCCAGGGTGGCACGGGCGGAGAGCGTGCTGGGCTTCTCGCCCGCCGACCCGCCCGGCCGCCTGCGCGCCCACCTGGCCCTTGCCCTGGTCCGCCTGCTCGCCGACGCCGGAGCCGCCCCGGGCTGAGGCAGGCCGCTCAGTCCGGGATGAGCGCGTCCCTGGGACCGCCGTAGACGGGGTTCTTGTCCAGCCGGTGCTCGGTCACGAGCAGCCGGATCATCCCCTTGGCGTTCTCCTCGGCCTCCCAGACCACCCAGTCGTCGCCGACAGGCTCCTCCTGGGTGCGCACGATGCCGTACCCTCCGGGGTTCCCCGGCGGCACGGAGATGACCGCGAAGACGACCTTCTTGCCGCGCCTGCGCAGCTCGGGGAGGACCTCGCCGACGGTCTTCTCGTCCACGCGCAGGCCCTCCAGGGAGCGGCCCTTGTCGGTGGCGACGCGGAACTCCGGCTCCCTGTACGAGGGCGTGGGCGCGGGGACGGGCTCGCAGGGCGCGATCGGGCCCTCCATCAGGTACGTGGTGGTCGTGCCGCCCTTGCCGCTGATGCTCCACACGAGCGTCTGGCCTGGCCGGAACAGCTTCGTGTTGATCCGCATCTGCCAGCCCTCCCGCTCACCGGGGATGTTCTCCGGCAGGCTGTAGATGCCACGGGGGATGTTCTCCACGTACTTGCCACGCGGTTCCCGGCACATCATGCCCTGGGGGACGAAGTCCACCATCGCGGGCACGTCCAGCTCGCGCAACCGCCGCTCCAGACCGGCGGCGTCGTCGAAGTCGCGGATCTGGATCGTCACCATCCCGTCCTGCATGTCCACGGCGTACGAGCTGGGCGCACCACCGCGCAGCACGCTCGGCACCACGACGACACCCGCGGCGAGCGCGACGGCCGCCGCCAGGCCGAGCAACGGCCGCTTGAACGAGCGCGGGGGTCGCCGCACCGGGTCCGGCTCCCGCGCGGTGATCTCGGCCAGCAGCGCCCGCGCCCCCGCACCGGACGGCTCACCACCGAGGGCACCGGGTGCGACCCTGGCCAGCGGCTTGATCGCCTCGATCTCGTCGATGTTCCTCACAGCGCTCCTCCCTGCGACCGTTCCACCAGAGCGAGCCGGCCTTCCACGTGCACGCCGGCATCGGCGAGTGCCCGGGACAGCCGTTTGCGGGCCCGGTACACCCGGATCCGTACGGCGTTGCGGGACAGCCCCAGCGCCCGCGCGATCTCCTCGCGCTCCAGGCCCTCCCAGGCGACCAGGGCCAGCAGCTCCCTGTCGTCGTCTGGCAGGCTCCTGAAGGCCCGCCCGATCGCGTCCAGCTCGACCTCGGTGTCCGGGGAGTGCCCGTAGAGGTCGGCGAGCTCGGCGTCCAGCACGGCGGTGCGGGCCCGGCGGCGGTTGTCGCCGCGGAAGTGGTTGGCCAGCACCTTGCGCGCCACGCCGTACAGCCAGGGCACGACCTCGGGGCCGTCCGGCAGCTCCGACACCCGCCGCCAGGCGATGGTGAACGTCTCCGCCACGACGTCGGCGGCGTCCTGAGGGGAGTCGCAGCGGCGTACGGCGTAGGCGGTGATCTTGCCGTACGCCAGGTCATAGGCGGCCTCGAACCGGGCCAGCCGCTCGTCATCCACAGGCGGTCCCCATGGCAGATCTCCTCAGCAGACGATTGACACGGACACCTACCTCTATGTACGCCCAGCCACCATCATTTCCACACAAAGGGGCACCCGCCGGAAGACCAGGCAGGTGCCCCTTCAAGAAGACGTGGTCAGATACCGAAGGCGCGCTTGAGCGCCGCCCCCCTGGCCGCCCGCGCCCGCCGGCTCAGCTCGGCGTCCGGCACCATCATGTCGAACCCGTGGAAGGCCCCGGGAAACAGGTGGAACTCGGTCGAGACCCCGGCCTGGGCCAGCCGCTGCGCGTAGTCGATGCACTCGTCCCTGAACACCTCGAGCTCCCCCACGTCCACGAACGCCGGCGGCAGCCCGGACAGGTCGGTGGCGCGGGCGGGAGCGGCGTAAGGGGGCACGTCGTCGGTGCCCGCCCGGTCGCCGAGCAGCGCCTTCCAGCCGTACAGGTTGGCCGACCTGGGCCACACCACGGCGTCGGCGAAGGCGTGGCTGGACGGCGTGACGTTGCGGTCGTCGAGCATGGGGCAGATCAGCAGCTGGAAGGCGATGTCGGGGCCGCCGCGGTCCCTGGCCAGCAGCACGGTGGCGGCGGCCAGCCCGCCGCCCGCGCTGGCCCCGCCCACGGCCAGGCGGGCCGGGTCGATGCCCAGCTCGGCGGCGTTCTTGGCGGTCCAGGCGAGGCCCGCGTAGCAGTCCTCGACGGGCGCGGGGTGGGGGTGTTCGGGGGCGAGCCGGTAGTCGACGGAGACGGCGACCAGGCCGAGCCGTTCGACGTAGCGGACGATCATCTCGTCGTCCATCTCGGGCCTGCCGATGATCATGCCGCCGCCGTGGATCCAGTAGAGCGCGGGCCGGCTCTCGCCCGCCCCGGCGGGCCGGTAGACGCGCACTCGTACGTCCGGCGCTCCCGCGGGTCCCGGCACCATCCTGTCCTCGATGGAGACCTCCGTCTCCGGCCTCGGCGCCGCGGCCAGCATGGCGTTGAGCTCGGCCCGATGCTCGGCCAGCGCCTCGTACGTCAGCGAAGCGAAGTCGATCGACGGCATCTGCGCGGCCTGCTCGACCCCGGCACGCAGCTCGGCGTCCAGGTTGGGGTGATGCGCCATGGGCTGTTCCTTCCGCAGCGGTGCTGTCTCTGCTGACATCGTGGAATTCCCGGTCATCGTCGCACAACCGCCATGCGGCGGAGATTGCCCCCCGCGTCCCCGCCGTTCGGCGAACGGCCGCCCCGGGTGCGCGACGAAGCCGCCGCCGTCCGGCATGCTGATCATCATGTGCCACTCCACCGACAGCAGGCCGCCCGCCCCACCCGTGCGGGGCGAGGTGGCCGCGCACGAGCAGATCGAGCTGACCGCCGCCGACGGCAACCGCTTCCTCGCCTACCGGGCCGAACCCGCCGAGCCGAACGGCCGCGGCATGGTGATCCTGCCGGACATCCGCGGGCTGCACCCCTACTACCGGGACCTCACGGTCCGGTTCGCCGAGGCGGGGTTCCGGACGATCGCGATCGACTACTTCGGCCGCACGGCGGGCCTCGGCGACCGCGGCGACGACTTCACGTTCCGTCCCCACGTCGACCAGCTCACCAGCGACCACGTCAGGGCCGACGCGCTGGCGGCCACGCAGGCGCTGGACGGGCCGGTGTTCACCGTGGGGTTCTGTCTGGGCGGCGCGCAGTCGTTGCGGCAGGCCGCCGAGGGCAACGGACTGGCGGGCGGCATCGGCTTCTACCCCACCCTGCGCTTCGTGGAGCCGCCCGAGTCGGGGCCAGGCTCGCCGCTGCTCATGCTGCTGGGCGGCGCCGACCGGGCCACGTCGCGCGAGCAGTCCGCCGCGTACGAGGCCGCGCTCGACCGGACCGGCACCCCGTACGAGAAGCACGTCTATCCGGGCGCGCCGCACTCGTACTTCGACCGCTCGTACACGGAGTGGACCGAGGTCTGCCAGGACTCCTGGCGGCGCATCCTCGACTTCACCGAGCGCCACTCCTGAGTCATCCCAGGTAGGCCACCCGGACGACGGGGTCCTCGCGGATCTCGGCGGGCGGCCCAGCGGCGATGACCCGGCCGAGGTCGAGCACGACGATCCGGTCGCAGACGTCCATGACGAACCCCATGTCGTGCTCGACCAGCAGCACCGTGGTCTCCAGGCTCCTGACGACCTCGGCCAGGCGGGCGGTCTGGGCGGCGTCGAGCCCGGAGGTGGGCTCGTCGAGCAGCAGCAGCCTGGGCCGGTCGGCCAGCGCCCTGGCCAGCTCGACCAGGCGCCGCCCGCCGACGGGCAGCGCGGCGGCGTACGCGGCGCGCTGCCCGGCGAGCCCGCACAGCTCCAGCACCTCGGCGACGCGCTCGCGCCGGTCGCGTTCGAGCCGCCGCCGGGCCGGCAGGCCGACGAGGTCGGCGGCCAGCCCGCCACCGCCGCCGTGCCAGTCGAGCGCGGCCAGCACGTTGTCCTCGACCGTGAGCCGGCCGAACACCTGCGTGCGCTGGAACGTGCGGCGTACCCCCGCCCTGGCCCGCCGGACCGGCGGCAGCCCGGTCACGTCCCGCCCATCGACGCGGACCCGGCCCTCGACCGGCCTGCGCAGCCCGGACACGACGTCGAACAGGGTGGTCTTGCCGGCCCCGTTCGGCCCGATCACGCCGCACACGACCCCCTCGTCGACCTCGAACGACACCTGGTCCAGCGCCTTGACGCCGCCGAAGGCGACCGACACCCCGTCCACCGCCAGCATGATCAGCGCACCCCCAGGTAGGCGGCGGTGAGCCGCTCGCCGTCCACCTCGGCTCGCGGTCCCGACCAGGTGACGCGGCCGAGCCGCATGAACGCCACCCGGTCGGCGATCGCCAGCGCCTCGGTGGCCTTCTCCTCGACCAGCAGCAGCGCGACCCCGCGCGCCCGCAACTCGGCGAAGACCTCGAATACCTGCCGCACCACCATGGGCGCGAGCCCCAGCGACGGCTCGTCGGCGACGAGCACGCGCGGCGGCCTGATGAGCGCGGGAGCGAGCGTGAGCAGCTGCTGCTCGCCGCCGGACAGGGCGCCGGCCGGAACGTGGCGGCGCTCGCCGAGGTGCGGCAGCCGCGCGAAGACCGGCTCGGGGTCGGGCAGCCAGGTGCGCAGGTTCTCCTCCACGGTCAGCCCGGGGAAGACGCCCCTGCCCTCGGGCGCGAGCAGGATCCCCGCGCGGGCCCTGCGATGGGCGGGCCAGGCGGTGACGTCACGGCCGTCGAGCAGCACCCGGCCCGCGCTCACGGGCAGGTCGCCGGCCGCGACGGCGCAGGTGGTGGACTTGCCCGCGCCGTTCGCGCCGAGCAGCGCGACCACCTCGCCGGGTCCGACCGTCAGGTCCACGCCGCGCAGCACGGTGGTGTCGGCGTATCCGGCGACGACGCCTTCCAGCGTGAACAGCCGCCGCTTTCGCACGGCCGGCTCGGCCCGTATCGCGGGCTCGGGGCGCTCCCGTCTCCTGTGCCGCAGCCCGGCCATCTGGGTGAGCACGCCGTCGGGGTGCTTGGCCAGGATGACGCCGCCGAGCCCGAACAGGATCGCGCCGACGTGCGCGGACAGGTCCCAGACGGCCAGCAGCTCGGGCACGGCGACGGCGACGAGCCCGCCCAGCACGGCGCCGCCGATCCGCCGCACGCCCTGCAGGACGACGATGGCCAGCCAGACGAACCCGGAGAAGGCCGGCAGGTCGGTCGCCGTGATGGAGCCCTTGGAGATCGCGAACAGCACCCCGCCCAGCCCCGCGACCGCCGACGCCAGCACGAACAGCACGATCTTGGTACGCGGCGCCGACAGCCCCGACGTGACGGCCGCGGCGGGAGCCGAGCGCACGGCCAGGATCGCCCGCCCCGACGCCGACCGTTCGAGGTTGCGGACCAGCAGCGCCACGGCCCCGATGAGCGCGAGCAGCAGCACCACCCGCACGCGCGGATCCGAGGTGTCGGCGAAGCCGAACCCGAGCGCCGGCAGCGCCCAGCCGATCGTGCCGTTGCTGAACGCGTCCACCTGGAACAGCACCTGGTCGGCCAGCAGCGCCATGGCCAGCGTCGCCAGCGTCAGCACCCGGCCGCCGAGCCGCAGCGCGGGCAGCGCCACCAGCATCCCGGCCGCCGCCGCTGCCAGCACGCCGAGCACGATCGCGGCGGCGAACGGCAGCCCAGAGGTGAACGCCCAGCCGCAGGTCAGCGCGGCCATGGCGGCGAAGGCGGCCTGGGCCAGGCTCACCATGCCGCCGATGCCGGTGACGATCACGAACGAGCAGAAGATCAGCGCCAGCACCAGGCCCTGCGCGGCCACGCTCACGTAGTAGACGGGACCCGCGAAGGCGAAGACGGCCAGCGCGAGCGCGCCCAGCGCCCACGGCAGGCGGCGCCGCCACGGCGGCAGCCCGGCCAGGTGGTCGGGCGGCGGCGCGTCCTCGGCCGCGCTGCCCGCGACCCGGTCACGGGCCCTGTTGAGCAGCACGAGCCCGGCGAACAGCAGGATCACCGGCACCGCCGTACGCAGCCCGGTCACCTCTTCGAGGAAATCGGTGTAGCCGGCCACCAGGTTCTGGATCACGCCGAGAGCCAGCCCGGCCGCGAACGTCCACGGGATCGAACGCAGCCGCCCGAACACCGCCGCCGTCGCCGAGGCGAACAGCAGCACCGTGTACGCCGTCGCGTCCAGCCCCAGCACCGGCACCGCCAGCACCCCGGCCAGCCCGGCGAGCCCTGAGGAGAGCGTCCAAGCCAGCGTCGATGCCGCGCCGGCGTCGATGCCGCGCAGCGTGGCCAGCCGCCGCCGGTCCACGCAGGCGCGCATGCGCAGCCCGTACGGGGTGTGCCGCATGAACGCCCACAACCCGGCCGCCGCCAGCGCCGAGCACAGGAACGTGATGAGCTGGTCGCTGTCCAGCCGCACGGCGAACACCTCGACGTCCACGGCCGGGTGCGGCCCGACGCCGCGCGGCAGGGCGGTCGCGTCGGCGGAGGGCAGCCCGGCCACGTCCACCACCAGCAGGCCCGCCGCGGGCAAGGCGATCGTGAGGCCGATGGTGGCCACGATCTGCGCGGTCTCCCCCGCCTGGGCGAGACCCCTGAACATGGCCTTGTGCAGGGCGTATCCGAGCGCGGGCGCGAACAGCGCCACCGCCACCAGGGCCGACGGCAGCGCGGGCACGCCGGCCTGGGTCAGCTCGTAGAACAGCAGGGCGGTCAGGAAGCCGATGGCACCGTGGGCGAAGTTGAACACGCCGGTGGCGGCGTACGAGAGCGTCAGGCCCGCCCCCATGACCGCGAAGACCGCGCCGGTGACCAGGCCGCTGAGGACGTAGGCGATCATTTCAGCGGCACGTTGTCGAAGCAGCGCATGTTCCTCGCCACCTGGAAGGCGCCGCCCTCCAGCTTGACCAGGGCGCCGCAGCCGTTGGGCTCGCTGTGGTCCTTCGGATACTCGATGCGGCCGAAACCGGGGTTCTCGTAGACGTAGGAGCCGTTGGCGGTGGCGAGGAAGCGTTCCCTGGTCAGCTCCTTGCCGGTCTTGTCCAGCAGGTCGAGGAAGATGTCGGCGGCCCAGTAGCCGATGGCGAGGTGCTGGGTCAGCTCGGCGCCCGGCGCGACCTTCTCGACGTCCTGCCGGAGCCTTGCGACCTCGGGGGCGTCCGACTCGAAGGGCTCGAACATGGGCGCCGCGATCACGCCCTCCAGGGCCTTCGCGCTGGCGGGGTCCTTGAGTATGGCGGCGTCGTAGCTGGTGGCGTCGGTGAGCACGCCCTGGTAGCCGGCCCGCTTGAGCGCCGAGTACAGGCCGACGTTGAACTTGGTGCCGGCGATCACCGACACCACGACGTCGGGCGGCCCGCCGTCGTCCGAGGTCATGATCTTGTTGACGTACGGGAGCCAGTCGGGCGGGGGTGCGGCGGCCGGCAGGCCCGAGTTCACGCCGGCCAGCGCGAACCCGGCCGCGGTGAACGACTGGGAGATGGTCGTGCCGCCGTACTTGCTGCCGCTGGAGTCGGAGGTCTGGACGTACACGCTCTTGCCCTCGGCGCCGCCGAGCAGGTCGGCCATCTGGCGGCCCCACCACGTCTGGGAGCCCGCGCCCTGCTTGGGCGCCAGGCAGCCGTTGTAGCCGAATCCGGTCTTCGTGCCGCACCACTGCGGGCCCGTCGCCCAGCCGAACCACGGCACGCCCTGCCGCTCAAGGAAGGCGGCCCCGCCGAAGTTGGGCGCATGCACGGGAACGAGGGCGAACACCGAGTCCTTCTGCACGAGCTTTTTGGCCGCCGCGTCCCCCTTGGCGGCGTCCTGACCGTCGTCCTCCGCGCCGAGGAACTCGATCGTGCGGCCGTGCACCCCGCCCTCCGCGTTGGCCCGCTCGAACCTGGCCTTGGCGCCCAGCTCGGCGTCCTTGGTGGAGTACCCGCTGGCGCTGGTCTTGGTCAGCACGCCACCGACCGTGATCGTCGTGTCCGTCACACCGGCCGCGCCCCCGCCCGCGGCGCCGCCCTGCTGCTGGGCCGCACATCCGGTGGCGAACAGCACCAGCACCAGGGCTGCCGACCTCACTCGCACCATGAACGGCCTCCCACCGCGCCTCGGCCTAGCGCTCGCTTGGTTCCGTCCGAGCGTAGATTCGCCTTAGGGCGCCGTCAACGGACCTACCGAGCAACCGCTTGCTAACAGACGCGCGACGGTGGCCGTCACGGGGTGGCCGAGGCGCCGAAGACGCGGTCGCGGGCCAGGTCGAGTGCGGTCAGCACGGCGCCCTGGAGCACGGGGTTGCCCGTGACCGTGCTGGCGCGCACCTCGGTGGGGGCGGGCGCCAGGTCGCGCAGCCGGGCGGCCACCTCCTCGGCCAGCTCGGCGCCCCCTTCCATCCCGCACTCGCCGCCGAGCACGACGAGGCCGGGGTCGAGCAGCGTGACGAAGGCGGCGGCGCCCTTGGCGATGCGGGTGGCGAACTCCGTACGGGCCAGGCCGCGCGCGACGGACGAGGTCACCACGTTGCAGAACGCGGTCCCGTCCACCTCCAGGAACCCGATCTCGCCCGCGCCCCCCGACGCCCCCCGGCGCAACCGCCCGCCGAGCACGACCGCCGCCCCGACCCCGTCGCCCAGCCAGAGCAGGACGAAGTCCTCGGCGTCCTGCGCCACCCCGTCCCGCGACTCGGCGACGGCGGCCAGGTTCGCCTCGTTCTCCAGCACCACCGGGACGCCGCCGAGCCGCTCCCGCCAGGACGTCACCAGCCCGGGACGCCACCCCGGCACGTCGTTGGACGACACCAGCTCGCCGTTGCGCGGCGCGACCAGGCCCGGCGCCCCGACCACGACGGCGTCGAGGCTCCGCCGCCCCGCCGCCTCCGCCAGGACTCCTTCGACGAGATCCACCAGGTCACCGCCGACCGGCCGGGCGGCCGAGCCGACGGTACGGCCCGTGAGGTCGGCGACGGTGACGTGGACGGTGTCACGCCGCAGGTCGACCCCCGCGACGTGGGCCCGGCCGGCCACCAGCCCGTAGAGGCGCGCGTTGGGCCCGCGCCTGTCCTCGCCCGACTCTCCCGCGACCTCGATCAGCCCGCCGCCGATGAGGCGCTCGATCAGGTCGGACACGGTGGGCCTGGACAGCCCCGTCAGCGAGCGGAGCTGGGGAGCGCTCAGCGGGCCCCGTTCCAGCAGCAGGTCCAGCGCCAGCCGGTCGTTGATGGCTCGAGCCGTGGAAGGGGTCGCGGTCTTCATGCTCGCCATAATAATCAGGCACCCTACCTGAAAGCTCTTTTCATCAGGAACCCTGCCTGATAGTTTCCGATCCATGAGCCCTCATCGCGCCATCGCCTCGGTCTTCCTCATTCACGGAGCCGTGGCCGGCAGCCTGTCCACCCGCATCCCCTGGCTCCAGGAGCACTTCGGCCTCGACCCCCAAGTCCTCGGCCTGGTGCTCCTCTGCACGCCCATCGGCGCCTTCGTCGGCATGCCGATGGCCGGGCGCCTGGCCTACCGGATCGGCGCCCGCACCGCCACCCGCTTACTCATCGCCCTGTGGTGCGCGGCCCTCGCACTGCCCGCCCTCTCACCCTCCACCGCCTGCCTGTTCCTCGCGTTCCTGCTGTTCGGCGTCGCGGCGGGCATGTCCGACGTCACCATGAACGCCCACGCCGTCGTCCTCGAACGCCGCCTCGACCGGCCGATCATGTCCGGGCTGCACGGCATGTGGGCCGTCGGCAGCCTCGCCGCGGCCGGTCTCGGCGCCCTGGCCGCGCAGGCCGGCATCGACGCCCGCGCGCACCTCGCGACGGTCGCCGCCGCCCTGCTCCTGACCGGCGCCCGCACCGGCCGCGGTTTGCTCGCCGACGAGCGCGGTCCGGCCACCGGCCCCGCGCCGCGCCGCTTCGCGCTGCCCACCCGCGGGATCGCCCTCATCGGCGTCGTCGGCTTCTGCGCCACCTTCGCCGAGGGAGCCAGCGCGAACTGGTCGGCCGTCTACATCACCGCCGTCACCGGCGCGGGGCCGGGCATGGGCGCCGCCTCTTACATGGTCTTGATGTTCTGCATGGCCGGCACCCGCCTGCTCGGCGACCGCGTCATCCGTCTGCTCGGCCCGGTGCGGACGGTGCGGGCCGGCGGGGCGGTCGCCGCGCTCGGGGGCCTGATCGTGGTCCTGTCCCGCACGCCTGCCCTCGCCGTCACCGGCTTCGCGCTGCTCGGACTGGGCGTGGCGGTGATCGTGCCGCTGGCGATCGCGGCGGCGGGCAACAAGGGCGCGACGCCGGGCGAGGGCGTGGCCGGGGTGGCCACGATCACGTACCTCTCGGGGCTCGTCGCCCCGGCGGTGACGGGGTGGGTGGCGGGCGGGCTGTCCTATCCCGCGGCCTTCGCCGTGATCACCGGTGTGGTGGTGCTGCTGACGCTGCTCGCCCCGGCCGTGCGGCCATCCTCCCCGGCCACCGCCGGCACGCCCGCAGGGAACGGACGCCTCGCGCGTGCGCGGGACTGACGAGCCAGCCGAGCAACCGCTTGCTCGCATGACGGGGCGCGGCTACCGTGAGGCCCATGCGGATGCGCGCGGCCGTGCTGACCGAGTTCCACGCCCCCATGGAGCTGCGTGAGGTCGAGATCGCCGACCCTGGGCCCGGTGAGGTGCGGGTGCGGGTCAAGGCGTCCGGCGTGTGCGGCTCCGACCTCAAGGCCATCGACGGCAAGAGCCCGGTGGCGGGCCGCCTGCCGTTCATCCTCGGCCACGAGAGCGCCGGCGTGGTGGAGCGCACCGGTACGGGAGTCACCACCGTCGAGGAAGGCGACCCCGTCATCATCGCCATGAACGGCCCCTGCGCCCGCTGCCGTCCCTGCCAGGCCGGGCACTTCCACCTGTGCGCGAGCCCCGGCCGGCCGCCGATCATCATGGGCGGCCTCCCCCGCGTCACGTTGGACGGCGCCGAGGTGCGCAGGTTCATCGGCATCGGCTCGTTCGCCGAGTACGCCGTCGTCCCCGAGGCCATGTGCGTGAAGCTCGCCCCGGGGCTGCCGTTCGACGCGATGTCGCTGCTGGCCTGCGGCGTCGTCACCGGCGTCGGCGCGGTGCTGAACGTCGCGCGGGTGCGGCCGGGCGCGACGGTGCTGGTCGTCGGCTGCGGCGGCGTCGGGCTCAACGTCGTGCAGGGCGCGGTGCTGGCCGGCGCGACCACGATCGTGGCCGCCGACGTGGCCGAGGGCAAGCTCAAGCTCGCCGAGCGCTTCGGCGCCACGCATTCCCTGCTGGTCACCGACCTGCCCCGCCAGGTGGACGAACTGGTCAGGGGCGGCGTCGATCACGCCTTCGACGCGACGGGCGCGCCGGGCGTGCTGGCCAAGGCGTTCGCCGCGACCCGGCCAGGCGGCACCACCGTCATGGTCGGCAGCCCGCCCCAGGGCCATCCGATGGAGCTGGACACCGGCCTGCTGTTCGCCTCGCGCCGCCTCATGGGCACCCAGGGCGGCGACGCCGCGCCGCACCGCGACCTGCCCATGCTGGCCGAGCAGTACGTGCGCGGCCGCCTCGACCTCAACGGCCTGATCACCGAGCGGCTGCCGCTCGATCGCATCGACGAGGCCGTCGCCCACGTCCGCGCGGGCACGGTGGCGCGTACCGTCATCACGTTCTGACGCGCGGCGGAACTGGAAGCGGGTGCGCATCGGCTGCGCGGTGTTCGTCAGCGTGCAGCACCAGCCGCTCCAGCTCGCCAAGAGCCTGAGCACGCTCGACCAGCTCAGCCGGGGCCGCCTCGAGGTGGGCTTCGGGCTGGGCGGCAGGCGGGCGCTGGAATCGTTCGGGGTGCCGGGCGAGGGGCTGGTGACGCGGTTCACCGAGGGCATCGAGCTGATGAAGGCGTGCTGGACGGAGCAGAAGGTGTCGTTCCAGGGGCGGTTCTTCCAGGTGGAGGCGGCCATGGAGCCGAAGACGTACCAGAAGCCGCATCCGCCGATCTGACCTCGTGCTGATCGATCCGATGGTCGGCGAAGCCGGGCAGCTCGACTGGCTGGCGGAGGACATCCTTCCTGCGCTATTCTAAGGATCATTAGAACTCTAGAGGAGGCCCCCATGTCCTACCCCGAGCCCCGCTACCACGCCGAGCACGGCGAGCCGAGCGGCGTGTTCCACCTGGCCGGGCAGGCGCCCGACCTGAGCATGGGCGGCCCGGGCGGCACCCAGGTCCACTACCTCGCCACGGGCGGCAGCACGGGCGGCGCGTTCGGCCTCTACCGCTACGAGATGCCCGCCAAGCCGTCCGGCCCGAGCCCCCACTTCCACCGCACGATGACCGAGTCCTTCTACGTCCTCGACGGCACCATCCGGCTCTACAACGGCGACAAGTGGGCCGACGGCAAGCCGGGCGACTTCCTGTTCGTGCCCGAAGGCGGCATCCACGCCTTCCGCAACGAGTCGGGCGAGCCGGCCACGATGCTCATCCTGTTCACGCCGGGCGCGCCGCGCGAGGGCTACTTCGAGGAGCTGGCCGAGATCGCCGCCACCGGCCGGCAGCTCTCCCCCGACGAGTGGACCGAGCTCTACCTGCGCCACGACCAGTACATGGTCTGATGTTCGCGGAAGAGCCGATCTACGAGCAGCTCGCCCGCATCGGCAAGGCGCTGTCGGGCCCCGTCCGGCTGCGCCTGCTCGACGTGCTCGACCAGCGCGAGCGCACGGTCGAGGAGCTGGCGCGGGCGGCCGGCGTGCCGCTCAAGAACACCTCGGCGCAGCTCCAGCAGCTGCGCGCGGCCCACCTGGTGACCAGCCGCAGGGACGGCACCCGGGTCTACTACCGGCTGGCCGACGAGAGTGTGTCGCGCTTCCTCGGCGCGTTCCAGGCGTTCGCCGGCGAACGGCTCGCCGACCTGCGCGGCGCGGTCAGCGACCGGCTCGGCGACCTGGAGGGCGTGACGGCCGACGAGCTCGCCGCGCGGCTGGCCGACCCGTCCACGCTCGTGCTCGACGTGCGCTCGGCGGCCGACTACGCGGCCGGGCACGTGCCGGGCGCGGTCTCGGTGCCCATGGCCGAGCTGCGCGACCGGCTGGGCGAGCTGCCGGCGTCGGCGGAGATCGTGGCGTACTGCGGGGGGCCGTACTGCGTGGTCTCGCCCGAGGCCGTACGCGTGCTGCGCGCCCACGGCCGCTCCGCCCGCCCGCTCGACGGCGGCTACCTCGCCTGGCGGCGCGACGGCAAGCCGCTGGAACACTGAGCGACCATGCCACTACGCTGAGCGGCGTGCGCTTCGGACCGATGGCCCTGGCCGCGCTGCTCGCCGTGCCGGCGCTGAGCGCCAGGCCCGCCTACGACTTCGCGGCCCCCGGCGTCGCCATCCGGGCCGAGCCCGCGGCGGGGGCCCGGGTACACGGGTTCGGGCAGCCGGGCGAGGGGTTCGCGTCCAACCGGGAGGAGGAGCACGAGGCGTACGCGTGCGGCCCGTACGAGACCACGCTGTGGCACCACGGCCACAACGCGAGCACCGGCGTCATCGGCTGGGTGCCCGCCTGCGACCTGCTCGACTCCGACTGAGCCCTACCCGACGCGCTATCAGACGCCCGCGCCGACCGGTTCCCGCCGCTCGGCCACCGGCTCGTCCTCGTCCTCCTCGTGGCCCTCCACCGACAGGTTCGGCAGCAGCCGGTCGAGCCAGCGCGGGCACCACCAGTTGAGCCGTCCCAGCAGCACCATCGTGGCCGGCACCAGGAAGCCACGGATGATCGTGGCGTCCACCGCGATCGCCACCGCGAGCCCCACGCCGAACGTCTTGACCAGCGAGTCCGGGTAGGCGATGAACGCGGTGAACACCGCCACCATGATCAGCGCCGCCGACGTGATGACCCGCCCGGTCGAGCCGAGCCCCTCGGCCACCGCCCGCGCGTTGCGCCCGTGCCGCTGGTACGACTGCCGCACCGCCGTCAGCAGGAACACCTCGTAGTCCATCGACAGCCCGAACAGCACCGCGAACAGCATCAGCGGCACGTAACTCTCGATGGGCACCGAGAAGAAGATCGTCTGCACGTACGACGAACTGGCCGGCGGGTCCAGGCCGACCAGGCCGGTGCCGAGGCCGATCGAGAACACCAGCGCCAGCGCGCCGAACGCGGCGCCCAGCGACACCAGGTTCATCACCGCCGCCTTGATCGCCACGATCGGCGCGCGGAAGGCCAGCAGCAGGAGCAGCGCGCTGAGCAGCACCACGACGCCGATGACCAGCGGGGTGCGCTCGGCCATCCGGTCGCCTGCGTCGGTCAGCCCGGCGACCTTGCCGCCCACGTGCACCTGCACGCCCGGCAGCGCGATCGCCCTGACGTCCTCGACGACCTCGGCGGTGCGCTCGTCGCTCGGGGCGTACTCGGGGATGGCCTGCACCAGCACCGAGCGGCCGTCCTCGTTGACCTTGGGGTCGCTGACGTACTTGACGCCCTCGACGTCCTCCACCTCGCCGACCAGCTTCTTGACGAGCGGGTCCTTGGCGCCTGGCACCTTCTCGGGCAGCTCGGCGACCACGATGAGCGGGCCGTTGAAGCCGGGGCCGAAGCCGGTGGCCATCAGCTCGTACGCCCGGCGCGGCTCCGAGCCCTTGTCGCCGTACCCCTCGTCGATCGGCCCCAGCCTCAGCGCCAGCGCGGGCGCGGCGAGCGCGCCGAGCACGATCGTGCTGGCCAGCAGCACCCGCCACGGGCGGCGCGCCACCCACGAACCGAGCCCCGCCCAGCCGGTGCCGGACGAGCCCGAGCCGCGCAGGAACGGCACCTTGAGCGCGTTGACGCGGTGGCCGAGCAGCCCGAGCAGGGCGGGGACCAGCGTGACGGAGGTCAGCACGGCGGCCACGACCGAGATGCCGGTCACCCAGCCGAGCGTGGCCAGCAGCGGGAATCCGGCCAGCATCAGCGCGCTCAACGCGATGATCACCGTGCCGCCCGCGAACACCACCGCGCCGCCCGAGCTGGACACCGTCCTGCGCACCGACTCCACCACCGGCACGCCCTGCGCGAGCAGCCGCCGGTGCCGCGACAGCAGGAACAGCGCGTAGTCGATGCCGACGCCGAGCCCGATCATCGTGGCCATGATGCCGGCCTGCTTGGGCATGTCCACGACCCAGCCGAGCAGCCCGATCACGCCGAGCCCCGAGGCCACGCTGACCAGCGCGGCGAAGATCGCCACGATGGCGGCGACCAGCGTCCCGAACGCGAACACCAGCACCAGCAGCGCGCACACCACGCCGATGACCTCGCTGGGGCCGGTCTTGATCTCCTTGTCCGCGGGGTTCGAGCTGTCGGCGGGCACGACCTCGAGCCCGGCCTCGCGCGCCGGATCGGCGGCCTTGGACAGCTCCTGGGTGGTCTGGGCGATCTTGTCGGAGTCGTTGCCCTCCATCTTGATCGTGATGAGGCCGATCTGCAGGTTGGAGGAGATGCCGCCGACGCGGAACGGGGTGTCCACGGAGGTGACGTGCGGCATCGTCTCCAGCCGGTCCACGGCCCGCTCGACGGCCTGCTTGCGCTTCTCCTCCAGCAGCGGCCCGTCGGCGGAGTAGACGAGGAGCTGGACGGTGCCGCCCTGGGCGTACCCGGCGCCGAAGCCCTCCTTCATCAGGTCGTGGGCCCGCTGCGCGTCCGTGCCGGGGATGCTCGCGTCGTTGTTGGTGGGACTGGGGAAGGCGAGGCTGCCGCCCATCAGCGCCGCGGCGGCGATCACCCATGTGACGAGCACGATCCAGCCGTGCCGCGCGCACCAGCCGCCCAGCCGTCCCAGCAACCGCGTCATCGCTTCAGCCCCCACTCGACGACCGTCCTGTACGGTCGTACAGCGACATACGATAAAACGGAACATATGAGGAAGGCCGTCTCCACAGGGAAATGAGACGATGACCACATCCGGGACCACAGCCGGGACCACAGCCGGGACCACAGCCGACGACACCCGATCGCGGATCCTGGCCGCCGCCAGAGAGCTGTTCGCCGAACGCGGCTACGCGGCGACCTCGCTGGCCGACATCGCCGCCGCCGTCGGCCTCACCAAGACGGCCGTCGCCTACCACTTCCACCCCAAAGACCGCCTCGCCGCCGAGCTGCTCGACCCCGTCGCGGCCGACATGCTGACGCTGCTCGACACCGCGTACGACAGCCGCGACGCCTTCGTCGAGGCCCTCGTCGCGTTCGCGGTGCGCTACCGCTCGGTCATCCGGCTGTTCATGGAGGACCTCGCCGCCGACGACGCCGGCGCCGTGCCCGGCTCGGAGCGCGACACCATCAGGACCTTCAGGGACGAGATCTACGCCAAGCTCGCCGGGCCCGACCCCACCCCTGAGGCCAGGCTCAAGAGCTGGGCGCTGCTGGGGGCGTTGCAGTGGGGCGCGGTCAAGACCATGGACCTGCCGGAGGAGCAGGTACGCGCCGCCCTGCTCGAAGCGGCACGCGCGTACTGACCGCTTGTGCACAACGGCTCACGACGGCGGGCCTGAAGGGCGATACTGGGACGCCAGATCCCCTTTTTCGCACCGGCAGGGAGAACGGTCTTGCGTACCTGGTTCGAGCCGGAGGAGGCGGAGGAGTTCGAGGCGGCGAAGGCCGTGCTGCTGCGGCGCTGCCTCGCCTGGGCCGACGAGCACGGCCGCCCGGCGGACGATTTTCTCATCGGCGCCGCCATCGACGCCCGCCACCACAGCCGCGACGGCCGGCTCGCCTATTGGGACGAGCCGCAGATCCGCCGCTATCTGCTGGCCTGGATTCCCAAATACGTCGTCGCGCCGCGCGAGATCCTCGACATCGCCCCCGACATCCTGCGCACCTACCTCGCCTACCTCGCCGCGACGGGCCTGCGCGACCCGCGCGGCGCCACCTTGTCCGAGGCCGACGCCGCCATCGCCCGCGCCACCCCGGAGTTCAGGAAGTCCCTCGACGACCCGCACCTGCAGGGGCTGGCCAAGTTCTGGGCCCAGACCGCGCTCGACCACGGCGTCGACCTGACCGACCCCGGCGGGCTCGACGACTTCAAACAGGACCTCGACGCCGGCCGCGTCCACTACGACCAGGACATCCTCGACCACCTCACCCAGGCCCGCCTGCTGGGCGCGGAGCTGGACCTGGCGGAGGAACGCGCCCCCCTCCAACCCCCCATCGCCCTGCCCCCCGCCCCAGGCCTCACGACCGCCGCCATGGGAAGCCGGACGGTCCAACGCCTGACGGCCCTGGCGGCCTGGGCCGGCAAGGACGGCCGCCCCCTCACCGAGCTCGGCGCCTCGCCTGACACCGACGGGGACCCCGACCTCCTCCTGGCGTGGGCCAAGCGGGTGCGGCTGGTGCGGGTCGCCAAGGGCCGCGTCCATGCGGTGGCCAAGGCCGCCCCCTTGCTGCGCGACCCGGAAGCCCTGTGGCAGCGCGCCTTCGACGTCCTGCCCGAGCTGGGCCGCCCCATCACCGGCCGCACCGACGGCGCGCCCTTCACGCTCTTCTTCGACGAGCTGCTGCCCGACCTCCTCAACACCCTCTACGGCATGGACGACATGCCCGTGGCGCGGCTGGAGGAGACGGTGTGGCTGGCCTGCCACGAATACGAGGACTACTTCGCCGGGGACCGCCACACCTCCTCCACCCTGCTGCGACGCCGGCTCGGCGACGACCTCGTCCGTACCTTCGACGTCCTCGCCGACCTGGGTGCCGTCGAGCTGAGCCGCGGCCCGGCCGACGAGCTCTACCTCGCCGACCTCGATCACGAGGCCCAGGAGCTCCCGCCCGAGTCCGTCGAACGCCTCCGTACCCGCCTCGCCGAGCCCGACCTGCTCCTCGTCAGGCTCACCCCGCTCGGGCAGCGCGCCGTACGCGCCCGCCTGCTCGCCGAGGGCCGCGACGCCCCGCTCATCGGCGAACTCGCCGACGCCGACCCCGCCGAACTGCTCGGCGTCCTCACCCAGCACTACCCGCCGTACGACGCCGCCGCCGAGCTGCACGGCTGGCTCGCCCAGCCGGGCCACGGCATAGAGCCGCTGCTGGAGGCGGTACGCCGGTGCCCGTTCCGCACCCGGGCCGGCGCCATGCTCAACGTGCTCGCCGAAGCCCTGCCCGACGGCCGCGCCCTCCTCCACGGCCTGCGCCGCGACCCCGTGCTCGGCCCGGCCGCGCTGACGTACCTGGTGGACGTGGGCGAGCTCGACCCGTCCGCGATCGGCCAGGGCGAGCACCTGCTGCTGGCCGCCGAGAACTTCCTCACCCTGCTGGAGCTGGGCGGCCCTCAAACCCTGATCGAGCAGCTCAAGGCGATGGCGGGGCGGGAGGCGTACGAGCTGGTCGCCGCCGTCCTCGACGCCGGCCACCACGACACGGCCGGCCTGGAGGAGATCCGCACGCTGGTCGCCGAACCCCTCCGCACCACCCACCACCGCCCCCTGCGCCTCATCCCCGGCACCGGCCCCGGCACCCGCACCGCACGAAACAAACGCCACGAACGCTGACCCGAAGACGTCAGAATGTGACCATGCGACTACCCCGCGCGAAGTTCTTCAACACCACGGGCCCGTGCGACCCGACGCGCCACTACATGCTGCCCCCCACGCCACGCATCCCCGAGGCCCGCACCCTCGTCGAGATGGACCGCTACTTCGTCCTTCACGCCCCTCGCCAGACCGGCAAGACCACCGCGCTGCGCACCCTCGCCTCCGAACTGACCGCAGCAGGCGACGTCGCCGCCCTGATGTTCTCCTGCGAGCGCGCCAAGGCAGCCGGCCACGACTACGCCGCGGCGGAGTCGATGCTGCTGGGTTCCCTTCGTCAAGCCGTCTTGCGATCGGGATGGCCGAAGAAGCTCCTGCCACCTGACCCGTGGCCGCAGGCCGCCCCGGGCAGTCGCTTCTTCGATGCGCTGAGCGAGTGGTGCCGCCGATGTCCGCGCCGGGTGGTGCTCCTTTTCGACGAGTTCGACGCCCTGCAGGGCACCAGCATGAGCAGCATCCTCGGTCAGCTCCGCGACGGTCATAACGCGCGGCCGGAGGGCCAGCCGTTCCCCGCGTCCATCGTCCTGTGCGGATTGCGGGACGTGCGTGATTACAAGGTCGCGGTGGGCAGCGACCCGAATCGGTTCAACCCGGCGAGCCCGTTCAACATCATCGCCAAGTCGCTGCGCCTGGGTGACTTCACCATCGACCAGATCGCCGAGCTGTACGGCCAGCACACCGACGCGACCGGCCAGGAGTTCACCAAGGACGCGGTCGAGCGGGTCTTCGAGCTGACCCAGGGCCAGCCATGGCTGGTCAACGCTCTCGCCTACGAGATCACCCAGGAGATGGGGGTGACCGGCACCGTCTCCGTGGCGCGGGTGGAGGAAGCCAAGGAACGGCTGATCCGAACACACGCCATGCACCTGGAGTCACTGACGGCTCGGCTGCAGGAGCCCCGGGTGGCCCGGGTCATCGAACCGATCCTGGCGGGCACCTGGCCCGACATGGACATGGCCTTCAGCAGGGACGCCCGCTATGTCCATGACCTGGGCCTCATCCGCAGCACGAGAGACCTGGAAATCGCCAACCCGATCTACCGGGAGGTCCTGCTCCGGGTTCTGGGCGAGCAGGCCGAGGTCCGCGTCCGCGCCGACCCGCACAGCTTCGTACTGCCCGACGGCCGCTTCGACCTGACACGCCTCCTGGAGGAGTTCGTCGTCTTCTGGCGGGAACACGGCGAGGTCCTCATCCAGCAGGAGGGCTACCACGAGGCGGCCTGTCAGATCATCCTCATGGCCTTCCTGCACCGGCTCGTCAACGGCGGCGGCCGGCTCGACCGCGAGTACGCCGCCGGCACCAAGCGCCTCGACGTCCTGATGTGCTGGCCCTACCAGGGGCCGGACGGCGAACGGCTCGTCCAGCGCGAGGCCATGGAGCTCAAGGTGTGGCGCGCGGGCGAGAGCGACCCCGCGCCCCACGGCCTCGCCCAGCTCGACCGCTATCTCGACCGGCTCACCCTGTCCACCGGCAGACTCGTCATCTTCGACCGCCGCCCAGAAGCGCCGCCGTGGCAGGAACGCGGCGCGTTCGAGGAGGCCACCACCCCCTCTGGCCGCCCGGTCACCATCCTGCGCGTGTGACGACCGGCGACGGATCAGGGCTGGGCGGCCCTGACGTCCTCGTGTGTGGTGCTGGTGTGCTGGGGGACGTTGTGCTGGGCCTCGCGCTCGGCGCGGCGGCGCTTGCGGCGGCGGCCGAGGAACCAGCCGACGCCCAGGGCGGCTATCCCGAGGGGGGTGGTGGCCATCTTGCGGGCCACCAGAAGCTTCAGGAGTTTCTTCATACGCCCCCAACTGCCCCAGGACGGTAGGCACACGCATGAGCCCTACCGGACCTGGCGGTGGAGGTCGCTGCGCAACTCCTCTCGGATCCGGTGGGTGGGGTTACTCGGGTTCGGGCTCGTTGGTGGTGGGTTCGAGGGATTCGCCGGGGTCGGGACCCGTCTGGGCGGCCAGGCCGACGGTGATGGTGATCTGGGCGCCGGGTCTGGCGCAGGTGCCCGGGTCGATGCCTTGTGCCAGGACAGTGCCTGCCTGGGACTCGTCGTCCACCAACTGTTCCTTCGTTCCCACGGTGAAACCCGCCGCCGTCAGGGCTGTGCGGGCCGCCTCGCGGGAGCGGCCGACGACCGGGGGGACGGTGGCGCCGTTCCGGGACACGGTGAGTGCTACCGCTGTGCCGCCCTTCACGCGGCTGCCTGCCTTGGGGCGGGTGGACAGAACCTGGCCTGACGGCTCCTGGGAGCAGGCGCGGGTGATGGCGCCCACCTTGAGGTCCGCGCCGGTCAGGGCCGCTTCTGCGGGGCCGCGTCGCATGCCCGTCACCTCCGGTACGGGCAGGCCCGCCGACACTCGCAGGGACACCTTGGCTCCCCGGTCCACGGCGGTTCCCGCGGCGGGGGTGCTGGCGAGGACCTGGCCGATCGCGCGGGATGAGTCCTGCCGGGTGACGCGGCCGAGGGTGAGGCCGGCGCGTTCGACGGCCTTGGCGGCGGCTGCCTTGTCCAGGCCGGTCAGGGGCGGGATCGTCACCGTCGGCGGACGTACGATCGCGGGCGGGTCGTAGGCGGGGCGGCGGTCGTCCTGGGCCTGCCGGGCCTCCGCGGTCTTCGTGGGTGTCGCCTTGGCGGGCGACTCGCGGGTGGTCTCGGGTGCGGGCGTGACGGGCGGCGGTGAGGCGAGAGGTCCGCCCGCCTGGGGTCCCGCCTGCCCGGCCGGGCTCTGGGTGAGCGCCGGTACGACCACGGCCAGCAGCACCACGGCCGTCACCAGCAGCGCCGCACACACCGCGACCGCCGCCCGCGGCCACTGTCTCCGGTCCGTACGCCCTTCCCCGCCCGGGGCGGAATCCCCGGGTAACGCTCCCCCGCCATCCGCACCCCGCTGCGGCGCCCCGGCTGCCGGGTGGGCGGCCTGGGGGCCGGAGGTCCCGGGAGGGAGGTGGTAAGCGTCCATGGCTCCCATGCCCCCGGTGGCCTCGGGCTCGGCCAGCGGGGTGAACCAGAAGCCGGGCGAAGCATCGGCAGGTCCGGCTGGAACACCGGTGGGGCCGGAGTGGGCGTCCGGCGTGCGCTGGCCCGGTACAAGGGTTGTCGGCGGCGTGCGGAGGATGGGCGGCGGAGGTGAGCGCAGCACGTCCGCAGCACCCTCCCCAGAACCCGACGCAGGTGACTCTCCCAGCAGTTCGAACAGCAGCTCCCTGCTGCTCGGCCGGTTGCGGGCGTCCTTGTCCAGGCAGGCCGCGACCAGCGTACGCAGCCGCCCGTCGAGCAGCCCCAGCTCGGGCGGCGCCGTGAGGATGCGGTGCAGGACGGGCGCGACGGAGTCCTGGCCGAAGGGGGCGGTGGCGTTGGCCGCGAAGCACATGGTGGCGCCCCACGAGAACACGTCGGCGGCCCCTGTGACGGCCGAGGCGGTGATCTGCTCGGGCGCCATGTACGCCGGCGTCCCCACCCCCCGCCCGCTCACGGTGGCGGCCGCGTCGAGCGCCCGAGCCAGGCCGAAGTCGATGACGCGCGGCCCGTCGGAGCCGAGCAGCACGTTCTGGGGCTTGAAGTCGCGGTGCACGATCCCGGCCCGGTGGATGGCGACGAGCGCGGTGGCGGTGCCGACGGCGAGGCGTTCGAGCGCGCCGCCCCTGCGGGGCCCGGTGAGCGCGACCTCGCGGGCCAGGGAGTGCCCGTCGACGTACTCGCTGACGATGTACGGCCGCCCCTCGTCGAACCCGGCGTCGATCACCTGCGCCGTGCAGAACCTGGCGACGTGCTTGGCCAGCTCGACCTCCCGCAGGAACGCCGCCCGCTCGTCACCGACGGGCCCGTGCAGGAGCTTGACCGCGTACGTCTCTCCGCCCCTGGAACCGAGGAACACCGCGCCCTGGCCACCTTCACCCAGCCGCCCGGTGAGCTCGTAGTCGCCGAGTCGCCGAGGGTCCCCCGTTCTGAGCGGCTGTGCCGTTGGCACGGGGCGCCTCCCCTCGCCGCGCCACCCCTTCTGCCTCCTACTGAAGGCAAGGGGCCGCGAACAGTCAACGGTGCGCAGGGCAATCGCATCCGGACCGTGACACAGCCGGTCAGGACGTACGCGCAACCCTGCCGGAATACGTCACTTCGTCCTTACCTGCACGAGTGACCTTGATGTCCATCTGGTTCACATCGGAGGTGGGATACATGCGGAGCGTGCCCGGGTAGCACTCCTGCCCGCCGACGTCGCGGAGGGTGAAGACCATGCCGCCGCCGTCGCGCGAGAGCCGCCCGGTGCAGTGCAGGTCGGCTCCCCACCGCATGTGTCCCGAGCCTTCGTGGTCCAGGACGAGCTCGACGGGGAAGACGCGCTCGGCGGTGAAGTGCTCGGCGGAGCCGGTCCAGTCGCCGGCCAGCCCTTCGCCCTGGGCGCTCTGGAGGTAGAGCACGAACCCGGCGATGCCCATGAGCAGCCCGGCCAGCGCGACGCCGATCTGCCAGGGCCGCACCCGCCGCCGCCCGGCCCGCGCCACCTGGGTGCGGGTGATGGCGGGGAAGCTGGTGGTGGGGTCGGGGTCGGTGATGACGCCGGGCTCGGCCTCGGCGGCGCCGACTCCGACGACGGCGCCGGGAGCGCGGGTGACGGGCCTGCTCGGGCGGACGAGCGTGCCGATGCCGTTGCCGCCGACGGCGGCCATGGCGCCGGTCGTCAGCACGTCACCCCCGTCGCCCTCCTGGCCGAGCAGCAGGCGCAGCGCCTCTTCCGCGTCGGGCCGGTCGGCGGGCTCGGTCGCCAGGCAGGCTTCGACGATCTCGCGCAGCCGCCCGTCGAGGTCGCCGAGGTCGGGCGTGCCGTAGAGGACGCGGGCCAGCACCTCGTTGTGGGTCTCGGCGGTGTACGCGGGCCGCCCGTTGGCGGTGTAGGCCACGGTGAGCGCCCAGGCCCACATGTCGGCCGGCGGTCCGGCCGGCTCGCCCTTCATGCGTTCCGGCGCCATGTAGGCGGGCGTCCCCATGGGCATGTGGCTGGTGGTGACGGTGGTGTCGACGAGCCGGGACACGCCGAAGTCGATCACGCGGGGCCCGTCGATGCCGAGCAGCACGTTGCCGGGCTTGAAGTCGCGGTGCACGACCCCGGCGCGGTGGATCGCGCCCAGGGCGGTGGCGGTGCCGATGGCCAGGCGTTCGAGCGACCCGCCCGTACGCGGCCCCTCCTTCTCCACGTGCTCGCGCAGCGAGGGGCCGTGGACGTACTCGCTCACCAGGTAAGGACGGTCGCCTTCGAGGTCGGCGTCCAGGAGCTGGGCCGTGCAGAACGCGGCGACCCGGCGCACCGCCTCGACCTCGCCGAGGAAGCGGCGGCGGGCGTCGGCGGTGCCGGAGAGGCTGGCGTGCAGCAGCTTGATGGCGACCCTGCCGCGTTGCGGGGATTCGCCCAGGTAGACCACTCCCTGGCCACCCTGACCGAGCCTGCGTGTCAGCCGATAGGACCCCAACTGCCGGGGGTCGTCGGCACGTAGCTCGGACATATACCGCCATTATGCCTGGCCGGGGCAAGCGAGCGCCCAGAACAAGCTACGGGAGCAGCGCAGCGTACCGGTCGAGGACGGGCAGCACCTCGTCGGCGGGCCCGCTGGGCAGCGTCGCCACGGCCTCCTCGATGCCCAGCTCGGCGAAGTAGTCGAGCTTCTCCCTGGTGGCCAGCGTGGCGAACGGGATGACGCGGGCCATCGGCCGTCCCGCCTTCTCGCACGCCTCGCGCAGGGCGGGCAGCGCCGCCTTGATGCCGCGCCCGCCGATGGGCATCCAGCCGTCGGCGTACTCGGCGACGTGGGCGAACAGCTTCGGCCCCGCCGCCCCGCCGACATGGACGGGCGGCAGGTTGACCGGCTTGGGCCAGGACCAGGTCGGCTCGACGCCCTCGAAGGAGGCCACCTCGTCGCGCCACAGCGCCTGCATGGCCATGACGTGGTGCCGGGCGATCTCGCGGCGCCGCCCGTACGGGACCGCGTGGTTCTCGATCTCCTCGACGTTCCAGCCGAAGCCGACGCCGACCACCACGCGACCGCCCGACAGCAGGTCGAGCGAGGCGATGGCCTTGGCGGTGACGATGGGGTCGCGCTGGGCGGCGAGCAGGATGCCGGTGCCGAGCCGCAGGCGGGTGGTCGCGGCGGCGGCGAAGGACAGGGCGACGAGGGGGTCGAGCGTGCGCTTGTACTCCTCGGGCAGCTCGCCGTCCGCCGCCCCCGGGTACGGCGTGCGCCGCGAGACCGGGATGTGGGTGTGCTCGGGCAGGTAGAGCGAGTCGAGCCCGCGTTCCTCCGCCGCCTTCGCGAGCTCCTGCACGGGCATCGCCAGGTCGGTCGCGAACATCGTGACGCCGAGCCTCATCACACCCCCATACCGGCAAACCAAGCGATTGCTCGGTTAAGATTTCCAGAGTACCTTGCGAAGGACCGTCCCGCGGAGAGAGGTTCCCGGTGAAGTTTTCGATCTTCCTGAATCCGCAGATCCCAGGCTCGGGCTACGCGGCCGAGGAGAACGCCAGGGCGAAGCGCCCGATCGGCCGCGACACCGAGTCGTACCAGCGGCTGCTGCACGAGGTACGCGAGATCGCCGTGCACGCCGACCAGATCGGGTTCGACGCGCTGATGATGACCGAGCACCACTTCCACTCGGAAGGCATGGAGTTCTCGGTCAACCCGCTGATGTTCCTCACCGACCTCGCCGCGCGGACCGAGCGCATCCTGCTCGCCCCGCTCGGCCTCGTGCTGCCCGCCTGGGACCCGATCAGGGCGGCCGAGGACGTCGCGCTGCTCGACCAGTTCAGCAAGGGACGGCTGCGGCTGGGCGTGGCACGGGGCTACCAGAACCGCTGGATGAACGTGCTCGGCCAGCGCTGGCAGGCCGCCGCCGCCCGCTCCGACGGCTCGGCCACCGACACGCGGAACTTCGACGTCTTCGGCGAGGTGCTGAAGATCATGAAGCTGGCCTGGACGCAGGAGACGCTCCGCTACAAGTCGGACGTGCTGGACTACCAGGTGCCCTTCCCGTACGAGGGCATCGAGGGCTGGCCCGCCCAGGAGTGGACCCGCACGTTCGGCGCGCCCGGCGAGATCGACGACGACGGCGTGGTTCAGGCGGTGTCGGTCTGCCCGCGGCCGTACCAGAACCCGCATCCCGAGCTGTGGCAGCCGTTCACGATCTCCGACCGCTCGGTCATCAGGGCGGCGCAGGAGGACATCCTGCCGTGGATGTTCACCCCCAACCCCGACGACCACGCCCAGAAGGCCAGGCTCTACCAGGAGGAGTCGGCCAAGCACGGCCGCCACTACAAGCTGGGCGAGCACACCGGCATCCTCAAGATCGTCGGCATCGGCGACACCACCGAGCAGGCCATCGCCACCTTCGGCAGGAGCATCCCCAAGGACTTCGCCGCCTTCTTCGGCCCCTTCGGCTACCTGGAGGTGCTGCGCAAGAAGGAGGACGAGAAGCACAAGCCCATCTCACCGGAGAAGGGCGACGCCAAGCGCATGAGGGACGTCGAGATGGCGCTGTTCGGCACGCCCGACGACGTCAAGCGCGGCATCCAGCGCATGCTCGACAAGATGCCCGACCTGGAGTGGTTCGGCCTCTACATGCAGGGCCAGCAGGGCGTGCTGCCGCTCGACACGGTCAAGCGGAACCTGGAGCTGTTCGCCACCAAGGTCGCACCGGAGTTTCGATGAAGTTCTGGCTGGGCGCCTCTTTCTCCGACACCGATCAGTTCACCGAGCTGGCGCGGGCGGCCGAGCGGTGCGGGTTCGACACGCTGACGCTTTCCGACCACCTCTTCTACGCCGACTTCGCCTCGCCTTACCCGTACTCGCGGTCGGGGCGGCCGCGGTGGGACGCGCGTACGCACTGGCCCGACGTGTGGGTGACGATCGGGGCGATGGCCGCGGTCACCAGCACGCTGCGCTTCGCGCCGAACGTCTACATCGCGCCGGCCCGCGACCTGTTCACCGTGGCCAAGCAGGTGTCCACGGCGGCGGTGCTGTCGCGCGAGCGGGTCACGTTCGGGGTCGGGGTGGGCTGGTGCAAGGAGGAGTTCACGGCCACCGGCCAGGACTTCCACACCCGCGGCAAGCGCCTCGACGCGATGCTGCCCGCGCTGCGCGCGCTCTGGTCGGGCGAGACGGTCACCCTCGACGGCCTCCCGCCGCTGTCGATCTCCCCTGCCCCGTCAGGCCCGATCCCCGTGTACGTCGGCGGCGACAGCGAGGCGGCCCTGCGCCGCGCGGCCCGGCTCGGCGACGGCTGGATCGGCAACCGCATCTACACCGAAGAGCAGCTCGACGAGGTGCTCGACACCCTGCGCGGGCACCTGGAGGCCAACGGCAGGTCCATCGAGGAGTTCGAGATCATCGCGCCGCTGGCGGTGCTGCCCGAGGCGGAGACCTACCGCCACTTCGCCGCCAAGGGCGTGACGGGCACGCTGGCCGCCCCGTGGTGGCTGGCCACGCCGGAGGAGAAGTCCCGGTACGGCGAGGGCACCCTGGAGCTCAAGCTCGCCACCATGGAACGCTTCGCCGAAGAGGTGATCGCCAAGATGCCCGTGTGACGTCCTGAACGCCGCTTCCAGGGCGATAGCCTCATCTCGTGCTGGAAAAGATCGCAGCCACCCGTTACGTCACCCCGCTGCGGGAGGGCGGGTCGCTGCCCGGCGTGGTCGAGGCCGACGACCTCGGCACCTACGTCGTCAAGTTCCGCGAGGCCGGCCAGGGCCGGCGGGTGCTGGTCGCCGAGATCATCGCCGCCGAGCTGGGCCGGCGTCTCGGCTTCAGGACACCCGAGCTCAAGCTCATCGACCTCGACCCGCAGCTCGGCGTCAGGGAGCCGGACGAGGAGGTGCAGGACCTCCTCAAGGCCAGCACCGGGCTCAACCTGGCCGTCGACTTCCTGCCCGGCGCGCTCGGGTTCGACCCGCTGGCCTGGGTGCCCGACCCGGCGTTCGCCGCCAGGGTGGTGTGGTTCGACGGCCTGATCCACAACGTCGACCGCAGCTGGCGCAACCCCAACCTGCTCATCTGGCATCGCGACACGTGGCTGATCGACCACGGCGCCGCCCTGTGGTTCCACCACAACTGGCGCACCGCCGACCCGCAGCGGCCGTTCGACGCGGGCGACCACGTGCTGGCGCCGTTCGCGGGCGACGTGGGCCGCGCGGGCGCCGACCTGGCGGGGCGCATCGACCGCGAGCTGCTGGAGAGCGTGACCGCCTTGGTGCCCGACGAGTGGCTGGCGGACGAGCCGGGCTTCGACTCCCCCGCCGCCGTGCGGGCGGCGTACGTCGAGCATCTCCTGGAGCGGGCGCACGGCCCGCGCGGCTGGCTGGTGGCAGGCGAGCAGCAGGGCCGCAAGACGGCGGGCCCCGGCTCGGTCGGCGCGTTCTGGCGGGAGGGCGGGAGCCGATGAGCAGGGACGTCTACGAGTACGCGGTGATCCGCGTGGTGCCGAAGGTCGAGCGGGGCGAGCAGATCAACGCCGGCGTGCTGCTCTACTGCCAGCCGCGCGCCTACCTGTGCGCCAAGGTCGAGCTCGACCCCGGCCGGCTGCGGGCGCTCGACCCGGGGGCCGACGTCGAGGGGGTGCGGCGGGCGCTCGGCGCGTACGAGCTGGCCTGCGGCGACGAGCCTGGCCCGCTGGCCGGCGAGTCGCTCGGCGGGCGGTTCCGCTGGCTGACGGCGCCGCGCAGCACGATCGTCCAGGCGGGGCCGGTGCACGCGGGGCTGACCGCCGACCCGGGCACGGAGCTGGCCCGGCTCTTCGACAAGCTCGTACGCGTATAGCCGAGCCTGCGGTGATGGGGGTGGCTCCTGGGTAGGTTTCTCCGGGAGGAAGGAGATCGTCCATGAGCGTCCCGCACGGGCAGGCGCACGACCTCACCCTCGGGGGCGGGCGTCCTCTGAGGCTGCGCGACCTCAAGGACGCCGGCGCGTACGTGGTCGACGACCGCGGCCGAATCATCGAGGTCAACCCCAACGCCGAGCGCCTGCTCCTGCGGCGCGCCGGCGACCTGCTGGACCACGACGCCCACGACGCCCTGCACCGCGGCAGGCGCGGCGAGGCGCTGCCGCACAGCCGGTGCGTGATGCGCCACGCCCTCATCTCCGGCAGCACCGCCTCAGGCGACCAGGAGTGGATGGAGCGCGGCGACGGCACGCTGATCCGCGTGAGCTGGCTCGTCACCCCCTGCAGGGTCGACGAGTCCGCCACGGGCGCGCTGGTGATCTTCCACCCGGCCCCCGACACCGAGGACGGCGCCGCCGAGCCGCCCTGGCAGAACCCGTCGCTGTCGGAGCTCGAACGCCTGGCCCTGCTCGCCGAGACGACCGCCACGCTCACCTCCAGCCTCGACGTGGACGCGACGCTGCGCCACCTGGTGCGCCTGGTGGTGCCGCTGCTGGCCGACTGGGTGGTGGTCGACCTGCTCGACGAAGAAGGCACGATCTCCCGCGCCGTCGTGGTCCACTACGAGGACGGCACGCTGACCCACCGCGACGACCTGCAGCGGCAGCTGCCACCCGTCACCGAAGACTCCCCGATGCCGCTGTCGCGGGCGCTGCGCGGCGTCACCGCGACGCTCATCAGCCCGCAGAGCTACCAGATGCCGCCCGACACCGGCATCGCCGTCGCCCAGCAGGACCTGCTGGCGCAGACCGGCATCAAGTCCGCGTGCATCGCCCCGATCCGCGGCATCCGCGAGGTGATCGGCGCGCTGACCCTCGGGCGGTCCGAGCGGGCGCAACCGTACACCGCGGGCGACCTGCTGCTGGTCGAGGACATCGCCCGCCGTGCCGGGCTGGCGCTCGACAACGCCCGCCTGTACGAGCGTCAGCGCCGCGTCGCCGAGACCATGCAGCGCCATCTGCTGCCCCGCCTGCCGGTGGTGTCCGGCCTGGAGATGAGCGCCTGCTACGTGCCGGCCCCCGACGCCTCCCAGGTCGGCGGCGACTGGTACGACGCCTTCACCCAGGCGGGCGGCGCGCTGGGCCTGGTGATCGGCGACGTGGTGGGCCACGACCTCGACGCCGCCGCCGGCATGGCCCAGGTGTGCAACATGCTGCGGGCGTACGCGGGAGAGATGGACAGCCTGCCCAGCGCCGTCGTCGGCCGGCTCGACCAGGCGGTCTCGCGCATGGCCGAGGCCACGATGGCCACCGTCGTCTTCGCCCGCGCCGAGCCCGTGGACGGCGGCTGGCGGCTGCGCTGGACCAACGCGGGCCACCCGCCGCCGCTGCTCGTCGAGCGCGACGGCGCCACCCGGTTCCTGGAGGAAGGTGGGGGCCTGCTGCTCGGCACCGGCATCTGCGTGCCCCGCGAGGACGCGGTCGTCGACCTGCCGCCGCACTCGAGCGTGGTGTTCTACACCGACGGGCTCATCGAGTCACCCAGCCACAGCCTGGACGACGGCCTCGAACGGCTGCGCAGGGAGGCGTCGGCGCTCGGCGGGCACAAGCTCGACGGCTTCTGCGACCGGCTGCTGCGCAGGGTGCGCCCCGACGACAACGACGACGACGTGGCGCTGCTGACCCTGCGCGTGCCCGGCTAGAACAGCACCGACATGAACGTGTCCACCTCGTGGAAGCCCACCTTGCGGTAGACCGCGCGCGCCGAGTGGTTGTAGTCGTTGACGTAGAGGGTGACCACGGGGGCGAAGCAGCTCATCGCCGCCTCCACCACGGCCGCCATCCCGGCCACCGCGTGACCCTTGCCGCGCAGCTCGGGATCGACCCAGACGCCCTGGATCTGGCAGGCCTGCGGGGTGACCGCCCCGATCTCGGCCTTGAACACCACCCGGCCGCCGTCGATCCGCGCGTACGAGCGGCCGATCCTGATCAGCTCCGCCACCCGCGTACGGTAGAGCGCGCCGCCGTCACCGAGGTTGGGCGAGACGCCGACCTCTTCGGTGAACATGGCCACGCACGCCGGCAGCACGATGTCGAACTCCTCGGGCCGCACCCTGCGCACGAGCGGGTCGGCCGGCACCGGCGGCCTGCTGGAGATGGCCATGACCGGCTGCGCCCAGCGGATCGCCCGCGCCCGCCCCCAGTGCGGCTCCAGCCGCTCCCACAGCAGGCTGACCGCGTCGACCGGGCCCACGATGGACGAGCAGCGCCGCCCCTGCTTGCGGGCACGGTCGGCGAACGCGTGCACGGCCTCGGGACCGGCGTTGACCGGCACCATGTTGGCGCCGGCGTAACAGAGTGACACGAGGCCACCGCGCGTGCCGAAGCCCCACATCTGCCCGCCCAGCCGCGCCGGGTTGAGACCGACGGCCCGCACCCGCGAGGAGACGAAGACGTTGGCGACCGGATCGGCGTCGAGCAGGGCGAGGACCTCGTCCCGGTCGTTGTCGTCGAGCACGCGCGACGCCGATGTACGCAGCATCACAATGGTCAGACTACGCGAAGGGTTACCGAATAGCTCATCCGGAAATGCCCACGGTAACCCTTTCTTGACGTCCGACCTGTCCGCGGCCCGCCCGGTGCGTCAGCGGGCGCCCTTCAGCAGGTTCAGCGCCCCGAGGAGACCCAGCAGGTCAGGGGCGCGCGAGCTGCCCGACGCCATGTGCGCGGCCGGCTTCGGGTCCGCCGCCGCGGCGCAGGCCGCGCCGGTCCTCGGCAGCGTCCCGTCCCGCAGGTACGTCACCAGGTGCCGGTCCATGCAGGTGTTGCCCGACAGTGTCACCCCGTGGTTGCCGCCCTGGTCCACCACCAGCTTGGCGCGCGGGAACCGCTCGGCCATCTCCAGCGCCCCCTGGTACGGCGTCGCCGCGTCGTCCTTGGACTGCAGGATGAGGAACGGCGGCAGCTTCGGCGAGTCGTGCACCTGCACCGGCGTGCCGCCCCGCACCGGCCAGAACGCGCACGGGGCGTTGTACCAGGCGTTCGGCCAGGTCAGGAACGGCGCCTTGCGGTGCATCCTGGTCATGTCGGTCCGCCACTTGTCCCACTTGCGCGGCCAGCGCGCGTCGCTGCACTCCACGCCCAGGTAGACGGCGTAGCCGTTCTCGTCGGCCGCGTCGTTCTTGCCGTGCCTGGTGTAGACGTCGGTCAGGCCCGTGACGTCGCCGTCGCGCACGTACGACGACCACGCCTGCGCGAACGACGGCCACACCTTGTCCGTGTAACCGGCCAGCGTGAACGTGTCGTCCAGCTCGCTCGGGCCCACCACGCCGCCCGCCGGGTGCGAGCGCAGCCGGTCGCGCATCGCGTAGAAGGCGAACGACGTCTGCTTGACCGTGGAGCCCAGCTTGTAGACGTCGTTGTGGCGGGCCGTCCAGGCCAGGAACTGGCGGTGGCGGCGCTCGAACGAGCGGTCCTGCTTGAGGTTGGAGGCGTACCAGACACCGCCTGGATCGACCGTGCTGTCCATGACCAGGCGCTTGATCCGGCTCGGGAACAGGGTGGCGTAGACGGCGCCGAGGTAGGTGCCGTACGAATAGCCGAAGTAGCTGATCTTCTCCTCGCCGAGCGCGGCGCGGATACGGTCCATGTCCCTGGCGGAGTTCTCCGTCGTCAGGTGCGGCAGCAGCCACGACCACTGGTCGCCGCAGCGCTTCGCGTAGCCGGCGGCGCGGGCCAGCAGCGCCTTCTCGTGCGCCCTGTTGCGCGGGATCTGGTCGAGCCGCGGCGCCTTGTAGTACGTCTCGGCGTCCACGCAGTGCACGGCGGGCTCGCTGCCGCCGACGCCGCGCGGGTCGAATCCGACGATGTCGTAACGCTCGGACACCTCGGCGGGCAGGGACGTGGCGACGTACTCGGTCAGGGCCCGCCCCGGCGACCCTGGCCCGCCCGGGTTGATCAGGAGCGTCCCCAGATGACCGCCGCCCCTGGGCACCTTGGCCTTGATCCGGTTGAGCGCCAGCTTGATCGACTGACCCCTCGGCCGCTTGTGGTCGAGCGGCACGCGTACGGTGGCGCACTCCAGCGTCACCGACGCCGCCTTGCCCGCCACCTTGGGACAGGCCGCCCAGGCGACGGCCGCCTGCGCCTGCCTCACCCCGGCCGACGTCGTTTCCCCGGCCACCGCCCCCGCGGTCCCACTCGCACTCCCGACCCCGGCGACGAGCACCGCCACTCCGGCGACAACCCCAGCTACCCGCTTCACCCGGCCCCCTTCCTGTCATAGGCCCTGCGATGCTCCCGCGAGCGACCAGGCGACCACGAAGGGTATGGGGAAAAGCTTGCCAACCTGTAATGCCTCCATTGCCCCGCGTAACCGAGCAACCTCGGCCCTGACCGGCCCGCACTCAGCCGAGCAGGCCGGTCACACAGGGATGAGGGTCAGCTGACGGTGACGGTGGGACCGGTGGTGTCGTCGTCGAGGTCGACCTCGACGCCCATCTCCTCGGCGAGGCGCAGCGCCTCCTCGATGAGGGTCTCGACGATCTGCGACTCCGGCACCGTCTTGATGACCTCGCCCTTGACGAAGATCTGGCCCTTGCCGTTGCCGGAGGCGACGCCCAGGTCGGCCTCGCGGGCCTCGCCAGGGCCGTTGACGACGCAGCCCATGACGGCCACCCGCAGCGGCACCTTCATCCCCTCAAGGCCCGCCTGGACCTGGTCGGCGAGGGTGTAGACGTCGACCTGTGCCCGCCCGCACGACGGGCAGGAGACGATCTCCAGGCCGCGCTCGCGCAGCCCCAGCGACTCGAGGATCTGGGCGCCGACCTTGACCTCCTCGACGGGAGGAGCCGACAGGGAGACCCTGATGGTGTCGCCGATGCCCTCGGCGAGCAGCGCGCCGAAGGCCACGGCCGACTTGATCGTGCCCTGGAAGGCGGGCCCGGCCTCGGTGACACCGAGGTGGAGCGGGTAGTCGCACTGAGCGGCCAGCAGCCGGTACGCGTTGATCATCACGACCGGGTCGTTGTGCTTGACCGAGATCTTGATGTCGCGGAAGCCGTGCTCCTCGAACAGCGAGCACTCCCACAACGCGGACTCCACCAGCGCCTCCGGCGTCGCCTTGCCGTACTTCTGGAGCAGGCGGGGGTCGAGGGAGCCGGCGTTGACGCCGATGCGGATGGGCACGCCGGCGTCGGAGGCCGCGCGGGCGATCTCGCCCACCTTGTCGTCGAACTTCTTGATGTTGCCGGGGTTGACCCGGACGGCCGCGCACCCGGCGTCGATGGCGGCGAAGACGTATTTCGGCTGGAAGTGGATGTCGGCGATCACGGGGATCTGCGACTTCTTCGCGATCAGCGGCAGCGCGTCGGCGTCGTCCTGGGACGGCACCGCCACGCGGACGATCTGGCAGCCCGACGCCGTGAGCTCGGCGATCTGCTGGAGGGTGGCGTTGACGTCGGCGGTCACCGTCGTCGTCATCGACTGCACCGAGACGGGGGCGTCGCCGCCCACGGGCACGCTGCCGACCATGAGTTGCCGGGAGTGGCGGCGTTCGGCGAGCGGCTTGGGGCGGACCGTCGGGATGCCGAGAGCTACAGGAGACATTTCAACCCTTACTGTGACGACGCTTTCCAGTCTAGGTAGCTAGCGGGACTGCCCGGCTGTGAGTTCGGCCGCACGGGCCCGCGCCCAGGCGTCGGCGGCGAGCACCTCATCGACGGAGCCGGCCGGGGTGACCTGGTGTTCTTCGACGACCTTGGCCACGGTGTCGACGATGCCGAGGAACGGCAGATCGCCGCGCAGGAACGCGTCGAGGCACACTTCGTTGGCGGCGTTGTAGACGGCGGGCGCGGTGCCGCCCTCGCCGCCGACGTGCCTGGCCAGCGCGACCGCGGGAAAGGCCACGTCGTCGAGCGGCTCGAACGTCCAGGTGTGGGCCTTGGTCCAGTCGATGGGCCGCGCGGCGCCCGCGACGCGGCGGGGGTGGGCGAGCGCGAGCGCGATCGGCAGCCGCATGTCGGGCGGGCTGGCCTGGGCGATGGTGGAGCCGTCGACGTATTCGACCATGGAGTGGATGATCGACTGGGGGTGGACGACGACCTCGATGCGGTCGAACGGCAGGTCGAACAGCAGATGGGCCTCGATCACCTCAAGGCCCTTGTTGACCAGGGTGGCGGAGTTGATCGTGATGTAGGGGCCCATCGACCAGGTCGGGTGGGCCAGCGCCATCTCCGGCGTGACGTCGGCCATCTCCTCGCGCTTCATGCCGCGGAACGGCCCTCCGCTGGCCGTGACCACCAGTTGCTTGACGCGGGAGGGGTCGTGGCCGTCGGGACCCGCGGCCCACAGGCACTGCTGCAGGGCGGAGTGCTCGGAGTCGACGGGCAGGATCTGGCCCGGCGCGGCCAGCCGCTTGACCAGCGGCCCGCCGATGATCAGGGACTCTTTGTTGGCCAGCGCGAGCAGGCGGCCCGCCTTGAGGGCGACCAAGGTGGAGGCCAGGCCGAGCGCGCCGGTGATGCCGTTGAGCACCATGTCGCACTCCCAGCCCGCCACCTCGGCCACCCCGTCGGGGCCGCCGAGCACGACCGGCTTGACGCCGTGGGCCTCCAGCGCCTCGCGCAGCGCGGGCACGGCCGCCGGATCGGCCACCGCCACCGCCTCGACGCCGAACTCCGCCGCCTGCCTGGCCAGCAGGTCGACCCTGCCGCCTCCTGCCGCCAGCGCCGCGACGCGGAAACCGCCGGGGTTGGCGGCGATGACGTCGAGGGCCTGCGTGCCGACTGAACCGGTGGAGCCGAGGATGACGACGGAGCGGAGGGTCTCTGCATGCACAGACCCATTCTCCCCGCTGTGCCGGGCGCTCAGGCACGACGGGACGGCCGGGCCAAAATTCGCCGCCTTATGTGACACGAGATAACCCAGTTCATTTATGTCGGAATATCGTCATATCGGAATGCGCGAATCTTGAGAAATCCGGATATTGCGGCGGCTACGTTCCAACCCCGAGTCCGCTTTAGGGAGGTACGTAATGCACCGCAAAATCGCCCTGCTTTCCGCCGCCACGCTCACCGGCACCTTGCTCGCCACCGCACTCCCCGCCGTGGCGGCCCAGGCTGCGCCCTCAACCGGGCCCTCAACCGGGTCCTCAGCCGGGTCCTCAGCCGGGTCCTCAGCCGGGTCCTCGGCTGCGCCCCCGACCGGGTCCCAAGCCGGGTCCCGGATTGCGCGCCGCCCGAAGCCGGCGCAGCACGCCGCCGCCGGCACGGCGTCCGAGCGGCGGCAGGCCATGACGTACTGGACCGAGCGGCGCATGGAGGCCGCCCAGCCGCTGGACGTCCCCGACCCCAAGGTGGCGCCCAATGCGGCGGAACCCCGCCAGGGCACGGCGTGGACCGCTCCACCCACCCGCGGCGGGTCGGGCGCCACCACGCAGGCGGCGCGCAGCTCGGGCGCGGCGTGGACCAAGGGCGGCGCGGTCGCGCGTACGACCGGGCGGATCTTCTTCACCACCCAGGGACGCAACGCCTCCTGCTCGGGCACCGCCGTCACCAGCGCCAACAAGAGCGTGGTGCTGACCGCCGGCCACTGCGTGAAGATGTCCGGCGCCTTCCACACGAACTGGGTCTTCGTCCCCGGCTACGACAAAGGTCAGCGCCCCTTCGGCACCTGGCCCGCCACCCGGCTGCTCACCACCCCGCAGTGGAACTCGGGCGAGGACATCAACTTCGACGTGGCCGCCGCCGTGGTCGCGCCGGTGAACGGCAAGACGCTCGTCGACACCGTCGGCGGCCAGGGCGTGGCCTTCAACCAGCCGCGCAGGCAGCAGATGTACGCCTTCGGCTACCCGGCGGCGGCCCCGTACGACGGCTCGAAGCTCGTCTACTGCGGCGGCCGGACGTTCGACGACTTCCTGGCCAGCCGCGGCCTCGGCCTGACCTGCGACATGACCGGCGGTTCGAGCGGCGGTCCCTGGATGCTGAATTTCACCGAGTCGACCGGGCTGGGCACCCAGAATTCCGTCAACAGTTTCAAATACAACTTCGCCCCCAACTGGATGTTCGGCCCCTATTTCGGGACCGAGGCCCAGGCCGTCTACCAAGCGGCGCAAACCACCAACGCAGCCTGAGGAATTCACCGAAAGTAGTCACAAGAACACATCTCGTGGGGCACACTCGGGGGCCATGACCTTGAGCACCCCCCTGCTTGCGGCCGCCTCGCTCATGGCGGGGCTGATCGGCCCCGCGCTCGCCGGCGCGGCACCCGTCCGCCAGCAGGCCGACACCCAGGCCGGGACCCAGACCGGGACCCAGACCGGGACCCAGACCGGGACCCAGGCCGGGAACCAGGCCGTCGTCTCCGCGAGTTTCGCGGAGCACGGTGATATCCGCGGTGACATCCGCGGTGACATCCGCGGTGACATCCGCGGTGACATCCGCGGTGACATCCGCGGTGACATCCGCGGTGACATCCGCGGTGACATCGTCGAGCACGTGGCCGCCAGGACGGCCGCCGACCAGCGGCGCGTGCTCGCGTACTGGACGCCGGAACGCATGGCGAAGGCCCTGCCGATCGACGTGCTCGGCCTCGTCGAACGCGGCCTCACCGGCGGCCTGAGCGGCATCACGAAGGGCCTCACGAGCAGCGCGGCCCCCGCGAACAGCGGCCCCGCGAACGGGGAGTCGGCGTTGCCGTCGCCGCGTGAGCTCATGGCGGCCGCCCGCCCCCTCGCGCCGGCCAGGCCCGCGAAGCCGGCCACCAGCACGGTCGGGTCCCGCTGGATCACCGGCGGCCAGGTGGCGAGGACGACGGGCCGGGTGTTCCTGACCGTGGCGGGCGCCGACTTCGTCTGCTCGGCGAGCACGGTCAAGAGCGCCAACAGGGACGTCGTGGTCACCGCCGGCCACTGCGTGAAGGACGGCTCCGGCGAGTGGGCGGCGAACTGGACGTTCGTCCCGGGGTACGACACGGCCGACGAGCACCCGTACGGCCAGTACACCGCCCGCCGCATGTTCGTCGCCGGCCCTTGGTCGCGCAGCGGCGACGACGACTACGACGTCGGCATGGTCGCCCTGGCCACCTCAAGGGGCCGCCACGTGACGGACGTCGTCGGAGCCCAGAACATCGCCTTCAACACCGGCCGCGGCGGCCAGGCGTTCGGCTTCGGCTACCCGGCGGACCCGCCGTACGACGGCTCGCACCTGGTCTACTGCGCGGGCCGGCTCAAGAACGACCCGCACGGCCAGACCCGCGACCAGGGCCTCGGCTGCGACATGACGGCGGGCGCCAGCGGCGGCCCGTGGATGACGTCGTTCGACATCGCGACGGGCAGGGGCACGATAACGTCGCTGAGCAGCTTCAAGTACAGCGACGACCACCGCACCATGTACGGCCCGTACTTCGGCGACACGATCAAATCCCTCTTCCGCACGGCCGAACGCGCCTAGGAAGAGGGGATCAGGACGGGCGGGGTGACGGGCGCGCCGCGTCACCCCGCCGCGGGCCCTACAGCGACAGCCCGGTCAGGACCATGACCTTCTCGTACGTCAGGTCCTCCATGGCCGAGTGCAGCCCCTCGCGCCCGATGCCGGAGTCCTTGACCCCGCCGTACGGCATCTGGTCGGCCCGGTACGACGGCACGTCCCCGATGATCACACCGCCCACCTCCAGCTCCCGGTTGGCGCGGAAGGCGGCGTCGAGCGACCGGGTGAACACACCGGCCTGCAGCCCGTACTTGGAGTCGTTGACCATCGCGTAAGCCTCGTCGATGGACGCGGCCGGCTGCAGGATCATGACGGGCCCGAAGACCTCCTCGCAGGCGACCTTGGCGTCGTGGGGCACGCTGCCCAGCACGGTCGGCTCGACGGTGGCGCCGTCGCGCCCGCCGCCCGCGAGCAGGGTGGCGCCGGCGTCGACCGCCTCGCGCACCCACTGCTCGACCCGCTCGGCGGCGGCCTCGGAGACGAGCGGCCCGACCTGGGTCTTCTCGTCGGCGGGGTCGCCGGTGACGAGCGCGTTGACGGCGGGCAGCAGCCGCTCGGCGAACGCGTCGTAGACGGACTGCTCGACGATCACCCGCTGGACGGCGATGCAGCTCTGCCCGGCCTGGTAGTTGGAGTAGAGGGCGATGCGCTGGGCGGCCCAGTCGAGGTCGGCGTCGGCGAGCACGACGGCGGCGGCGTTGCCGCCCAGCTCCAGCGTCACGTGCTTGCGCGGCACCTGGTCGGCGATGGCGTAGCCGACGGGCGCCGAGCCGGTGAACGACACGACGGGCAGCCGGGAGTCGGTCACGAGGGCGGAGGCGCGCTCGTTCTCGATGGGCAGCACCGAGAACATGCCGGCGGGCAGGTCGGTCTCGGCCAGGATCTCACCGAGCAGCAGCGAGGACAGCGGGGTGGCGGGCGCGGGCTTGACGATGACGGGCGCGCCGACGGCGATGGCGGGGGCGACCTTGTGGGCGACCAGGTTCAGCGGGAAGTTGAACGGGGTGATCGCCAGCACGGGGCCCTTGGGCACGCGCGAGACGTAGGCGAGGCGCCCGGCCGCGGCGGGCTCGCTGTCGAGCCGCTGCACGCCGCCGGACCAGCGGCGGGTCTCCTCGGCGGCGAAGCGGAAGGTGGCGACGGCCCTGCTCACCTCGCCGCGCGCCCACATGATGGGCTTGCCGTTCTCGGCGGTGATGAGGTGGGCGATCTCGTCGGCCCGCTCGGCGAGGCGGCGCGAGACGTGGGCGAGCGCCTCGGCGCGTACGTGCACGGGCAGCGCGGCGGCCTGGCCGGCGACCGCGGCGGCGGCCTCGACGGCCTCCTCCACCTGGTCGTCGGTGGGCACCCAGTGCCGCGCGACCGCGCGGCCGTCGTGGGGGTTGGTGACAGTGAGCTCGGTCTCCCCGGTCGCGGCGCGGCCGGCCAGCCAGAAGGTACGCACGTCCATACCCCGACGTTATGCCACGCGTGCGCGGGGGATTTACACCACGATGCACAAGACTCACACGAGGGCTCACCGTTAAGTACAAGCCCTGTTGTATACCCATGATGTAACAGAAGTAGACCCAATTCGGGATGTTTACCATGCGGAGTGGTTTGAGGGATCTCCGCCATGGCTAAGTCATCGGGTGCGGGTCTCCAGCGCGGTGGGCCCCCGATCAGAAAGGCGTGGGCCCCGTGACCGAACGACGTGAGGTCACAAGGACGCATAGCTCCTTGGCCACAAGGGAGGTCTCATGACCTCGACGCCTCTGGGACTGCAGGGCGCCTACCTCCTGGGCGAGCGCGCCACCCACGACGAACTCCGCTCGCGTCTCCTCGACGTGGCCGTCAACCTGCTCCAGAGCGACGGGCCCGACAGCCTCACCATGCGCAGGATCGCCGCGGAAGCCGGCTGCACGACGACCGTCATCTACACGATGTTCGGCAACAGGGAAGGGCTGGCGGAGGCGCTCTATCTGGAGGGGTTCGAGCGCTTCCGCCGCTATCTGGAGGCCGTGCCGCAGCGGCGCAACCCGTACGAGCACCTGACCGCGCTCGGCCCCGCCTACCGGCAGGCGTGCCTGTCGGAGCCCGGCTACTACAGCCTCATGTTCGAGCGCGCGATCCCCGGCTTCGAGCCCAGCGAACGCGCCCGCACCCTCGCCCGCGCCGCCCTGAACATCCTCGACCGCGTCATCGCCGACTGCATCTCGGCCGGCTACCTCATCCCGACGCAGCCCCGCAAGATCGCCGACGCGCTCTGGGCGGCCGCTCAGGGCGCGATCAGCCTGGAGCGGGCCGGGCACCTGCGCGACGGGCGCACGTACGAGGCCGTGACGACCGCGATCATCTGCTGTTACCAGGTCGAGAAGCCGGAGTAGCGCGGCTGCGCAGCGGCGGGCGGCCGGCCGCCTCCAGGGCGAGCCACAGCTCCGCGCGCACGCCGGGGTCCTCCAGGTCGCGGCCCAGCAGCTCCGCGACGCGTCTCATGCGGTAGCGCAGCGTGTGGCGGTGCACGCCGAGCCGCTGCGCCGCGGCGTCCCAGTGGCCGTTGCTCTCCAGGTACGCCCGCAGCGACTCCATGAGGTCGGCGCGGGAGCCGTACGCGGTGAGCGGGGCCAGCACCGCCGTCGAGAACGCGTGGGCGGCGGCCGGGTCGAGCAGCGCGAGCAGCCCCTGCCCCGCGAGCTCGCCGAACCCGACGACCGGGCCCCTGCGCGTGTCCAGGGCCGCCTCCAGGGCCCGTCTGGCCTGGTCGAGCGCGTCGCGCAGGGTGCCGTAGCCGGTGGGCAGGCTCGCCCCGACCGGCGTGCCCGCGCTCAGCGCCACCTCATCCGCCTCCGGCTCGGGGACGAGCGCGACGACGTCCGGAACGCCGGTCAGCGCGGTGAACGTCACCGCCTCCAGCGCGTCCAGCGCGTCGGGGCCCGCCGCGAGCACCACCACGGGTGCGGCGGGCAGCCGGCCGCCCAGCCGGCCCAGCACCGCCCTGGCCCGCTCCTCCTCCCCCGCCAGCAGCAGCTCCAGCACGGCGGCCCGCAGGCTGCGCTCGGCCGCGCGCTGCGCTCTGCCCTGCTCCATGGACAGGGTGAGCAGCGAGCCTGCGGCGTTGATCACGGTCTGCGTGACGGGCGTGAACGCGTGCCCGGCCCCGACGGCGAAGAACCCCCGCGGCCGCCCGCCACCACCCAGCGGCTGCACCACGATGTGCTCACCGGGCGCGGAGAGCGCCAGACTCGCCGGCATCCGCGCCTCGGCCCGCCCCGGCCGAGCACCGGGCGACAGCCCCCCGTCGCCCGCTCCGCGCCCTTCGGCCGCGTCGGAGGGGCCCGCGCCGGAGGACCGGAGGGTGTCCAGGGGGCGGCCGCGACGGCGGGAGAGCTCGGCGGCGACCGCGTCCGTCCTGGCCCCCTGCGTGGCGTGGCGGACCTCGCCCGACTCGTCCAGCAGCGCCGCCCATCCGCCGACCTCCTTGGCGAGCCGGTCGATGACGGCGTGCAGGCCCTCGGGCCGCAGCGCCGCCCGCGTCAGCCGGCCCTGGGCGGCGAAGGCGCGGCTGATCTCCTCGTACTGCTCGGCCGCGAGCAGCTCGCTCACGACCTTGCCGATGGCGATGAACGGCGTCTCGCGCGGCACCTCGAGCAGCGGCAGCCCCGCTGCCTCGGCGGCCTCGACGAGGGCGGGCGGCGTCTCCGCGTGCGAGACCCCGACGCCGAATCCGAGCCCGGCCACCCCGCGCCTGACGAGGCGGGCGACGTAGCAGGTCAGGTCGCCGTCCATGCGCAGGCCGGTGGTGAGCAGGAGCTCGCCGCCCTCCAGGTAGGGTGTCGGGTCGGCCAGCTCGCTGACGGCGACCCAGCGGACGGCCGCGTCCAGCACGCCGGGCCCCGAGGTGCCGGCCAGCGGCCTCAGGTGCATGCGGCGCATGACGGTCTGCAGCGTAGGCGGCATGCGGAATTTGTCCATTTCGGCTAAGACGACCACTCCCAGTGTTACATATCGACGTATCGGCGCAGGTGAAAGCCCGCCATAACGTCGAAGCATGAGCATTCCCCAGGAGCGGCGCGTCGTGACCGCCATCCCAGGCCCGAAGTCGCAGGAGTTGCTGGCCCGCAAGCAGGCCGCCGTCCCACCCGGCATCGGCACGACCCTGCCGGTCTTCGTCACCCGCGCGGGCGGCGGGGTGGTGCAGGACGCCGACGGGAACTCGCTGATCGACTTCGGCTCCGGCATCGCCGTGACGAACGTGGGCAACGCCGCGCCCAAGGTCGTCGAGCGGGTGCGGAAGCAGGTCGCCGAGTTCACCCACACCTGCTTCATGGTCACCCCGTACGAGTCGTACGTGCAGGTGTGCGAGAAGCTCAACGAGCTGACGCCGGGCGAGCACGAGAAGCGTACGTTCCTGGTCAACTCGGGCGCCGAGGCCGTGGAGAACGCGGTCAAGATCGCCCGGCACGCGACGGGCCGCCCGGGGGTCGTCGTGTTCGACCACGGCTACCACGGCCGCACGCTGCTGACGATGACGCTGACGGCCAAGAACATGCCGTACAAGCAGGGGTTCGGGCCGTTCGCGCCGGAGGTCTACCGGGTGCCGCTGGCCTACCCGTTCCGCTGGCCGACGGGCCCTGACAACTGCGCGGATGAGGCGGCCGAGCAGGCCATCGACCTCATCACCAAGCAGATCGGCGCGCAGAACGTGGCCGCCGTGGTGATCGAGCCGATCGCCGGCGAGGGCGGCTTCATCGTGCCGGCCAGGGGTTTCCTGCCGCGCATCGCGGAGTTCTGCCGCGAGAACGGCATCGTGTTCGTGGCCGACGAGGTGCAGACCGGCTTCGCGCGTACGGGGACGCTGTTCGCCTGCGAGGACGAGGGCGTCGTGCCGGACATCATCACCACGGCCAAGGGCATCGCGGGCGGCCTGCCGCTGGCGGCGGTGACCGGGCGCGCGGAGATCATGGACAAGGTGCACGCGGGCGGGCTCGGCGGCACGTACGGCGGCAACCCGCTCGCCTGCGAGGCCGCGCTGGGCGTGCTGGAGACGATCGAGTCCGACGACCTGGTGGCCAGGGCCAGGCGGATCGGCGAGATCATGCTGCCCCGCCTGGAGGCGCTCAAGGAGCGCTTCGGCGTGATCGGGGACGTCAGGGGCCGGGGCGCGATGATCGCGATCGAGCTGGTCGAGCCGGGCACCAAGGAGCCGAACCCGGCGGCCGTCGCGGAGGTCGTCAAGCGCTGCCACGCGGAGGGCCTGCTGGTGCTGACGGCCGGCACGTACGGCAACGTGCTGCGCTTCCTGCCACCGCTGGTCATCCCCGAGCACCTGCTGGAGGAGGGCCTCGGCATCCTGGAGAAGGCCATCGCCGACCTCTAGACGAAACCCTACGAAACGGGCACCCAGCTTGCGGCTGGTTGCCCGTTTTTGTGGTGTAAAAGGCGTCGCTCGGGTAGAGAATTCACCCTGACTTGACGCTCAGCAGGACGCTCACGGCCACGGTCAGGGTTATAACGGTTGCGACATGCGGAGAGTCCCATGGGCGGTGGGAGCGTGATGAGCTGGGGTGCGACCAGAACGGCGCAGGACATGTTGACGTTCGACCCTGAGGGCCTGACCTGGGCCCAGCGCGACGGCGACGCCTGCGTCGTCTGCCACAAGCGATGGCCGCGCCCGCGCGTGCGCGTGGGCCGCCTGCCCGACGACGGACCGGTCCTCGCGTGCGCCGACTGCGCCGAGGCCCTCGTGCCGGCGCCCATGGCCACCGTGGTGGCCTTCCCGTCCCGCTGACGCACGACGAGCGCGGCGAGACGCCCCGGGACAGAGGGGAAGGCCCGGGGCGCCTCAGAGCGAGCCCGCCCAGGGGGGAGAAGGGCGAGCCCGCGGCACATTCGGGTGGGGGCGGCCACCAGTTACTTCATGAGCTCCTGCCACCGCTTGGCCCAGGTGGCGTAGTCAGTGCATTCCCCGTCGTCCGCGCGGCAATCGCCGGGCGGCCGCACCGCGAAGTGCACCTTGCCGAGCCGCTTGTCGTCGCCCATCCCGTACGTCCGGCACATCGCCCTGGCCCGCCCCTTGCACGCCTTGCCGTTGGCGGGCGCCATGCCCGTCCAGGCGGCGGCGTCGCGCTGCGCGTCCGTCGCGGTCACCCAGTTGAGCCAGCGGTAGGCGCAGGTGGCGTCGGGGACGTTCGCGCTGAGCATCCAGGAGTCGAGCCAGCCGAGCGTGGCCCGCGTCTTCACGGTCTCAAGGGGCACCCCCGCCTTCTGCAGGAGCAGCCGGTAGTAGGGGGTGAGCTGGGCATAGTCGAGCGCGCCCGTCGCGAAGCCCTTGACGAGGTCGACGGGGTTGCGCCAGTAGGTGCGGTCCTTGTTGCGGTCGAGCAGCGCCATCGCCTTGTCGAGGTCGGCCTCGCTCAGCTCGTACGGCTCCTTCGCCCCCTCGGCCAGCGCCGCGGCGGCGATCGTCAGCGGGCTGTCCCTGAGCGCCGCCCGCGTCGAGGAGAACACCTGATCGAGGTCGCCGCCCGTGTTCCGGTCGCGGACGAACTCGTCGTACGCCCACAGGTACGGCACCCCGTACGGCTTGCCCGACACGGTGGTCATGTCGCGGAACCGCTTGTCGAGGTCGGTGTAGCCGCTCACCTTGGCCGGGTCGACCGGCTGCGCCCACTTGCGCTGGATCAGGTCGGCCGCCAGCACGGGACCGGCCGTGACGACGTCGTAGGGCCGGTCGTCCACCCGCGCGGCCAGCTCCTCCGCGGTCTGCGCGATGTCGAGCCTGGCGATGCGGCAGCCGGTCTCCTTCTCGAACGAGCCGACCCAGTTGACGCGGGAGCTGACGCCGCCGTACTCGGCGTAGCCGCGGTAGGTGAGGATCTGCAGCGTGCCGTCGAGCTGGGTGGCGCTCGGCGTGGGCGTGGGGGTCGCGCTGGGCTTGGCCGTGGGCGTCGGCTTGGGCCGCACGCCGTTAGGCCCGGGAACAGCCGCCGCCCCCATGCCCGCTACCAGCGCCGTCGCGGCGAGCGCCAGGGCATAAGTACGACGACCGTTCACGATGTCCCCCCTTGTCCGTCGTGCTGGAGCTTACCGGGGACGGGAGCGGGAGGAACGGTCGTTCCTCCCGCCCGTGAGCGCCGCTTACCCGTTCGTGGGGAAGCCCAGGTTCACGCCGCCGTGCGAGGGGTCGAGCCAGCGGGAGGTGACGACCTTGCCGCGGGTGTAGAAGTGCACGCCCTCGGTGCCGTGCACGTGGGTGTCGCCGAACAACGACGACTTCCAGCCGCCGAAGCTGTAGAACGCCATGGGCACCGGGATCGGCACGTTGATCCCGATCATGCCGACCTCGACCTCGTTCTGGAAGCGCCTGGCCGCGCCGCCGTCGTTGGTGAAGATGGCGGTGCCGTTGCCGTACAGGCCGTTGTTGATGACCTCCAGGCCCTCCTCGTACGAGGAGACGCGCACGATCGACAGCACCGGGCCGAAGATCTCGTCGGTGTGCGTGCGCGACCCGACCGGCACGTGGTCGAGCACGGTCGGCCCGAGCCAGAAGCCGGGCGTCCCGGCCGCCTTGCCGCCGCCCAGCACGGGCGTCTCGCGGCCGTCCACGACCAGCTTGGCACCCTCCTCGACGCCGAGGTCGAGGTAGGAGGCGACCTTGTCGCGGTGCGGCCCGGTGACGAGCGGCCCCATCTCGGACTTGGTGTCGTCGCCCGGGCCGACCACGAGCCTGCCGACCCGCTCGACGATCTTGCCCACCAGCTCGTCGCCGATCGGGTCCACGGCCAGCACGACGGAGATCGCCATGCACCGCTCCCCCGCCGAGCCGAACCCGGCCGAGACCGCCGAGTCGGCCACCAGGTCGAGGTCGGCGTCGGGCAGCACCAGCATGTGGTTCTTGGCGCCGCCGAGCGCCTGGACGCGCTTGCCGTGGGCGGTGCCGGTCTCGTAGACGTACTTGGCGATCGGGGTGGAGCCGACGAACGACACCGCGCGCACGTCGGGGTGCTCGAGCAGCCGGTCCACGCTCACCTTGTCGCCCTGCACGACGCTGAACACGCCGTCCGGCAGCCCCGCCTCCTGCCACAGCCGCGCCATGAGCAGCGAGGCCGACGGGTCGCGCTCCGACGGCTTCAGCACGAACGCGTTGCCGCAGGCGATCGCGACCGGGTACATCCACATCGGCACCATGGCCGGGAAGTTGAACGGCGTGATGCCGGCCACCACGCCCAGCGGCTGGCGGATCGAGTAGGAGTCGACCCGGGTCGAGACGCCCTCGGAGAAGCCGCCCTTGAGCAGGTGCGGGATCCCGCAGGCGAACTCGACGACCTCCAGGCCGCGGGCCACCTCGCCGAGCGCGTCGGAGTGCACCTTGCCGTGCTCGGCCGAGATGAGGGCGGCCAGCTCGTCGCGGTGGGCGTACATCAGCTCGCGGAAGCGGAACAGCACCTGCGTACGCTTGGTGAGCGAGGCGTCCCGCCAGGCGGGGTAGGCCGCGACGGCCGCCGCGACGGCGGCGTCCACGTCGGCGGCCGAGGCGAGCGCGACGTGGCCGCTCACCTCGCCGGTGGCCGGGTTGAAGATCTCCGCGGTACGCGCGGAGTCACCGTCGGCGAGTGCGCCGCCGATCCAGTGCTTGACGGACTTCACTGGGCCGCTGCCTCCGCGTCGATGGTCTCCAGGGCGGTCACGATGATGCCGAGCCCCTCGGTGGCCTCGTCCACGCTGAGGGTGAGCGGCGGCGCCATGCGGATGGCGGTGCCGTACAGGCCGCCCTTGCCGGCCAGCAGGCCCGCCCGCTTGGTCAGCTCCATGAAGCGGCCCGCCTGGGCGGGGCTCTCCAGCTCGACGGCGAACATCAGGCCCTTGCCGCGCACGTCCTTCACCACGGACAGGCGCTGCGCCGCGGCCTTGAGCCCGCTGATGATGATCTCCCCGGTACGGGCCGCGTTGGCCTGGAGGTCGTGGTCGAGCACGTAGTCGAGGGTGGCGTTGGCGGCGGCCATGGCGATGGGGTTGCCGCCGAAGGTGGACAGGCCCACCGCGTGCGGCGCGTCCATGAGGTCGCCGCGCGCGACGACGCCGCCCACCGCGAACCCGTTGCCGAGCCCCTTGGCGAAGGTCATCATGTCGGGCGTCACGCCGTGGTCGCCGATGCCGAAGAACGAGCCGCCGGTGCGGCCCCAGCCGGTCTGCACCTCGTCGGAGATGAACAGGATGCCCTGCTCGTCCAGCACCTCCTTGTAGGCGGCGAACAGCCCGTCGGGGGCCATCGTGAACCCGCCCACGCCCTGGATCGGCTCGGCGATGAGCGCTGCCACGTCGTTGGAGACGGAGGTGGCCAGGACGTGGCGCAGGTCGTCCACGCACGCCTTGATGTAGTCGGCGTCCGACAGGCCCTTGAACTGGGTCAGGTGCCGGTCGGCGCCGTGCAGGAAGTGCACGTTGAGCGGGGAGAGCGAGTTGTTCTTCCACGACCGGTTGGCGGTGACGCTGATCGCGCCGAAGCTGCGGCCGTGGTAGCTCTGCCGCATGGCCAGCACCTGGTCGCTCTTCCGCGCGTACGTCGCCAGCAGCAGCGCGGTCTCGTTGGCCTCGGTGCCCGAGTTGGTGAAGAACACCTTGGCGTCGGGGATGCCGGACACCCGCGCGATCTTCTCGGCCAGCTCGATCTGCCCCCGCAGCAGGTAGACCGTGCTGGTGTGGACGACGCCGGTGGCGAGCTGGCGCTCGACGGCCTCGCGCACCTCCGGCACGTCATACCCGATCATGTTGGTCAGGATCCCGGCGAAGAAGTCGAGGTAGCTCTTGCCGTCCGCGTCGATGACGCGGTTGCCCTTGCCGCTGACGATCTCGATGGGCTCGTTGTAGTTGAGTGCCAGCCAGTTGGGCAGCACTGCCCGGTGGCGCGCGAGTAGGTCCGACATGTTATCGAGTATCCCTTTCCGGTCGGGTGCCCTCCTACGTGCAACGTGTCGACGCGGCGGGAAAATGCCTTACACAGTGGAAACCCGTCACACGGGGCTGCCCTCCGGTGCGGGCGCGGGAGCGGCGGCGGGCGCCGGCGGGCGCAGCACGCTGACGGCCAGCAGCGCGGCGGCCACGCAGAAGGCGCCGCCCACCCACGAGCCGAGGTGCATGGCCGAGGTGAACGCCTCGTTGGCGACGTCGGCGAGCCCGAGCCCGTGCGCGCCGCCGATCGACTCCCTGGCGGCGGCCGGCAGATCGGCCGGCATCTCCGAGGTGTAGCGCCCGGCCAGCACGCTGCCGAGCACCGCGATGCTGAGCGCCATGCCCACCTGCTGCACGGTGTCGTTGAGCGCGGAGCCGACCCCGGCGTGATCGATGGGGATGGCGCCCATCAGCGAGGCGTACGCCGACGGCCCCGCCAGCCCGCCGCCCATGCCCATGATCACCAGGCCGGTCAGCAGCGGCAGATAGCCGGTGGTCAGCGCCATCACCACGAAGCCGCCCGCCATGAGCAGCAGCCCGGCGCCGACCAGCACCCGGTTGCTCAGTCGCCGCCCGAGCCCGGCGCCCACGCCGTTGAAGATCGCGGCGGCCACGGCGTACGGCAGCATGGCGAGCCCCGCCTGCATCTCCCCGTAGCCCAGCACGAACTGCAGGTACTGGGTCAGCATGAGCATCACGGCGCCGGCGCCGAACGACATGAGCAGAATCGAGAACGAGGCCCCGCTGAAGTTGCGGTTGGCGAACAGGTGCAGCGGCAGCATCGGCTGCTCCTGCCTGCGCTCCCAGATGACGAACGCGGCCAGCGCGAGCACCGCGAGCGCGATGATCGGAAGGTTCCACTCCCGCTCGATGATCACGTAGACGCCCGCGGTCAGGCCGACGATCGACAGCACCACGCCGACCGGGTCGATCCTGCGCGCCGGGCTGCGGCTCTCGGGCATCAGGACGACGGCGGCCACGATGGCGATCGCCGCCACCGGCACGTTCAGCAGGAAGACCGAGCCCCACCAGTAGTGCTCCAGCAGGAAGCCGCCGAGCGTGGGCCCCGACACCATGCCGACCAGGGCCACCGCGCTCCAGCCCGCCATCGCCTTGCGCCGCTCGTCGGCGTCGAAGACGGTCATCAGGATCGACAGCGTGGACGGCATCACCAGCGAGCCGCCGACGCCCATGAGGAAGCGGGCGGCGATCAGCTGCCAGGGCTCGGTGACGACCAGGGCCAGCAGGGACGCGCCGCCGAAGAACGCCAGCCCGACGATGAGGAAGCGGCGGCGGCCGTACTTGTCGGACAGGCTGCCCGCGGTCAGCAGCAGGCCGGCGAAGGCCAGCACGTACGCGTCGAGGATCCATTGGATGTCCGACGGCGTCGCGCCCAGCTCCTGGTTGAGCGACGGGATGGCCAGGTTGAGGACGGTGTTGTCGATGACCAGCACCAGCAATGCCAGGCAGAGGGCGGCCAGGATCCACCATCGGCGCGGGTCTCGTACGGTGTTCGAGTTCACTCGCACACCGTACGACACTCTCGCACAGTGTGCGAGTGGTTTTATCCTGGGGGCATGAGCAGCAAGCCGTTCTCCTCCGTCTGGGTCCGCGAGCCCCGCAAGAGCGCCGCCCCCGGCCGCAGCAGGGAGGAGATCGTCGCCGCCGCCGTCGAACTGCTCGACCAGGAGGGGCTGAGCGGCCTCAGCATGCGCAAGCTCGGCGCCAAGCTGGGCGCCGGCGCCACCAGCCTCTACTGGTACGTCGCTCACAAGGACGAGCTGCTCGAACTCGCCTACGACGAGGTGTGGGCGGAGATGACCGTGCCCGACCCCGACGAGGTGGGCTGGCGCGACGCCACGTCCGTGCTGGCCTACAGCATGCGCGAGGTGGTCCTGCGCCACCCCTGGTCGGGCGACCTGATCGGCCGCCTGCCCGCGCTCGGGCCCAACGCGATGCGGGTCGCCGACCGGATGCGCCGGATGCTCAAGGCCGCCGGGTTCAAGGGCTTCGACGTCGACTTCGCCGGCTCCACGCTCACCGCGTACGTGTTCGGCATGACGATCCCCGAGATCGCCTGGAACGCCACGATGGGCGACCGCGACTACGACGCCGACGAGATGCGCGCCACCGTCCGCAAGGCCGCCGCGGACCACCCCGAGATGCTGGAGAGCATCGACATGGACGTCTACGACGATCCCGCCGCCATCCGGGCGCTGTGTTTCGACTTCGGTCTCGTGTCGCTGCTCGACGGTCTTGAGCGGCGGCTCGCGCCGTAGCAGGATCCCGGGCATGAGCGATTTCCGTGCCGCCCGCGACTTCCTCCTCGACGCCGGCCCCGGCACCGCCAGGCGCGACTTCCGCTGGCCCAGACCGGCCGAGTTCAACTGGGCGCTCGACTGGTTCGACGGGGTGCTGGCCGCCGATACCCCCGAGGCCGTCGCTCTCAAGATCGTCGGCGAGAGCAGCGCCTCCTACACCTTCGCCGAGCTGTCGGCCCGCTCCAACCAGGTCGCCAACTGGCTGCACGAGCAGGGCGTGCGGCGGGGCGAGCGGATCCTGCTCATGCTGGGCAACCAGGCCGAGCTGTGGGAGGCGCTGCTCGCCGCGATGAAGCTGGGCGCGGTCATCATCCCCGCCACCACGCTGCTGACCGCGAAGGACGTCACCGAGCGCATCCAGCGCGGCGGGGTGTCCCACGTCATCGCGAACGCGGCCGACGCCGGCAAGTTCGGAGCCGGCGAGTACACGAAGATCGCCGTGGGCGACGCGTTCGGCTGGCTGCCCTTCCACGAGGCGTACGAGGCGGGCACGTTCTTCACCCCCGACGCGCCGACCAGGGCCGACGACACGCTGCTGCTCTACTTCACCTCCGGCACGACCTCCCAGCCGAAGCTGGTCGAGCACACCCACGCCTCCTACCCGACCGGCCACCTGTCCACGATGTTCTGGATCGGGATCAGGCCGGGCGACGTGCACCTCAACGTCTCATCGCCGGGCTGGGCCAAGCACGCCTGGAGCAACGTCTTCGCCCCCTGGAACGCCGGGGCGACCGTGCTGATCCACGACTACCGGCGCTTCTCCGCGCCCGCGCTGCTGGAGGTGCTGCGCGACGAGCGGGTGACCACGTTCTGCGCGCCGCCCACGGTGTGGCGGATGCTCATCCAGGAGGACCTCACCGCCTGGAGGCTGCCCCTGCGCACGGCCGTCGCCGCCGGCGAGCCGCTCAACCCCGAGATCATCGACCAGGTCGCCAAGGCGTGGGGCATCACGATCAGGGACGGCTACGGGCAGACCGAGACGACGGCGCAGATCGGCAACGCGCCGGGCGAGCAGGTCAGGCCGGGGTCGATGGGGCGCCCGCTGCCCGGTTACGAAGTCGTGCTGATCGACCCGGTCACCGGCGAGCAGGGGGACGACGGGGAGATCTGCCTGCCGCTGGACGACCGCCGCCCCCTCGGCCTCATGTCCGGATATGTCGGCGGATCGGGCGACGCGATGCGCGGCGGCTTCTACCACACCGGCGACGTCGCCACCCGCGACCAGGACGGCTACATCACCTACGTGGGCAGGACCGACGACGTCTTCAAGGCCTCCGACTACCGCATCTCGCCGTTCGAGCTGGAGAGCGTGCTGCTGGAGCACCCGGCCGTGGCCGAGGCCGCCGTGGTGCCCGCCCCCGACCCGGTACGCCTGGCGGTGCCGAAGGCGTACGTGCTGCTGGCTCCCGGCTTCGAACCCGGCGAGGACACCGCGAGGTCGATCTTCGAGCACTGCCGCAGGGAGCTGGCGCCGTACAAGCGGGTGCGGCGCATCGAATTCGACGACCTGCCGAAGACGATCTCCGGCAAGATTCGCCGCGTCGAGCTGCGCGTTCGCGAACCCCGCCGGGAATATCGCGAAGAGGATCTCAACCCATGACATGTCCGACAACGTGTCATTCACCCCGTGGGCGTTCTTACAGGTTGATCGGCTAGGCTCTGCCCCGTGCTCCCCACCATCGCCGACGTCCTCGCCCTGGAGACCGTGCGCCGCGGCAGCCCGCGTGTGGTCGCGGGCGCGGACCGGCTGGACACCAAGGTGCGGTGGGTGCACGTCGGCGAGATCGCCGACATCGCTCACCTCCTGCGCGGCGGGGAGCTCGTGCTCACCACGGGCGTCGCCCTGCCCGAGGACCCCGAGAAACTCGCCGACTACATCGGCGAGCTCTCCTCCGTCGGGGCGTCGGGGCTGGTCGTGGAGCTGGGCCGCAGGTTCGTCCGCGAGCTGCCGCGCGCGGTGACCAAGGCCGCCGAGGAGCACGGCCTACCGGTCATCGTGCTGACCAGGGAGACCCCGTTCGTCCAGATCACCGAATCGGTGCACTCCCGGATCATCGACATCCAGCTCGAAGAGCTGCGCGCCTCCGAGCAGCTGCACGAGGTCTTCACCGAGCTGTCGGTCGAGGGCGCGTCACCCGCCGAGGTGCTGGCGCAGGTGGCCCGGCTGTCCGGCCGGCCCGTGCTGCTGGAGAACCTCGCCCACCAGGTGCTGGCCTGCGAGTCCGCGGGGCGCGACGCGGGCGCCCTGCTCGCCGGGTGGGAGACCAGGTCGCGGGCGGTCGCGCCGGCCGAGCGCACGGCGTACGATCCGGCCTCCGGCTGGCTGGTCACCACCGTCGGGGCGCGCGGGCAGGACTGGGGGCGGCTCATCCTGCTCTGCGACAGCAAGCCGTCACCGCGCGACATGGTGCTCGCCGAGCGGGCCGCCACCACGCTCGCCCTGGGCCGCCTGCTGGAGCGCCACCAGGAGTCGCTCGAACGCCAGGCCCACGGCACCATCCTCACCGGCATACTCACCCACGCCTACGCCGACCCCGACGAGGCCGCCGCCCGTGCCCGCGCGGTGGGCGTGCCGCTCACCGGGCGGCGGCTCATCAGCGTGGTCATCCGGCCCACCGAGCACATCGACCAGGCGCTCGACGGGCAGGCGCAGCTCGGGGAGCTGGCCGAGTGCACCGCCGCCGCCTGCCGCGATGCCCGCCTGCCCGCCCTGGTGGGCGCGCTCGACCAGGAGCGCGTGGGCGTGCTGCTGCCGCTCCCCCCGCGCACCCAGGCAGAGCCCGCGCTGACCGTGCTCGCCGAGCGGCTGCGCGGCCTGTGCGGGGCCGCGTTCGTGCTGGCGGCCGGCTCGGTCGTCGAGTCCATCAAGGACGTACGCCGCAGCTTCCTCGAAGCCGAGCAGGTCGCCGAGGTGGCGGTCCGCCAGCCCGACGGCCGCGCCTACTACCGCCTGCCAGACCTGCGCCTGCGCGGCCTGCTCCACCTGCTGCGCGACGACGCGCGGCTGCAGACGTTCGCCGAGCGGGAGCTGGGCCCGCTGCTGGCCCACGACGCGCAGCGCGGCGGCGACCTGACCCGCATCCTGCGCATCTACCTCGACTGCGGGCGCAACAAGGCGGTCGCCGCCCAGAAGGCCCACCTGTCCAGGCCCGCCTTCTACGACCGGCTGCGCCGCCTTGAGCGCATCCTCGACACCGACCTCGATGACGTCGAGTCCTGCCTGTCCCTGCATGTGGCGTTACTGGCGCTGGAGTCCTTCCGCAGGGAGAACCGCTGACGCGGGCGTTCGTCAGGCGCGCGGGCGAACGCTCGTTCCCGGCGGCGTTCAGCCGAATCTGGCGTGGAACCCCGGGCGTTTACGCCTGGGAGGAAACGACGGCGCCGGGGGTCTCCAGGCCTGAGCGGTGGCGTGACGGCTGGTTCGGGTGGGCGGATCAGCCTGGCCGTGTCTGGTTCTCGATGTACTCCTTGATGATGTTCGAGGGCGCACCGCCGCAGGAGGCGGCGAAGTGCTGGGCGACCAGAAGTGCCCGCCCCACAGATGGCGCCGGGCGGAAACGCCTTTGAGTGAGGTGACCAGCGTCGAGAGCGTGACCTTGGGAGGGTGGTGGACCAGCAGGTGGACATGGTCGTGCTCGCCGTTGAACTCGACCAGGTCGGCGCCGAAGCTGTCGCATACCTCGATCATGATTTCGTCACAGCGACGCAGGAGTTCGTCGGTGAACACCCCGCGCCGGTACGTGGATGTGAAGACCGAATGGGCATGCAGCGTGGAGACGACGGTTCGCCCTGTGCGGATATCGGGGTTTGGGTTCCCATCGCGGCGACAGGGACCAAACGATAGTGTGTTCGACTGTGAAACTGGTGGTGCAGGTGAAGCTCCTGCCGACGCCGCAGCAGGCGTCGGCGCTGGAAGCCACCCTGGACGCCGTCAACCGAGCGGCGAATCTGGTCGCGGCACTGGCGTTCCAGCACCGCTGTTTCCGCACCTTCGACCTGCGCAAGCACACCTACGACCGGGTCAAGGCCGAGTTCGGGCTGGCCGCCCAGGCCGCCCAGCATGTGATCAAGAAGGTGTGCGACGCCTATCGCACCCTGCACGCCAACCTGGCCGCCGGGAACCTGGGCAGGCTGGGCTCATCACGCCGGGCCGGCATCGAGGCCCGGCCGATCTCTTTCCGATCGTCGGCGGCGCAGCCGTATGACGATCGGTGCCTGTCCTGGCAGCATGATGCGCGGACGGTGTCGATCTGGACGACCGCCGGGCGGCTGAAAGGGGTGGCCTTCACCGGCTCGGCGCGGCAACTGGCGCTGCTGGCCGCCCATCGACGCGGTGAGTCGGATCTGGTCTGCCGGGATGGGATGTGGTTCTTGCATGCCACGGTCGAGGTGGCCGAGCAGCCGCTGTCGGAACCGGACGGCTTCGTCGGGGTGGATCTGGGTATCGCCAACATCGCCACCACCTCCGATGGGGTCCGTCATTGCGGCAAGGGACTGAACGCGGTCCGCCACCGTCATCGCCGGCTTCGCCGCCGCCTGCAGGCCAGGCGGACCAAATCCGCCAAGCGGCTGCTGAAACGGCGGCGTCGTCGAGAGGCGCGGTTCGCCGCGCAGGTCAACCACGTCATCGCCAAAAGCATCGTGACCGAGGCAGAACGCACCGGGCGCGGGATCGCTCTGGAGGATCTCCAGGGCATCCGCAAGCGGGTACGGCTTCGCAAGCCCCAGCGGGTCACGCTGCACTCCTGGAGTTTCCATCAGCTCGGAGCTTTCATCGCCTACAAGGCGGTCCGGGCAGGAGTGGCGGTGATCGCCGTGGATGCGGCCCATACCTCACAGCAGTGCTCGCACTGCGGGCATGTGGACAAGCGCAACCGGCCTGACCAGGCCACCTTCTCGTGTACGTCGTGCGGTTTCGCTGAGCACGCCGACGTCAACGCAGCCCGGAACATCGCCTCACGCGGTGCGACGGGCTGGGCAGTGAGTCACGCTGCCTGACGCGGACCGGACCGTCGAAGCCATCGACGGCGAGGAGCTGCAAGCTCGGTCGTTCACGACCGAGAAGCTGACAAGCCTATGGCCTGCTGCACCTCCTCCAGCGTCAGCACCGCCCGCTCGCGCGCCCGCACGTTCCCCTCGGCCAGGATCCGGCGCACGTCGCCCTCGCCCAGCTCGGCCCGCCGCTTCCTGATCGGCCGCAGGAACTCGTTGACCGCCTCCGTCGTCACCCGCTTGAGCGTCGCCGCGCCGCCGTCGCCGATCTCCTCGGCCAGCTCGCGCGGCGACCGGCCGAGGCACAGCCCGGCCAGCGTGAGCAGGTTGGCCACCTCGGGGCGGCGCTCCTCGTCGAAGGTGATGTGCCGCTCGGCATCGGTGCGGGCCTTCCTGATGAGGGCGGCGGTCTCGTCCTCGGTGGCCGACAGGGCGATGGCGTTGCCCCTGCTCTTGCTCATCTTGCCGCCGTCGAGTCCCTTGAGCAGCGGCTGCTCCCCCATCATGGCCTCGGGCAGCGGGAACACCGGGCCGTAACGCTCGTTGAAGCGCCGCGCCACCAGCCGCGTCACCTCCACGTGCGGCAACTGGTCCTTGCCCACCGGCACCAGCGTGCCCTTGCAGAACAGGATGTCGGCCGCCTGGTGCACCGGATAGGTGAACATCAGCCCGCTCACCGCCCGCTGCGAGCTGTGCGCGATCTCGTCCTTCACCGTGGGGTTGCGCCGCAGCTCCGCCACCGACACGAGGCTCAGGAAGGGCAGCAGGAGCTGGTTCAGCTCGGGGATCGCGCTGTGCTGGAAGATCACGGCCCGCGCCGGGTCGATGCCGACCGCGAGGTAGTCGAGCACGAGGTCCGTGGTGTTACGCCGGATCTCGCCCGGCGTGTCGCGGTCGGTGATCACTTGGTAGTCGGCGACCAGCACGTACATCGGATATCGGCCCTGCAGCTCGACCCGGTTGGCCAGGGAGCCGAAGTAGTGGCCGAGATGCAGCGGCCCGGTCGGGCGGTCACCGGTCAGGACGACGTCGTTCATGGGATCTCTCCTGGGTCTCGTGCCGCCCCGGAGAGGACCTCGCATGATGTGAAGGGCCGTCTCTGGGACGGCCCCCGCATGGGCGAATCAGCGGCCGTCTGCCGGCCGCCACCACATGCGGATACAAGTCATATACGCATGGTACTGGAGGGCGATGTCAATCTCGTAACCTCTTTACCCAGTTGGCGCGTTCTCCTGCCCCGGGGTCCTTGATCTCGCCACTATGGTGCGGTCCCTTGCACCGCCCTATGGAGAGTTCATGTCTCGACGCACGATCGCCGGCGGCCTGGCCATAGCCGCGGCGCTCGCCCTCACGGCGCTGCCCGCGACCGCGGAACAGCGCACGGTACGGTTCCCGTCGGCGAAGTTCCCGCTGGGCGCGCGACCCGTGCCGACCAAGACGATGACCACCGTCACGCAGGGCATCGACCTGTACGACGTGCAGGCGGGCTCCGCCACCGACGGCTACACGCTGACCGTCTTGATGCCCAGCGGCCGCGACTACGGGATGCAGCACACCGCAGAGGCCAAGGCCGCCGAAGTGGAGGCCGCCGGCGAGACGCCCAGCGTCCAGAAGGTGGTCAGGCCGGGCGTCGCCGACGCTCCCTCGCAGACCGTCTACATGGTCCGCGTCGGCATGTGGCCGCTGAAGGACAAGAAGAAGGCCGAGAAGGCCGCCAAGAAGCTGAAGGAAGCGGGCCTGAAGGTCAAGGTCGACTATCTCGGCGACGACGGGCTCAAGACCACCGGCCCGTGGAGCGCCAAGGTCGTCATGGTCGACTCGCGGGTGTTCCGCGGCTCGTACGCCGCCTCCCTCGGCCGCAGCGTGGCCAAGCGCGAGACCGTCTCCTCGATGGTGAAGGCGGGCAAGGCGCTGGTCGGCGTCAACGGCGGCTTCTTCAACATCCACACCTCCAAGGCGCTGCGCGGTGAGCCGGTCGGCGCCTCCGTGGTCGGTGGCCGGCTGCTGAGCGAGGCCGTGCCCGGGCGCTCCGCCGTCGTGCTCAAGGGCCGTACAGCGAAGATCACCGAGCTGAGGACCGACGTCACCGCCGTCTCCCAGGACGGCACCAAGGTCGAGGTCAACGGCGTCAACCGGGCCGCCACCACCGACGAGCTGGTCCTCTACACCGAGGAGTGGGGCGCCAAGACCCCCTCCGGCGGCACCGACGCCGTCCTCGACGCCAACGGCAAGGTCGTCGGCCTGCGCGCGTCCGGCGCCGCCGTCGCCGCCGGGATGCGCGTGCTGCACGGCAACGGCCTGGCCGCCGACTGGATCAACGAGCACGCCTGGCAGGGCTGGACCGTCAAGATCGTGACGAAGGTCGTGGACCTGCGTACCAAGCGGGCGCTCAAGCTCGCCCCCGACCTGCACGTCATCTCCGGCGGCGTGGGGCTGGTCCGCAACGGCAAGGTGAAGATCACCGCCAAGCGGGACGGGCACGACTCGATCAACATGATCCTCCGCCGCCACCCCCGCACCCTCCTCGGCACGACCCGCAACGGCAGCCTCATCCTGGCCACCATCGACGGCCGCCGCCCCGGCGAGACCGTCGGCGCGAACTTCGTGGAGGCCGCCCAGTTCATGCGCTGGCTGGGCGCCACCCAGGCGATCAACCTGGACGGCGGCGGCTCCACGGCCATGGTGGTCGGCAAGAAGGTCGTCAACCGCCCCTCGGACGGCGCGGAGCGCACAGTGGGCGATGCCCTCCTGGTCCTCCCCAAGTAGCTTTCCGAAGCACCCAAGGGCCCCGCACCACCACGTGCGGGCCCTCACCCCCCACGCAGAGGGACCCACACCACCCGATGCGAGTCCCTCACCCCACACAAACACAGAGGGACCCGCACCACCACGTATGGATCCCTCACCCCACACACAAAGGGACCCGCACCACCACGTGCGAGTCCCTTTTGGGCGTCCGGGTCGTCGCCTTTGGTCAGTCCTCGTCCTGGTGGACGAGGAGGACGAAGGTGCGGGCGTAGGAGAAGCCGCGCTCCGGGCGCGGCCAGCCGAGCTCGGCCAGCGCCTCCGAGGCCGCGTCGTGGCAGACGCCGCCGACGCGGACCTCCGCGACCTCCGAGCCCTGGCCGCCGCCGAAGAACAGCTTGACCCCCACCAGCTGCTCGCGATCGAACGCGCCCTTCAGCGAAGACGCCAGGGGAGGCAGCAGGGCGTGCTGCACGGCCCACCGCTGGACGGCGTCGTGCTCGTCACCCACGCCCCAGCCGTTGATGCCGCCGTGAATGGCATGCCAGCCGGGCAGCCCGTCGGGGTCGCCGGGGGCGAAGTGGGCGGCGTGGGAGCCGTCCTGCACGAGGAGTTCGAGCAAGGCGCTGCCGGTCGTGTCCAGCCACATCCGTACGGCCTGGGCGGCGACCTGCTCGGGGGTGGAGCCGTATCCGGTCACGCAGTCGGAGATCGTGGTCTCGTGCGGCCGGTCGACGTTGAGCACGAAGTCGAGGTCAAGGTGGGAGGGGCGGCCGGTGTGGTCGGCACCGAGCACGACCGCGAGGGTGCCGGGCCCCTTGGCCATGCCGTCACGCACCTCCCAGGGCGCGCCCATGGCTGCGCCGAGCTGGTCGGCGACCATGCCGAGCAGCACATCGTCCGCCGGTCGTCCACCGTCCATGCGCTGTCCCTCCTGCCGTGTCCGCCTGATCGGCAGCCAGGCTAGCGGACGTGACAATCTTTCTGTCATTGCAGTAATGACTGCAATGACCGTAATATGGCGGCATGGACGACGCCCCCACCGACGCCGAGCTGGACTTCGTCGACGACGTCGCGAGCTTCTTCGCCAAGGAGGGCATGCCGCTGATCGCCGGCCGCGTGATCGGCTGGCTGCTCATCAGCGACCCGCCCGAGCAGAGCGCCGCCCGGCTCTCCGAGGTGCTGGGCGTCAGCCGCAGCTCGATCAGCAGCGCGACCAGGCTCCTGACACCCAGCGGACTGGTCGAGGGCGTGCGGCGCAGGGGCGAGCGGCAGGAGTACTTCCGCATCGCGCCCGACGGGTGGAGCCGCATGCTGGCCGCCCGCTACGCCAAGACGGCCGCCTTCCGCGAGATCACCGAGGCCGGCCTGCGCGTGCTGGCCGGCGGCTCGCCCGAGCGCCGCAGGCGCCTGGACAACGTCAACGAGCTCTACCGCTTCCTGGAGAGCGAGCTGCCGGCGCTGTGGCAGCGCTGGGAAGCTCACCGCGCCGCGAACGGGGGCGGCGGATGAGCGAGCCGCGCGGCACGTACCTGACCTTCCCCGAGGGCCGCCTGCACGTCCACGTCGCGGGCGACCCCGAGGCGCCGCCGGTGGTGCTGCTCAGCGGCGCCGGCGTCGACAACGCGCTGCTGAGCTGGCGACGTCTCATCCCCGTCCTCGCGCCGGACCACTTCGTCCTCGCGCCCGACTGGCCGAAGCAGGGCAAGAGCCGCCCGTGGCAGGGCCGGGCCACCCACGAGCGCATGCTGCGCTGCGTCACCGACGTACTCGATCACTTCGGCCTCGGCTCGGCCGCCCTGGTCGGCCTGTCGCAGGGCGGCGCGCTCGCGCTCGCCACCGCCATCGAGCATCCGCGCCGCGTGGACCGGCTAGTGGCGCTCGCCCCGGCCGGCATCCTGGCGTTCCCGCCCGTCGTGCACCAGCTCCTCTGGCTCACCGCCAAGCTGCCGCTGCTCAACAGGACGCTGCCGGGCGCGCTGCTCAGGACGCGCGCGCAGGTGGCGTCGTTCGCCCGCCGGGCGCTGTTCGCGGGGCCTGTCCCGGACTTCGACGAGATCGTGGACGAGATCCTCGACGAGGTACGGGCGGGCGGCGCGGGCTCGTCCGACTGGCAGAACGGCTCCATCGGTCCCCTCCGCATGCGCGTCGACCTGCGCCCGCGCCTGCCCGAGATCACCTGCCCCGTCCTGCTCGTCCAGGGCGACAAGGACATCGGCGTGCCCCAGGCCCGTACGAGAGCCGCCGCCGCACTCATCCCCGGCGCCCGCTTCGAGCTGCTGGAAGGCGTCGGCCACTGGTCGAACCGGCAGTGCCCTGAGCGGGTGAACGCGCTCGTCTCGGCGTTCCTCGCCCCGGACGCCGAGCGTGCGACGAGCATGGACGACGTTGATCCTTTGGGCTAGTTTGCCCGGCATGAGGCTTCGTTGCGCATGGTGCGCGCTGTCGGCGGCTCTCGTCCTGGCCGCCCCGCTGCTCGTCCCGCTGCTCGTCTCGCCGCCCGCCCAGGCAGGCCCGCCCCGGCTCGGCTGGGAGCTCAAGGAGACCGGGGTGACCGCGCGCCTGCGCGGCCTGGCTCCCATCAGCAGGGACGTGGTGTGGGCCTCCGGCTCGGAGGGCGTCGTGCTGCGCACCGTGAACGGCGGCCGTACCTGGCGGAACGTCTCCCCGCCCGGCACCGAGGCGCTGCAGTTCCGCGACATCGAGGCGTTCGACGCGGACCGGGCCGTGGCGCTGTCCATCGGCGAGGGCACCGACTCGCGCGTCTACCGCACCGAGGACGGCGGGCGCACCTGGACGGAGACGTACCGGAACGACGAGCCGCGCGCCTTCTACGACTGCCTCGCCTTCTTCGACCGGCGGCACGGCCTCGCGATGAGCGACCCCGTGGACGGCCGCTTCCGCATCCTCGCCACCGACGACGGCGGGCGGAGCTGGCAGGTCCTGTCCCCGGACGGCATGCCGCCGGCGCTGCCCGGCGAGGCGGGGTTCGCGGCGAGCGGGCAGTGCCTGACCGTGGCCGGCGCGCGGGACGTCTGGCTGGCCACCGGCGGAGCCGACCGCTCCCGCGTGTTCCACTCGGCCGACCGTGGCCGTACGTGGACGGTCGCCGACACCCCGATCCCGGCCGCCGACCCGGCACGCGGCGTCTTCGCCCTGGCCTTCCGCGACCGGCACCGGGGCATCGCGGTCGGCGGCGACTACCGCCCGGAAGAGGCGTCACCCCACGCCGCCGCGATCACCCGGGACGGCGGCGCCTCCTGGCAGCCCGCCACCACGCCCCCACCCGCCTACCGATCGGGCGTCGCCTGGCTGCCCCCCTGCCCTTCGCCGCCATCGCCGTAGGCCCGTCCGGCAGCGACGTCTCCTGGTCGGCCGGCCGGACCTGGCAGACCTTCGACACCGGCTCGTTCGACACGGTGAGCTGCACCCGCGACCTGGCCTGCTGGGCCTCCGGCGAATCCGGCCGCATCGCCCGCCTGACGCTGCGATGAGCAGCCCCGCCACCTAACCTGTTCGGCGCTGAGACGGCGAGGCGGCGCTAGGCCCGTTCCGTCCAATAGGCGAGCTGCTCCCTCGTCGACCGCGTCACCGGATGGCCGGGGCCGAGCACGCGTTCCCTGACCGGGAGCAGCGCCGCGTACCGATCCCTGGCGCCCGCCGCGTCCCCCGCCTGCCCGGTCCAATAGGCCAGGTTGGCGCGGACGGTCAGCGTGTCGGGGTGCTCGGGCCCGGAGGCTCGTTCGCGCAGCGGGAGCAGCGCGAGGTAGGCGTCCCTTGCCGCCGCCGGGTCGCCCAGCTCGCCGGTCCACCGGGCCAGCTCGTGCCGGACGGTCAGCGTGTCGGGATGTTCGGGGCCGAGCACCCGCTCGCAGATCGGCAGCAACGCCGCATACAGGTCGCGCGCCGCCTCCGCGTCCCCCGCCTGCCCCGTCCAGTACGCCAGGTTGTGCCACGTCGTCAGGGCGTCAGGATGGTGAGCGCCGAGCACCCGTTCCCTCACCGGCAGAAGGGCCGCACACAGGGCCCGCGCGGTCTCCGGGTCGCCCGCCTGCCCGGTCCAGAAGGCCAGGTTGTGCCGGGTCGTCAGCGTGTCGGGGTGTTCGGCGCCGAAGGCGTGCTCGTGGCGTACCAGCAGCGCCGCGTACTGGTCGCGGGCCGAGACCGCGTCGCCCAGCTCGCCCGTCCAGCGGGCCAGCTCGTGCCGGGTGAGCAGGGTGGCGGGGTGCTGGGGGCCGAGCACGCGTTCCCTGACGGGCAGCAGCGCCGCGCAGTGGTCGCGGGCCTGCGCCGGGTCGCCCGCCTCGCCGGTCCACAACGCCAGGTTCGCCCAGGCGGCCAGCGTGTCGGGGTGGTCGCGCCCCTGGACGCGTTCGCGCATGGGCAGCAGCGCCGCGTACATGTCCCTGGCCGCCGCCGCGTCCCCCAGCTCACCTGTCCACCTCGCCAGCTCATGCCGGATGGTCAGCGCGTCGGGATGGTCGGCGCCGGACACCCGCTCCCGTACGACGAGCAGCGCCGCGTACATGTCCCTGGCCGCCACCGCATCGCCCAGCTCACCCGTCCACCGCGCCAGCTCGTGCCGGGTGATCAGCGTGGCCGGATGCTCGGCTCCCTGCACCCGTTCGCGAACCGGCAGCAACGCCGCATACCGGTCGCGCGCCGCCGCCGGGTCACCCGCCTCGCCGGTCCACAACGCCAGGTTCGCCCGAGCCGCGAGCGTGTCGGGGTGCTCGGCGCCCTGCACCCGCTCCCGGATCGGCACGAGTTCGGCGTACATGTCCCTGGCCGCCGCCGCGTCCCCCAGCTCACCCGTCCACCGCGCCAGCTCGTGCCGGATGGTCAGCGTGTCGGGATGCTCCGCTCCCTGCACCCGTTCCCCGATCGGCAGCAGCTTCGCGTACTGCCACCGCGCCGACGCCGCGTCCCCCAGCTCACCGGTCCACCGTGCCAGCTCGTGCCGGATGGCCAGCGTGTCCGGATGCGTGGCCCCGAGCTCCAGCACCCGCAGCGGCAGCAGTTCCGCGTACATGTCCCTGGCCGCCGCCGCGTCCCCCAGCTCACCCGTCCACCGCGCCAGCTCGTGCCGGGCGGTCAGCGTGGACGGATGCTCAGGCCCCAGCCGGGCCGCGAGCGCCGCGCAGATCTCCTCATACAGCGCCCGCGCCGTCCGGTAGTCGCCGCTCGCCCCCAGGTACTGCGCCGTCTTGTCCATGCCGGCCGACACCGGCGTGAGCACCGTCAGGATGTGCGGCAGCAGCTCGGCGTACCGGGGCCAGGCGGCGGCGTCGAGCGGGTCCGCCGGCAGCACCGACTCCAGGAGCACGACCGCGACGTCCCGCCACCGCTGCTGCTCGGGCGGCGGGAGCTGGTCGAGGGTGACGGCCTGCACCAGCCGGTGCACCGAGACCAGGCCGTCCGCGGGATGGCTGATCAGGCTGTGCCCGCGCAGCGCGCTCACCGCCGCGTTCACCGCCAGCGGGTCGCGCGGCAGCTCCTGGAGCACCATCACCGCACTCAGCCAGGGCCGCACCTCACGTACCCGCCGCAGCCGCGCGCTCGGCAGCCGTCCGTACGCCCGCTGCCTGCGCAGGTCCGCCGCCAGCACCTCACGCGGCGCCCGCCCTTCGAGCGGCGACAGCAGCAGCTGGTACGGAATCGGCTCGTGCGAGCAGCACGCCAGCACCCGCAGCAGCGCGATCGCCTCCGGGCTGGTGCGCTCCAGGTTGCTGAACGACAGCTGCCACGTCGTCGTGACCCGCTCCCGATGCCCCCACGGCTGCCCCTGATCCAGCAGCTCGGCCCGCTGGTCGTGCAGCAGCTCCAGGTACTCGGCCGGCCGCAGCCCCGTCTCCGCCATGAACGCCGCCGCCTGCTCCAGTGCCAGCGGCAACGCGCCCAGCTCCGCCACCACCGCCGCGGCGGTCACCGCGTCCTCCTGCCCCGACCTCGCCAGCACCAGCTCCGCCCCCGGGTCCGGGTCCAGCACCGGCACCTCCAGCCCCTGCTCCGGCGGCCAGCTCCCCGACCTGCTGGTGACCACCACATGCCCGGGCCCCGCCGGCGGCAGATACCGCCGCACCGTCCCGGCATCCGGCGCGTTGTCGAAAATCAGCAGCCAGGATTCCGTACGCGCGGCCAGCGCCGCATGCACCTGATCCACCGGATCGGCCGCGTCGGCCGTCTCCCGCAACCCCAGCAACGCCGCCAACCGCGCAAAAGCCGCCGACAACACCGCAGAATCGTGCGCCGGCAGTTGCCAGACGAGCTGATAGTCACTCTGATACCGATGGGCGTACTCAACGGCCACACTCGTCTTCCCCACACCACCGAGCCCGTGCAACGCCACCACACTCGGCCGCCCAGGCCCCCGCCGCAACCGCTCCCTGACCTCGCCGATCACCTCCTCTCTGCCCAGCAGCAGCGGCGGCCGCGGCGCAAGCTGAACCGGCCGCGTCGGCACCTGCGCCCGCGACTCCAGCCGCACGTCCCCGGCCACATCCACCCGCCCCACATTGACGGCCGTCGCCCCATCACCCGTCATGGCCACTCCCGGATTCCCCTCTCCAACGGATATGGAACGCTCCAATTGCCCTGCTTCGCCACCGTCTCCCGCACGCGGCGGCACCACCGGCGTCCGTATGACCATCACCGTCACCACCACCAATCCCACACCCCCGACAGCGATGCTGATCAAGCTGTCCGCCTCATCCAGCACAGCGAGCACCGACCCCGGCACCCCGAACATCTCAGCGACGATGTCCACAACCCCCGCCAGCACCAGCGTGCACGCAACCGGCGCAACCGTCCACGCAAGGACCCGCAATCGCCGGCGCCGCCGTCTCACCTGCACCGACGCCTGCCCTGAAGTATGAGAACCCGTCACACTCCCAGAGTGACCCGCCCACCACCCCACCGCCACCAGAACTTCACCATGCCCGAAAAGCCCCCAGCTCCCACGCTCTAATCCCGCCCAGCAAGATCGCCTGAATGCAACGAAAGAGCACAAGTCACCCCAGAACCCCCGACCTCAACCTTCCAAGCCTGGGAACACTCCGAAAAGACCCTCGGCCATGCGAAGACGACCCGATGACCCCGGCCATGCGGGAAAAAGGGGTCCGGACATGCGGAAAGGGCCCCAACACCAGAACCTGGCGTCGAGACCCTTCCCTTGAAAGATTGTGCGGCGGTGACCTACTCTCCCACACCCTCCCGAGTGCAGTACCATCGGCGCAGGGAAGCTTAACTTCCGGG